>JAFUMG010000043.1 GCA_017473225.1 Oscillospiraceae bacterium | reverse complement strand
CAGTACGAATTCGCCGAAATGCTGGTGGTTGTTCCAGACTTCTGCTGCACAATCCCCCAGTCTCGGCTATCGCCGAGCCAGCCCCCTTTACACAAGGGGGCCTTTGGGTGCGGCAGACAACTGACAGATAAACTACAATTTGAACCACACATTATTCTCTCAGAACTTTTTGCTGTAGTAGAGCTTCAGGAGCAGGCCCAGGACGGAGCTGAAGAAAATGCATCCAAGGATCGTCATACTGACGACCATGCTGAAATAGCCGGCTACCACCACGGCAACAATGCCGAGGATCAGGTAAACCTGATAGGCTGCTGCCCGGGCATAAGTCCAGATTTTGATCATACGCTCGTCGTGCTCCTTGACATAGAGCTTTTTCAAGGCTTCTTCGCTGCGAAGCGCGTGGATGCTACGAGCCAAGCTATAGATCATCATTGCCAGCACCGCGAAGGTCGCGCCGGAAATGAAGCCGCGCCACATGCTCTGCCAGTGGCTGTCGCCGCGGGGTGTGGGAAGAATGGGCGTTACAAATTCACTGACAACAGCCAAAATACAAAAAAACCGCAAGGATACAGCAGCAAACAGCCGTGACAACAGCATTGATCTTCAGTTTTTCACGATATTCTTTCATAAATCAATCCTCCAGATCCGAAAAGTCAAAGACTTCCTCGATGGTGAGCCCGAAGTAATGGGCGATCTTATAGGCCAGGGGAAGGGAAGCGGTATACTTGCCTACCTCGATGGAGGTGATGGTCTGCCGGGTGGTGCCCACGGCATCCGCCAGCTCCTCCTGCGAGAGCTTCCGGGCCTTGCGCAGTTCACGAATTCTTGTTTTCATTGGGTTCTCCTTTTTCTGCCACCCATGCGTCCATGGTCGGCAGATGCTAAGTTAACTTTGCAAATAAAGCATAGCATACTTTGCAAAATATGTCAAGCGTACTTTGCGAATTATTCGCAAATAAGTAGGGACCGGCGTCCCCGACGGTCTGTTGGTGCAGGCAGTGAAAATACGGATCGGACCGTCCGGAGGCCGGTCCCTACGAAAGAATATTTTTTTGCCAAATGTGAAACCAAACCCCTGGCTCCTGTGATATGATTGGTGAAAGCAGCTTTCACCAAAGAGGTAACATACGATGACAGATGAATGGATTCTTCGAAAACTGAAAAAGGGGGACCCGGCGGGATTGCAGGCGCTGATGGAGCGCTACATTCCCTATGTCTCTGCCGTGGTCTGGAACATCCTGCGCTCCGCTATGCCGGCGGAGGACGCGGAGGAGGTGGTCTCCGACGTGTTCCTGGCGGCCTGGGAGCAGGCGGAGGACCTGCGGCCGGGAAGCGTGAAGGCCTGGCTGGGGGCCGTTGCCCGGAACAAGGCGAAGAACAGGCTCCGGCGGATGGGCCGGGAGCTGCCCCTGGAGGAGGACGTGCTGGAACTGCCCGGCGCGGACAGCCCGGAGGAAGATGCCCAGCGGGCGGAGGAAGCGGCCCAGGTGCGCCGGGCGGTGGAGTCTCTGCCCCAGCCGGACCGGGAGGTCTTCCTGCGACATTACTACTACGCCCAGACCGTCCGGGAGATCGCATCGTACATGGACCTGAACGAATCAACCGTCAAGACCAAGCTGCGGCGGGGCCGGGGACGGCTGAAGGAATTGCTGACGAGGTGGGGAGTATGAAACGAAAAGTATCGGACCTGCTGGATGACCTGGAGGTCACAGATGTGGAGATCGAATATAGTGCGCCCCTGTCGTACCGACGAATCGAGGAGCTGACTATGAGCAAGATCACAAAAAAGGAAACAAAGCACAGGCGCATCGGATTCCGGGTGCTGGCGGCCGCGGCGGTGATCGCGGCGCTGGCACTGACTTCGGTGGCGGCCTACAATTACGGCGGCTGGTTCCAGAACTATTTTGCCGCGCAGAACAATGACCATCTCTCCGAGGACCAGCTGGCGGTGCTGGAAGAGAGCATCCTGGAGATCGGCCAGAGCGTCACCGACTGCGGCTATACCGTCACGTTGGAAAGCGTGGTCAGTGACGGCATGGACACTTATCTGAAGTTGACAGCCACTGCTCTGGATGGAAGGGTGCTGGATGGGAAGTATTATTATTTCAGAGGGATCGACGTCGACATCCCTCAGAAGCCCGTGGAGGATCATCTGGTCGGTGTTACCAGCGCCGGCTGGGACTATGCGGATGATGAGGATACCACCGACAATGTGGCGCCGATGCTGCTGGAGATCAGCGGAAATAATGTTGCCAACTGCGAGCCTGGTGCGGTCTGGACCCTGACGCTGGGCAAGCTGATGGAGTCCAATGGCACGGACCGGGAATCGGATAAAATTCTGGCGGAGGGGGAGTGGGTCTTTGCGTTCACCCTCCCTGAGGAGAATGCGGGTTTGCAGGAGCTGACGCTGCTGACGGAGCCTGTTACAATTCAGGCACAGACCTATTTGGAAAACTCGAGCGTCCCGGATAAAACAGTGGAGGTATCTATGACCTCGCTGGTGCTGCGTACCCTCAGTGCCACCTGCACCTATGTGTACGGGGAAGGCTTGAAGGTGGACCCGGTGACAGTGGTTTTGAAGGACGGAACGGCTATGGCCGCTCGGTTCAGCACTGCCAGCATGGACCTGGATACACTGACGGTCCGGCATACCTTCAGCTTTGACACTCCGGTGCCGTTGGATCAGGTGGATTACGTCGAATTCCCCGGCGGGGTGAAGATCTGCGCGAATGAATAATACTGATATTCAATTAAAAACTTTAAGCCGAAGGATTGAAGTTTTTAATATGAAGATCAATTTGAAAATAGTATAAGAAACAGGACCGTCCGGAGGCCGGTCCCTACAAGAAAATGCCATAAAAAATCCCGCTGCGGTTGATTCGCAGCGGGATCAATTATTTACTTACCGGGCTTATAGCTGTCCTTCAGGCTGACGGAGCGGTTGAAGACCAGATGGCCGGGGGCGCAGTCCTTGGAATCGGGGCAGAAGTAGCCGATTCGCATGAACTGATAGGAAGCGGGAGCCTTGGCGTCCTTCAGGAATGCTTCGACCTTGCAGCCGGTGAGCACTTCCAGGGAGTTGGGATTCAGGCAGGCGATGAAATCCTTGCCGGAAGCGTCGGGGTCGGGAGCGTCGAAGAGGTTGGCGTACTGACGGACCTCAGCGTCCACGCAGGTGGCGGCGTCCACCCAGTGGATGGTCGCGCCCTTGACCTTGCGGCCGTCGGCGGGGTTGCCGCCCTTGGACTCGGGATCATAGGTGGCCAGAACTTCGATGACATTGCCGTCCTCGTCCTTGACGCAGCCGGTGCAGGTGATGAGATAGGCGCCCTTCAGGCGGCACTCGGGGCCGTTGGGGGTCAGACGCTTGTACTTGGGAATGGGGGTCTCCATGAAGTCGTCGGCCTCGATCCACAGATTCCGGGAGAAGGTCACATCATGGGTGCCGGAGCCCTCCACCACGGGGTTGTTCTCCACCTGGAAGGTCTCGCTCTGGCCCTCGGGATAGTTGGTGATGGTCAGCTTCACGGGCTTCACGACGGCCATAACACGGGTGGCGGTCTCGTTCAGGTCCTCCCGCAGGCAGCTTTCCAGGAAGCCGTAGTCGATGGTGTTGGGGCTCTTTGCCACGCCGACCCGCTCGCAGAAGTTGCGGATAGACTTGGGGGTGTAGCCCCGGCGGCGCAGGCCGCAGAGGGTGGGCATCCGGGGATCGTCCCAGCCGGCGACGTAGCCGCCCTCGATCAGTGCTCTCAGCTTCCGCTTGGACAGCACCGTGTGGTCGATGCCCAGGCGGGCGAACTCGATCTGGCGGGGCTTATGGGGCACGGAGACATTCTCCACCACCCAGTTGTACAGGGGACGGTGGTTCTCGAACTCCAGAGAGCACAGGGAATGGGTGATGCCCTCCAGGGCGTCCTGGATGGGGTGGGCAAAGTCGTACATGGGGTAGATGCACCACTTGTCGCCCTGGCGGTGATGGTGCATATGGCGGATGCGGTAAATGACGGGGTCACGCATGTTGAAGTTGCCGGAGGCCAGGTCGATCTTGGCTCTCAGGGTGTACTTGTTGTCCTCAAATTCGCCGGCCCGCATCCGCGCGAACAGGTCCAGGCTCTCCTCGATGGGACGGTCACGCCAGGGGGACTTTGCGGGGGTCTCGGTATCGCCGCGGTACTCCTTGAACTGCTCGGGGGTCAGCTCGCAGACGTAGGCCAGGCCCTTCTTGATCAGCTCTACGGCGTACTCGTAGTCCTTCTCGAAATAGTCGGAGCCATAGAAGAAACGGTCGCCCCAGTCAAAGCCCAGCCAGTGGATGTCCTCCTGGATGGCCTCTACGAACTCCACATCTTCCTTGGTGGGGTTGGTGTCGTCCATACGCAGGTTGCACAGGCCGCCGAACTTCTCAGCTGTGCCGAAGTCGATGGTCAGGGCCTTGCAGTGGCCGATGTGCAGGTAGCCGTTGGGCTCGGGGGGAAAACGGGTGTGGACGGTCATGCCCTCGTACTGGCCGCCGGGGCCGATATCCTCTTCAATAAAGCTCTGGATGAAGTTTTTGCTTTCAGTCATTTCAGCCATCTTCATACATCCTCTCTTGTTTATTTCAATATTGGTTCATTATAACCGAAAGGCAGAGGATTTGCAACAGAAAACAAAAACAAATTCAGGGTCCTCCAATAAAATTCCAACTGCGTTTCCGGCGTGATTCTTGTTAAATTTTGACGACCCACACCGGCTGGCCGGGAAGGAATCATGAAAAAACTGAAAACAAATCAACAAATCTAAAAATTATGGTTGTCAATTTGGCTGTCTTATTATAAAATAGGGGAAGATAAAAAAGAAGGAGAGGAATCACTGTGTCCGAAATCAAATACAAAAGAATCCTGCTGAAGGTCAGCGGCGAAGCCCTGGCCGGCAGCGAAGGCCACGGTCTGGACTTTCAGATTTTGCATAATGTCTGCGCTTCCATCAAGGAATGCGTGGATATGGGCGTCCAGGTGGGTCTGGTCATCGGCGGCGGCAACTTCTGGCGCGGCGTCAAGAACGGCGCGGGCAAGCTCCAGCGCTCCCACGGCGACGCCATGGGTATGCTGGCTACCGTCATGAACGCCATCGCAGTGGCGGACGTCCTGGGCCAGCACGGCATCGACGCCCGGGTGCTCACCGCTGTGGAGATGCACAAGTTCGCCGAGTACTTCACCCGGGATACCGCGGAGCGGTACCTGAACGAGGGCAAGGTCGTTCTGTTTGCCGCCGGTACCGGCAATCCCTATTTCTCCACCGACACCGGCGCTGTCCTGCGGGGCGTGGAGATCGAGGCGGACGCCATCCTGATGGCGAAGAACGTGGATGCCATCTATTCCGCCGACCCCAATAAGGATCCGGACGCCGTCAAGTATACCCAGCTGACCTATAACGAGGCCCTGGCCAAGAACCTGAAGGCCACCGACATCACCGCCATGGCCCTGGCTATGGACAATGATATGACCATGGTCTGCTTCGGCCTGGATGAGGAAAACAGCATTGTCCGCGTGGTTCGCGGAGAAGAGATCGGAACCACCGTAAAAAACAACTTTTAATTAGGAGGACTACAAATTATGGCAGTCGATTTTAAGGACCACAGCAGAAGAATGGATAGAGCTCTGGACCACCTGCAGGAGGAGTTCGGCGCTGTCCGTGCCGGCCGCGCCAACGCCAAGGTTCTGGACCGGATCACCGTGGAATATTATGGCAGTGAGACGCCCCTGAACGGCGTTGCCACCATTTCTTCCCCCGATGCCCGCACTCTGGTCATCTCTCCCTGGGATTCCAAGCTGCTCAAGGACATCGCCAAGGCCATCCAGATGTCCGACCTGGGCATCAATCCCCAGAACGACGGCAAGGTCATCCGCCTGGTCTTCCCCCAGCTGACGGAGGAGCGCCGTAAGGAGCTGACCAAGCAGGTCAAGAAGTACGCCGAAGAGGCCAAGGTCGCCATGCGCAACATCCGCCGTGACGGCATGGACTATGTCAAGAAGCTGAAGAAGAACAGCGAGATCACCGAGGATGACCAGAAGAAGGCCGAGAAGGATCTGCAGGACCTGCTGGATAAGTACATCAAGAAGGTGGACGAAGCGACCGCGGCCAAGGAAAAGGAACTGATGGCGATCTGATTTTCGGTGCGCCCCCAATAATCGTGTCATTGCGAGCCAGTGCGCACACTGGCGTGGCAATCCCCTGAGGTTTCATGCAGCCTTTGGGGATTCCCACGCCGGGCTTCGTCCTTCCTCGGAATGACACGCTATTATTTTGCAGTAACAAATAGAAAGAGGTGCTTTTCTTGGCATTTTCTGAAACTGAGAAGCTCCCCGCGCCGGAGCATATTGCCATCATCATGGACGGCAACGGCCGATGGGCCAAGAACCGGGGACTGCCCCGGACGGCCGGACATAAGGCCGGCGGTGAGGCATTCCGCCGTATCGCTAATTACTGCCGTACCCTGGGCGTCAAATATCTGACGGTCTACGCCTTCTCCACCGAAAACTGGAAGCGAAGCCAGGAGGAAGTGGCCGGCATCATGAAGCTGCTGGCCCGGTACCTGGAGGAAGCCCTGCGGGATATGGAGAAGAACGCCGTCACCTTCCGGTTCTTCGGCGATCTGAGCCGGCTGAGCCCGGAGCTGCGGAAGCTCTGCCGGGAGGCGGAGGAGCGGTCCTCCCAATACCATGAGGTGCAGGTGAATTTCTGCCTGAACTACGGCGGACGGGATGAGATCGTCCACGCCGCGAAAGCCTTCGCAGCTGATGTGGTGGAGGGGAAACGTCAGCCGGAGGAGCTGACGGAAGAGCTGCTCTCTTCCTATCTTTACTCCGCGGATGTGCCGGACCCGGAGCTGATCATCCGGCCCTCCGGTGAAAAGCGGATCAGCAATTTCCTGCTGTGGCAGTCCGCCTATTCGGAATTTGTGTTTATGAATGTACTGTGGCCCGACTTTGGTCCCGCGGATCTGGACGAGGCCATCGCGGAATATCACCGGCGTAACCGCCGTTTTGGAGGCGTATAAAGAGAAATGAAGACAAGAGTGATTACAGCCGCGGTGCTGATCCCCATCCTGCTGGTGATCCTGCTGGCGGCGCCGAAGATCGTGACCGCGATCATCTGGGGCGCGATGCTGGCCATCGCTGCCTACGAGCTGCTGTACCGGACAGACCTGGTCCGCCATGCCCGGCTGGTCGTTTATTCCGCCGTGATGGCTTTCGCCATTTCCATCTGGAGCTATCTGGGCGCGGAGCACGCCTGGGGCCTGCTGGGCCTGATGGCCTTTACCATGCTGCTGTTCGCGGAGATGATGATGTCCCATGTGAAGGTCACCTTCGATAAGATCTGCATGTGCTTTGTGGCGGGTGTGCTGGTGCCGCTGCTGCTGAGCAGCCTGATCCGCATCCACGTCATGAAGCTGGGCAAGTATCTGGTGCTGATCCCCTTCATCGTGGCTTTTGCCTCCGACGCGGGCGCTTATTTCGCCGGTCGCTTCTTCGGCGCCCATAAGCTGGCCCCCGTCATCAGCCCTCATAAGACCATCGAGGGCGCCGTGGGCGGCGTGATCTGCGCCATCGTGGCCATGATCATCTACACGATCGTGCTGGACCTGCCCTTTGAGAATCTGAATTTCAGCGTCAATTATCTGTACGCGATCATCTATGGCCTGGGCGGAAGCCTGGTTGGCATCATGGGTGATCTGTGCTTCTCCGTGGTCAAGCGCCAGACCGGCATCAAGGACTACGGCAATCTGATCCCCGGCCATGGCGGCATTCTGGACCGTTTCGACTCCATGATGCTGGTGGCCCCCCTGATGGAAGCGCTGATGCTTCTGATCCCTGTGGCGGTGTAAGCTTATGATGAAATGTATCAGTATTTTGGGCTCCACCGGCTCCATCGGCCGGCAGAGCCTGGACATTATCAGCCGTCTGCCCGATGTGAAGGTGGCGGCCCTGACGGCCGGTACCGGCGTGGAGCGGATGGCGGAGCAGTGCCGCCGGTTCCGGCCGGACCTCGCTGTTATGGCTACGGAAGAAGCGGCTCAGGCCCTGAAGGGCATGATCTCCGATCTGCCCACCCGGGTCTCATACGGTGAGGCGGGCCTGATCGAGGCGGCGACCATGGAGGAAGCCGACTGCGTCATCACGGCCGTTGTGGGCATGGTGGGCCTGAAGCCCACGCTGGCGGCTATCCGTGCCGGCAAGCGCATTGGCCTCGCCAACAAGGAGACCCTGGTCTGCGCCGGCGAGCTGGTGATGGCGGAAGCGAAGAAATACGGCGCGGAGATCGTGCCGGTGGATTCGGAGCATTCCGCGATCTTCCAGTGCCTGATGGGCTCCCGAAACCGGAGGGAGATCAAAAAGATCATCCTGACCTGCTCCGGCGGCCCCTTCTTCGGCATGGAGAAGGAGCGGCTGAAGCATGTGACCAAGGAAGATGTCCTGCGGCATCCCACCTGGAAGATGGGCCCCAAGATCACCGTTGACTGCGCCACGCTGATGAACAAGGGCCTGGAAGTCATCGAAGCCATGCGGCTGTACGACCTGCCCCTGGAGCAGGTGGATGTGGTCATTCACCGCCAGAGCATTGTCCACAGTCTTGTGGAATTTGTGGACGGCGCGGTGATGGCCCAGCTGGGCTCTCCCGATATGCGCCTGCCCATCCAGCTGGCCCTAACTTACCCGGAGCGGACCGTCTGCCCGGTGGAGCCCCTGGATCTCACGGCCTGCGGCGCCCTGAGCTTTTATAAGCCGGACCTGGAAACCTTCCCCTGCCTGGCTTTGGCCCGGGCCTGCGCCGCGAAGGGCGGCACGGCTTGCCCCGCCATGAACGGCGCCAACGAGGAAGCGGTCGCCATGTATCTGAAAAATGAGATCGGTTTCTATGACATCTACCGTCTGGTCCGGGACGCGGTGGAGGAGGTACCCTTCATCCAGAACCCGACGCTGGAGGAGATCCTGGAAGCGGACCGTCTGGCGAGAGCGTGCGTCAAAAAGCGCGCAACTACCGATTAAGGAGTCTTTTTATTGAGTATTTTGTTTGCGATCCTGCTGTTCAGCGTGCTGATCTTTGTCCATGAGCTGGGCCATTTCGTGGCGGCGAAGCTCTCCGGCGTGCAGGTCAATGAGTTTTCCGTGTTCATGGGACCCGCGATCTTCAAAAAGCAGATCGGGGAGACCCTGTACGCCATCCGCCTGATCCCCATCGGCGGCTACTGCGCCATGGAGGGCGAGGACGAGGATACGGAAAATCCCCGGTCCTTCCAGAAGGCGGCCTGGTGGAAGCGGCTGATCATTCTGGTGGCCGGCGCGGCGATGAACTTTGTGGTGGGACTGCTGCTTCTGGCGGTGGTCTATGCCCCCGCGGAGCAGTTCGCGGTGCCGGTGGTGGATTACTTCGAGGAGGGCTGCGCCCTCTATGGCGAGGAAGGCCTGCTGGAAGGGGACCGCATCCTGGAGCTGGACGGGGAGAAGATCTACGTCGCCTCCGACTTTACCACGATCCTCTCCCTGAATCCCGGCGATGTCCATGATCTGGTGATCGAGCGTGACGGCCAGAAGATCGAGCTGGTGGATTTCACCATGGAGAAGCGGGAATTCCCGGACCCGGAAGGGGGCACCAGCCTGCGCTATGGCTTTAATTTCGGCCTGGAGGACGCGACCTTTGCCAATAAGATCCGCTATACCTGGAATACCGCGCTGGACACCGTCCGGCTGGTGCGGCTGAGCCTGCAGATGCTGGTGCGGGGCCAGGTGGGCCTGCAGGATATGGGCGGCCCGGTGATGATCGTGGATCAGATGAACCAGGTGGCCCAGGCGTCCGAGACCAGCTTTGACGCCCTGATGAATATGCTCTATTTCGGCGGCTTCATCGCCATCAATCTGGCGGTGATGAATCTGCTGCCCATTCCCGCCCTGGACGGCGGCCGGGTGGTCTGCCTGCTGATCACCACAGCGGTGGAAGCGGTGACCCGGAAAAAGATCAACCCCAAATATGAAGGCTATCTCCACGGCGCGGGTATGGTCCTGCTGCTGGCGCTGATGGCACTGATCATGTTCAAAGATATTTTTGTGATCGTCAAGAGGTAAATAGATATGACAAGACAGATCCATGTAGGCGGCGTGGCCATTGGCGGCGGCGCGCCTGTGGTCATCCAGTCCATGCTGAATACCAAAACCACTGATGTGGAGGGAAGCCTGCGCCAGATCCAACAGCTGAAGGCTGCCGGCTGCCAGATCGCCCGGCTGGCGGTGCCCAATATGGAAGCGGCCCGGAGCTTCGCGGAGATCTGCGGGGAAAGCCCCCTGCCGCTGGTGGCGGATATCCATTTCGACTACAAACTGGCCATCGCCGCCGCGGAAGGCGGCGCCAGCAAGATCCGTATCAACCCCGGCAATATCGGCGGGGAGGACCGGGTCCAGGCAGTCGTTGAGGTCTGCAAGGATAAGAAGATACCCATCCGCATCGGCGTCAACGGCGGCAGTCTGGACAAGAAGCTGCTGGAAAAGTACGGCCATCCCACGGCGGACGCGCTGGTGGAGAGCGCCTTTGAGCATCTGGCTCTGCTGGAAAAGTTCGGCTTCTATGACACCTGCGTGTCCATGAAGTCCTCCACTGTTCCCACCATGGTGGAAGCTGCCCGGAAATTCCGGGCCAAATGTGACTATCCCATCCACATCGGCGTCACCGAGACCGGCCCTGTGAAGCAGGGCCTGATCAAGTCCGCCATGGGCATCGGCAGCCTGCTGTTGGACGGCATCGGCGATACCATCCGGGTCTCCCTGACGGACGACCCCGTGGAGGAGGTCTATGCCGCCCGGGACATCCTGAAGGCGGCGGGCCTGCGGAAGGAAGGCGTCAATATCGTCTCCTGTCCCACCTGCGGCCGGACCCGCATCGACCTGATCGGCCTGGTGAACCAGGTGGACGCCGCCCTGAAGGACTGCGAAAAGCCCATCACTGTGGCGGTCATGGGCTGCGTGGTCAACGGCCCCGGTGAAGCCCGGGAGGCCGACATCGGTATCGCCGGCGGTGACGGCTGGGGCATGATCTTCGAGAAGGGCGAGCAGGTGGAAAAGCTCCCCTATGACGAGCTGCTGCCCGCCCTGCTGAAGCGCATCGACAATATGTAACTGTAGGGGCCGATGCCCACATCGGCCCCTTTCATAACCACCGTATCTGTACAGAGGGCTGATGTGGGCATCGGTCCCTGCTTCCAATCGATATGGCAGAACAAGTATTTTTTACCAATATGTTCCCGGACTATGAGCCGCCTGAGGCGCTGGAAGGCGCGCTTTCTCAGGCGGCTATCGTTGCCGCGGATATCGACCCCGCGGCCCGGAAGATCCATGTGGCGATCCAAGCCGAGCATTATATCCCCAAGCGCCTGCTGGACCAGGTGGCGAAGGAGATTTGCCAGATGTACGGCCTGCTGGGCTTTGAGCTGACTGCCGTCCATCCGGCCACCGAGCTCCACAAGATCGAGCCGGAGGAACTGCGGGACCTGTTTGTGGTCCAGAATTCCATGGCCCGGGGCACCCTGGCAGGAGCCAAGTGGGTCTGGAAGGAAGAGGAGCTGACGGTCCAGCTGGTGGCCAACGGCAAGAAAGCGCTGGAAGAGAGCGTACCTGTGGTCCAGAATACCCTCCGGGAGCGGTTCGCGGCTCCGGTGACCATCCGCATCGAAGCGGGACAGGCTCTGGAGGGCCAGGCCCTATTTGATGCCATGGAGTCCATGCGTACCCAGCTGATCGAGACCATGCCCGCTGTGTCCTCCCAGCAGAAGAAGGAGGACAAGCCCGCTGCCCCCAGCGAGACCTTCTATGGCAAGCCTTTCCGGGGCGCCGTTGTGCCCATGAAGGACCTGAATCTGGATATGGGCAGCGTCATCGTTGAGGGTCGGGTCTTCAACGTGGAGCACAAGGAGCTGAAAAAGCGCAACGCCTGGGTGGTCAATTTCGACATGACCGACAACACCAACTCCATCCGCATCAACCGCTTCATGGAAGCGAACGAGGCCAAGCCCATTCTGGAAAATGTGAAGGTGGGCGAGGTGTTGAAGGTCCAGGGCAAGCTGATGATCAATCAGTTCGACAACGAGATGGTCCTGAAGCCCTTCGCCATGATGCCCGGCTCCATGCCCAAGCGGAAGGATACCGCGCCGGGCGCAAAGCGGGTGGAGCTGCACCTGCATACCATCATGTCCAACATGGACGCCCTGACGGATACCGCCGCGGCGGTCAAGCAGGCGGCCGCCTGGGGCCACAAGGCCATCGCCATCACGGACCACGGCTGCTGCCAGTCCTTCACCGACGCCCTTCACGCGGTGGAGGGCAAGAAGCCCCCCAAAGTGGCCGGCACCGACGAGACCATCAAGATCCTCTACGGCTGCGAGGGTTATTTCGTCAACGACGTGGATGACCGGATCGTGGTCCATGGCGGGCAGGATATGGCCTTCGATCAGGAATTCGTGGCCTTTGACCTGGAAACCACGGGCCTTTCTTCCCGGACGGACCGGATCATTGAGATCGGCGCGGTGATCCTGAAAAACGGTCAGGAGATCGACCGCTTCCAGACCTTTGTGGACCCGGAGCGGAAGCTGGAAAAGAAGATCGTGGACCTGACGGGCATCACCGACGATATGCTCGTCGGCGCCCCGAAGATCGAGGAGGTCCTGCCGAAATTCCTGGAATTCATCGGCGGGCGGGTGCTGGTGGCCCACAATTCCGATTTCGATACCGGCTTCATCCGGGCCGAATGTTTGCGCCAGGGCTTGCCCTATGACTATACCGCGGCGGATACACTGATCCTGTCTCAGAATCTGCTGCCCCATCTGAACAAATTCAAGCTGGACATGGTTTCCAACGCCCTGAGTCTGCCGGACTTCAATCACCACCGGGCCGCGGACGATGCCATGACCTGCGGTCTGATCATGGCCCGGCTGATGCAGAAGCTGGAGGAGGAATACGACATCCACAGCCTCCAGGGCATCAATCCCGCCATGACGAAGCTCCGCTCCAAGGGCCGCATCACGGACCGCCATGCCCGGCATATCATCCTCTTTGCCAAGAATCAGGTAGGTCTGCGTAATCTCTACCACCTGATCTCCGATTCCAATCTGAAATACTTCAAGCGTGTGCCCCGGATCCCCAAATCCGAGCTGCTGGAGCTGCGGGAGGGCCTGATCATCGGCTCCGCCTGTGAAGCGGGCGAGCTTTTCCAGGCCATTCTGGACCACAAGAGCGAGGATGAGCTGAAGCGTCTGGCCTCCTTCTATGACTTCCTGGAGATCCAGCCCCTGTCCAACAACCGGTTCATGCTGGATAATGACAAGTACGAAGCCCAGACCGACGAGGACCTGCGGGAGTACAATCGGAAGATCGTCCGCCTGGGCGAGGAGTTGGGAAAGCCTGTGGTGGCCACGGGTGACGTCCATTTCCTAAACCCGGAGGACGAGACCTTCCGCCACATCCTGCTGGCCACCAAGGGCTTTGACGACGCGGATAAGGAAATGCCCCTGTATTTCCGCACCACCGACGAGATGCTGGAGGAGTTCAGCTACCTGGGCGAGGAAAAGGCCTATGAGGTGGTGGTGGAGAACCCCAATAAGATCGCCGATATGTGCGAGACACTGCGGCCGGTGCCCCACAACCTGTTCGCGCCCAAGATCGAAAATTCCGTGGAGGACCTGAACAATCTGGTCTATACCAAGTTCCACCGGCTTTATGGCGACAATCCCCCGGAGGTCTTCACCAAGCGTCTGGAGACGGAGCTCCACGATATCATCTCCTGTCACTACGATGTGATCTACATGTCCGCCCAGAAGCTGGTGCAGAATTCTCTGGAGCATGGCTATCTGGTGGGCTCCCGTGGCTCCGTCGGCTCCTCCATCGTGGCCTATATGTCTGGCATCACGGAGGTCAATTCCTTCCAGCCCCACTACCGCTGCCCCAATCCGGAGTGCAAATACACGGAGCTGGATGTGCCCAAGGGCTATAACTGCGGCGCGGACCTTCCCGACGCGGTGTGTCCCAAGTGCGGCACCAAAATGGAAAAGGACGGCTTCAACATCCCCTTCGAGACATTCCTGGGCTTCGGCGGCGATAAGGTGCCGGATATCGACCTGAATTTCTCCGGCGAATATCAGGCCAACGCCCACGCTTACTGCGTCGAGATGTTCGGACGGTCCCATGTGTTCCGGGCGGGCACCATCGGCACCGTGGCGGAGAAGACCGCCTTTGGCTATGTGAAGAAGTACATGCAGGAGCGGGGGAGGGCCGCCTCCCGGGCGGAGGAGACCCGTCTGGCCCAGGGCTGTGTCGGCGTCCGCCGCACCACGGGCCAGCATCCCGGCGGTCTGGTCGTCATCCCCCAGGAGAATGAGATCTGGGATTTCTGCCCGGTCCAGCACCCGGCGGACGACCCCAATTCCGACCAGATCACCACCCATTTTGAATACCACTCCATGGAGGAGAACCTTCTGAAGCTGGATATGCTGGGCCATGATGACCCCACCATGATCCGCATGATGGAGGACATGACCGGCGTGGACGCCAAGACCATCCCCCTGGATGACAAGGACACCATGTCCATCTTCACCAATTCCAAGGTCCTGGGCTATGAGAACGACAAGATCCTGGGTCCCACCGGCGCGGTGGCCATCCCGGAGTTCAATACCCGCTTCACCCGCGGTATGCTGATGGACACCATGCCCACCCGGTTCGATACCCTGGTCCGGCTTTCCGGCTTCTCCCACGGTACCGACGTGTGGCTGGGCAACGCCAAGGATCTGATCACCTCCAAGACCGCAACGGTCGACTCCACCATCGGCTGCCGTGACGACATCATGATCTATCTGATCTCCTGCGGTATGCCGGAGAAGCGGTCCTTCAAGATCATGGAGGCGGTCCGAAAGGGCAGAGGCCTTCCCGAGGGCGCGGAGGAAGAGATGAAGGCAGCGGGCGTGCCGGAATGGTACATCGGCTCCTGCAAGAAGATCAAGTACCTGTTCCCCAAGGCCCACGCCGTGGCTTACGTCATGATGGCCTTCCGCATCGCCTGGTTCAAGGTCCATCACCCGCTGGCCTTCTACGCGGCCTATTTCTACCGCCGCAGCCAGAAGGGCGGCTTTGACGCGGTGCTGATGACCCATGGCAAGGAAGCGGTGATGGCCAACATCGACGCCATCGAGAACAACGAAAACGCCACCGATAAGGACGAGGATCTGCTGACCACCATGGAGGTCGTCTATGAGTTCTACCTCCGGGGCTTCGAGTTCCTGCCCATCGACATTTATGAGTCCCACGCCACCAAATTCCTCATTAAGGATGGCAAGCTGCTACCGCCCTTCGTCTCCATCTCCGGCCTGGGCGAAAATGCCGCCTGGGACCTGATGAAGGGCCGGGAGGGTAAGAGCTTCCTGTCCATCGAGGAAGTAGCCGCCGCCTGTCCCAAGGTCTCCAAGACCCACATCCAGATGCTGAAGGACGCCGGCGCCTTTGGAAGCCTGCCCGATACCAGCCAGGTCAGTTTCTTTTAAAATTTCACCGTCATTGCGAGCCAGTGCGCACACTGGCGTGGCAATCCCCTGGATTTTCAAATATTTTCAATTCCTAATCTAAGGTTTTCCCTTCTATTTAGGGGATTGCCACACCAGTGGTGCTCCGCGCAGCGAATCAGCATTATTATGGCTGCCGGTGGCAGCCATACCACTATTCAATGCGGGCTGGTTCGCAATGACAGCTATTTTTTGCCACGCTGACAAACCGCTTCCGTCAGGAAGCGGTTTGTTGTTATTTTTAATGAAAAAATGTGCAGAAAACAACTGTTAGTCGTGCGGTTCTACGAAATGTCCGCTGTATACTTGCATTTGTGCGTACAGCGTGGTATGATTTGGGCATATTCGTTGGAAGAGAGGAAACGCATATGACCTTTACTGAAATCGTCGACTATCTGAACGGTATCGCCTGGGGACCCTGGATGCTGATCTTGCTGGTGGGTACCGGCATCTACCTCAGCATCCGGGTTGGCTTTATCCAGTTCGGCAAGTTCGGCTATGTGATGAAAAGCACCATCGGCAAGCTGTTCAAAAAGCAGACCGCCGGTGAGGGCGAGGTGACCCCGCTGCAGGCAGTGAGCACGGCGCTGGCGGCGACGGTAGGCACCGGCAACATCGCGGGCGTCACCGGCGCCATCGCGGTCGGCGGCCCCGGCGCGGTGTTTTGGATGTGGCTGTCCGCCCTGTTCGGAATGGTCACCAAGTATGCTGAAGTGGTGCTGGCCATCCGCTACCGGGAACGCAATGCCAAGGGCGAGTGGGTCGGCGGCCCCATGTACTACATCAAGAACGGTCTCGGCAAAAAGTGGAACTGGCTGGCGGTGCTATTCTGCGTTCTGGGCGCACTGGCGGCCTTTGGCATCGGCAACATGACCCAGGTGAATACCATCGCGGTGTCCATCAACACGGCCATTAATGCCTTCGGCGGCGACGTGTCCGCCTGGTCCGTGAGCTTGTTCGGCCAGACGGTGCCGGTTTCCAGCCTGATCATCGGCGCTGTGATCGCGGTGATCGTGGGTCTGGTCCTCTTCGGCGGCGTCAAGCGGATCGGTTCTGTTGCCGAGAAGCTGGTACCCATCATGGCGGTTCTCTACATTGTCTGCAGCCTGTGCGTCATCGTCACCAATGCCGGCAGTCTCGGCAAGGTGTTTGCCATGATTTTTAAAGGCGCTTTCAGCGCCAAGGCGGCTCTGGGCGGCGCCTTCGGCATCACCATCATGCAGACAATCCAGAAGGGCGTCGGCCGGGGCGTCTTCTCCAATGAGGCGGGTCTTGGCTCCGCGCCCATTGCCCACGCGGCTTCTTCCGAGTCCGATCCTGTGAAGCAGGGTCTGTTCGGAATCTTCGAGGTTTTCATGGACACCATCGTCATCTGCACCCTGACAGCTCTGACGCTGCTGTGCGGCGTGGAGCAGGGCGTGGCCATCTCCTGGGGACAGAGCGCCGGCTCGGAGCTGATCAGCGCTTCCTTCGCCACTATCTTCGGCGATCGGATCGGCGCGCTGATCGTGGCGGTCTGCCTCTCCCTGTTCGCGCTGACCACTATCCTCAGCTGGTCTCTTTACGGCACCCGCTGCAGTGAATTCCTGGTCGGCACCAAATGGACCATCATCTTCCAGGTAGCCTTCGTCATCGTGCTGGTCTTCGGCGCGGCGCTGAAGCTGGAGCTGGCCTGGGACATCGCCGATACCCTCAACGGCTTCATGGCGATCCCCAACCTGATCGCCCTGCTGGGCCTTTCCGGCGTGGTGATCAAGCTGACCAAGGAGCATTTCCAGAGGGAAAAGCTGGCAAAATAAATACAAAACCGGGATGGGTTGCCATCCCGGTTTTTCTGTGCTATAGTTAAAAGAAAAGGGTGATTTTATGCAGGAAACCGAAAAGCAATTTCATATCCACTGCACCGAGGGCGACGTGGGCCGGTATGTGATCCTGCCCGGCGATCCGGGGCGGTGCGAGGCCATCGCGCAGCACTTCGATGACCCGGTGCATATCGGCATGAACCGGGAGTATAACATCTGGACCGGCTTCGTGCTGGGGGAGAAGGTCAGCGTCTGCTCCACCGGCATCGGCGGCCCCTCCGCGGCCATCGCCATGGAAGAGCTTCATAATATCGGCGCCGATACCTTCATCCGTGTGGGTACCTGCGGCGGCATCGACCTGGAGGTCCAGCCCGGGGATGTGGTGGTGGCCACCGGAGCCATCCGCTATGAGCATACCTCCCTGGAATACGCCCCCATCGAATTCCCGGCGGTGCCGGATTTCTCCGTCACCTGCGCCCTGAAGGAAGCGGGCGAGACTCTGGGCTACCGGACACATACCGGCGTGGTCCAGTGCAAGGACTCCTTCTACGGCCAACACAGCCCGGAGAGATCTCCTGTGTATTATGAGCTCCTGAATAAATGGGAGAGCTGGAAGCGTCTGGGCGTCAAGGCCAGCGAGATGGAATCGGCGGCGCTGTTCGTGGTAGCGTCGGCGCTGGGCGTCCGCTGCGGCAGCTGCTTCCATGTGATCTGGAACCAGGAGCGGGAAAAGGCAGGCTTGTTCATGCCCATGACGGAGGATACCTCCGGCGCCATCAAGGTGGGCATCGAGGCCATGAAAATGCTCATCGCCCGGGACAGAAACTAAAGCGAAGCCGCCGTTCGTCAATGAACGGCGGCTGAATTTATTCTTTATCTTTATGAATGCATCCGTAGATCACGAGACCGAGTCCCGCGACACCGAAAATCAAACTGATCGAATTGACAGACATCACATCACCCAGAAGGGGGATCTTGACGATGCCATTCATATCCGCAAGGATCAGCAGGATCCCGAATAAGAGCAGGCCCAGGCCTGTCAGTTGCTTTTTCATGCCTTGTTCTCCATATACCCCACGAAGCCCAGGCTCAGGTAGTCCAGATACACATGCTTATCCGGGGTCTTGCCCATGGTGACCCGGTGGCAGTGGACCTCCCAAACGGGAGCGCCCTTCAGCTCGGACTTTTTGATCTCGAAGACATGGTTCCAGCTGCGGCCTTCCATATACTGCTCCTCCCGGACGAAGCGGATCAGCTCCAGCCGGCGGAAGTTGAAGGTGGGAAAGGCGTTCTTGATGCAGGCTTCAAAGAGACTTTCGGCATCCCGGACGGAGCCGAAATCAAAGGTGCTGCGGATCATGGCGCTGTAATCTTCCATGGTGATTCCTCCTTCAGAGTTTGCTGTATGCCTTATCCAGGAATTTCTGAGAATTGACGATCACACGCTTGTGGATGCCCTTGCCGATCTCTCCGGCCTCGTCGAAGGCACGGAGCGTGAAGGTGATGACTTTTCCCTCCACCGCGGTGACCTCCGCTTCCGCCCGGACCTCCAGTCCCACAGGGGTGGCGGACAGGTGCTGGATATTCAGCTCCGTGCCCACGGTGGTCTGGTTTTCATCCAGGGCTTCTTCGATGGCTTCGCAGGCCGCGCCCTCCATCAGGGCCGCCATGCAGGGGGTGGCGTACACCAGCAGAGAGCCGGAGCCCACCTCCGCGGCGGTGTCCTCCCGCTCCACCAGGGTGGAAACTTCACCCTTCATACCCACTGTAATTTCCATGGGAAATCCCTCCAGACTTCTTTGTTTTTCATAATTCCATGATAACTGAAAAACCATAGAGTGTCAACGAAAAAAGAATTGCAAACCGATAAAAAAGGATTTATAATAGGGACATTAATAAACGCGAGGTGTTTTACTATGGTAGTAAACGACAAGCTGAACCTGACCATGCTCTGCGACTTCTATGAGCTGACCATGAGCCAGGGCTATTTCGCCAACGGTTATAAGGACCGCATCACCTATTTCGACGTCTTCTTCCGCCAGTGCCCCGACGGCGGCGGCTTCGCCATCGCAGCCGGTCTGGAGCAGATCGTCCAGTATATCCAGGATCTGCACTTCGATCCTGAGGATATTGAGTACCTCCGGGGCCGCAAGATCTTCAGCGAAGAGTTCCTGGAATATCTGGCGGATTTCCGGTTCACCGGCGATATCTGGGCCGTCCCCGAAGGCACCCCCGTCTTCCCCCGGGAGCCCATCATCACGGTCCGTGCCCCTGCCATCCAGGCCCAGCTGATCGAGACCTATATCCTGCTGTGCGTTAACCATCAGAGCCTGATCGCCACCAAGGCCAACCGTGTGGTCCGCGCGGCCCAGGGCCGTACGGTCCTGGAATTCGGCTCCCGCCGTGCCCAGGGCGCCGACGCGGCCATTCTGGGTGCCCGTGCCGCATACATCGGCGGCTGCAACGGCACCGCCTGCACCATTTCCGACCAGCTCTTCGGCGTCTATGCCGGCGGCACCATGGCCCATGCCTGGGTCCAGATGTTCGACACCGAATACGAAGCCTTCAAGGCCTATGTGGAGATGTACCCCACCAATGCCACGCTGCTGGTGGATACCTACAATACGCTGAAGTCCGGCGTTCCCAACGCCATCCGGGTGTTCAATGAGGTCCTGAAGCCCAAGGGCATTACCAAGTGCGGCATCCGCCTGGACTCCGGCGATATGACCTACCTGACCCAGAAGGCCCGGAAAATGCTGGACGATGCCGGCTGGACCGAGTGCCAAATCAGCGTCTCCAACTCTCTGGACGAGTATATCATCCAGGATATCCTGCGCCAGGGCGCCAAGATCGATATGTTCGGCGTCGGCGAGCGGCTGATCACCGCCAAGAGCGAGCCTGTCTTCGGCGGCGTGTACAAGCTGGTGGCCGTGGAGAAAGACGACGGCACCGTGCAGCCCAAGATCAAGATCTCTGAAAACGTGGGCAAGATCACCAACCCCCACTATAAGAAGCTCTACCGCTTCTTCGGCAATGACACCGGCAAGGCCATCGCGGACTATCTGTGCGTCCATGACGAAGTGGTGGACGATTCCAAGGATATGGAGATCTTCGACCCCGACGCTACCTGGAAACGGAAGAAGGTCTATAACTTCACCGCGAAGGAGCTGCAGGTCCCCATCTTCAAGGACGGCAAGCTGGTCTATACCTGCCCCGCTCTGGACGAGATCCGCGGCTACTGCCTGCAGCAGGTGGATACCCTGTGGGACGAGGTGAAGCGTTTCGACAATCCCCAGACCTACTTCGTGGATCTGTCCCAGAAGCTGTGGGACATCAAGTATGATCTGCTGAAGACCAACAGCGGCAAATGAGAAAGACCAAAGCGAGTACAGTCGCTCTGGGCGGCATGATGGCGGCGCTGGCCGTTACCATCATGTGCCTGGGCGGACTGATCCCCATCGCCACCTTTGTGTGTCCCATCATGTGTATGCTGCTGCTTCGGTTCGTGATGAATACCTGCGGCGTGCGGATCGGCTGGGCCTGGTATGGTGCGGTGGCGATCCTGAGCCTGCTGCTGGGGCCGGATAAGGAAGCAGCGGCGGTCTTCGCAGCGCTGGGCTACTATCCCATGCTGAAGCCCCGGCTGGACCGGATGAAGCTGGGCATGGTGCTGAAGCTGGCGCTGTTCAATGTCGTGATCCTTGCCATGTACTGGGTACTGATCCATCTGTTGGGCATGGACCGGATCGCGGCGGAGTACGAGGAACTGGGGACGGCCATGACCATGGTCACGCTGCTCCTGGGCAATCTCACCTTTTTCATGACGGATCTGGTACTGGGAAAGCAGCCGCGCAGAAGAAAATAACAGAACGGGCCGGGGAGATCCCGGCCCGTTTCACGGAGGAAATATGGAGAAAACCTGGCATTTGTATATCCTCGAATGCAAAGACGGCACCCTGTACACCGGCATCACCGATGATGTGCAGCGCCGTTTCAAGGCCCACAGCGAGGGGAAGGGCGCCAAGTACACCCGGGGCCGGGGCCCGCTAAAGCTGGTCTATACAGAAGAATGCGGGACCCATTCCGTTGCCCTGAAACGGGAATTGGAGATCAAGGCCCTACCCAGGGAAGAAAAACTGAATCTGATCGCAAAACAGTAGGCCCTCCGGTTCCGGAGGGCCTATGCTTATGGTTCGTTCCTGTATTTACATCTTTAATGATGCGATTGCGTTAAAGCTCTTCGGCTACCGCCAGCAAGAGAATGCCGAAAATCACAACGGCAATAAAGGCGTAGGTTTTCCAGGAAAGCTTTTCTTTCAGGAAAATACGGGAAAGCAGCAGGGAAACGATGCAGACAGAGGAAATGATGGGTGCCGCGATGGCGCCGTTGCCACTCAGGGCATAGACATAAGTAAACTGACCGGCGGTTTCGAATACGGCGGCGAGAATCTTATCCTTATGCTGGGGGATGGGGCCGAACTTTACCTTCTTGACTTTCATGAAGATGAACAGACACAGCGCAAACAGGGCGAAGGTCAGCTCATAGCTGGTGTTGGCTACATCTTCGATGGTATTCTCCGTGACGCCGATCAAAGGGGTGCTGGCAAAGTCGTCCAGATAGAAAATATCCACAAAGGAACCGAAAGCATCCAGCAGCGCGTAAACAAAGGGCATGCAGAATGCCACGATCGCTAATTTTTTGCCCAGATTTTTCTTTCTCTGGGTCTCGCCCTTATTTTCCAGGAAGCCGACACCCAGAACACCGATCATGATGATGATAATGGCGATGACAGAAAGGGTGGACAGGGACTCCTTCAGCAGGACAACGCACAGCAGGCTGCAGATGGCACCGGAGGTGTTCTCGATGGGGTCAGAAATGGATTCTTCCAGGAACCGCATTCCAAAATAGGAAAAGGCCATGGACACGATATACAGCATGGAAACGGGCAGATAGACGATCAGGTTGATGGGATTGTAGCCAATATCCTTCGTCAGCAGGGTGAAAACGGCATGGGCACCCATAACAGCGCCCACACAGACACAAATCTTCAGATGGGAGTATTTTTCGTTGGGCAGAGCACCTTTCTTATAAAAAAGCTCCGCGGCGCCCCATAAAAGGGCAGTTGCGATGGAAAAGAATAACCAGGACATAATTTTACCTCTCTCTTTTTAAGTATCTAAAATCGCGCCTTCCGTAGGGCGCGGCTTACAGCGTGACCAGACCGGCGTCCACCATTTTCTGCAGGCTCATGAGAATGCCGAGCTTGGCGTGATACCAGGTCAGGCCGCCCTGGAAATAGACGGCATAGGGGGGACGGATGGGACCGTCGGCGGAGAGCTCAATGGAGGAGCCCTGAACGAAAGCACCTGCCGCCATGATGACCTTGTCATTATAGCCGGGCATCTCGCTGGGCCAGGGAGTGGCGAAGCTGTCCACAGGCGCGGCGGCCTGGATGCCCTTGCAGAAGGCGATCATGCCCTCCTCGCTGCCCAGCTCAACGGCCTGGATGATGTCGTGGCGGCTCTCGGTGGCGTTGGGAACGCACTTGAAGCCCAGGGGCTGGTACAGGTTGGCGGCAAAGATGGCGCCCTTCTCCGCACTGGCCACCACTGTGGGGGCCAGGAAGAAGCCCTGGTACAGGCTGGGCATCAGGCCCAGGTTGGCGCCCACCTCCTGGCCCAGGCCGGGGGCGGAGAGCCGGTAGGCGCAGCGGCTGACGCATTCGGCGGTGCCGCAGATGTAGCCGCCGATGGGAGCCAGACCGCCGCCGGGGTTCTTGATCAGGGAGCCGACGCACATATCCGCGCCTACATCGGAGGGCTCGATGGTCTCCACGAATTCACCGTAGCAGTTGTCCACCATGGCGATCAGGTCGGGCTTGATGGACTTGCAGAAGGCGATCAGCTCGCCGATCTGGGTTACGGAGAAGGTGGGGCGGGTGGCGTAGCCCTTGGAGCGCTGGATGGTGATCATCTTGGTCTTGGGGGAGATGGCCTTGCGGATGCCCTCATAGTCGAAGGTGCCGTCGGGGAGCAGGTCCACCTGATTGTAGCTGACGCCGTACTCAGCCAGGGAGCAGGGGCTTTCCCGGATGCCGATGACCTCCTGCAGGGTGTCATAGGGCAGGCCCACGGGGCTGAGCAGCTCGTCGCCGGGCAGCAGGTTGGCGCTGAGGGCGACGGTCAGGGCGTGGGTGCCGCAGGTGATCTGGGGACGGACCAGGGCTGCTTCCGTGTGGAAAACGTCGGCATAGACCCGCTCCAGATTGTCCCGGCCAAAGTCATCGTAGCCGTAGCCGGTGGTGGCGGCGAAGCAGGCGGCGCTGACCCGGTTTTTCTGCATGGCGGCCAGGACCTTGGCCTGGTTGTATTCGGACACCTTGTCGATCTCGGCAAAGCGGTCCCGCAGGCGCTCCAGAGCCTGCTCGCCGTAGGCATACACGGCAGGGGAGACGCCCATGGTGTTGTAAAGTTCCAGTAATTGTTCCATATCTTCAATCCTCTTTTTTCACATGATTCAGAATCTGGTTCGCAAGATTATTCAGGACTTCGGGCCGTGTGACGATGAGACCCGTCTCCTCGTCACCCAGAAGCAGGAGCGTATCACCTGGCTTGATGCCGTAGAGCTCCCGGGCTTCCTTGGGGATGACAATCTGCCCACGGTCGCCGACCTTGGCGGTGCCGAAGACCCGCTGCCTGTTTTTGCCGAGAATGTGTTTCCCTCCGGGCAAATGTACCACATCCTTTCACATTTTTCATACTTTTCGCACCGGAAAATTATAACGAAAACCGCCCTGATTGTCAATATCAGGGCGGTAAATTGATGCGGGGAAATCAGTCGTTTCTCCGTCTGCCACGGCCGCCGAAGAGGATGATCAGCCGCAGCAGCTGGGCAAGGGCCGTGGCGGTGGCGGCGACATAGGTCATGGCGGCGGCGGAGAGGGTCTTTTTCGCGCCCCGCTGCTCGTCGGCGGTCAGCAGTCCGGCATTTTCGATGGCCTCCATGGCCCGGCGGCTGGCGTTGAACTCCACAGGCAGGGTCACCAGCTGGAAAACCAGGCTCAGGCCGAAGCAGGCGATACCGACATACACCAGCGTGTAGGAGAAATTGCCCAGATAGGACAGCAGAATGCCGATGAGGATCAGGGGCATGGCCAGCTTGGAGCCGAAATTGGTGACCGGGATGATGGCGGCCCGGAGCCGGATGGGGACATAGCCCCGGGCGTACTGGACCGCGTGGCCCGCTTCGTGGCAGGCGACGCCGATGGCGGCGACGCTGGTGGAATCATAAACACTGTCAGACAGGCGGATCACGTTGGTTTTGGGGTCATAATGGTCCGTCAGATTGCCGCTGATCCGCTCGATCCGAACGCCCCCCACACCGCCCGCGGACAGCACCCGCTGGGCAGCCTGGGCGCCGGTGACGCGGCGGATGGAATATTGCTGGGAATACTTTTTGAACGTGGAATTGACCCGGGCGCTGGCCCACATGGAAAGGATCACGCAGGGCAGCACCAGGACAAGATAGGTCCAGTCAAAACCGTAATAATAGCCGTAGGGCATAAGATACCTCCTATGAAATGGTCAACAGGGCTCCATGGCGTCGTGGGTCAGGTCCGTGATCGCGCCCCGGAAGATGGAGACTGCCTGGGCGTGCAGGGTCTGCAGGGCGCCGGTGGTCAGCTTGATCTCCATCTGGCCGGTCATGAACAGGTCCTGGTCGAAGACGAATTTGACCTCCGTATCCTGCTGGCCCTGGCGCTTGACGAGACCGGGACCGGCGTGGAGCTTCACCCGGCAGCCGCCACGGAGGGCCATCTCCGTGTCCACGCTGCAGCGGGTGGCATTGGTTTCAATCACATCCTCCTCAGCCAGCGGGCCCAGATAGCAGGGGGCGAACATTTCGCTGTAGCGTGTGCCCTCCAGCCCCAGCTCCTTCCGGGAGAAGAAGTTCAGATACCGCAGGCCCACCCGCTCGAAGAAGGCGGGGTGGTAGGTCTGGATGAAGGCGGCCAGGGGCTTATCCAGCCGCTTGGCGAAATCCTCCCAGGTGGTATAGCGGGAGCAGGAGAGGGAAATGAACCGGCTGGTCAGGTTCACCCGCCAGACGCCGTCGGCGGAATAGAACTGATAGTTGGTGATGGGCTCCTGCTTTTCCAGCGTCATATTGCCGGGGGCGCCGGTGAGCTTGGGGGCGGGGGTCTCCTTCCGGGAGGAGAAGCGGGGATATTCGTCCCGGATGGCCTCCTGGAACGCCACAGGGAGATTGGCCTGGATGGACAGGATCTCCGGGAAGCGGAGCTGGCAGATCACCTCCGCCAGCTGATTTTTCTGATAAACGCAGCGGTCTTCATGAGAAAACATAACGATGCTCCATTCTTTATAGTTTACTCCATTATACTCGTTTTACGCACCCTTGGCAAGGGCAGGGAGGGGCACTTTCGTTTCGAATTTGTAAATATTGATATTCCCGGGAATTCTGTTATAATGGATGGCAGAATCGAAAGGGGAGGGATCTTATGAGTTTTCTGTATCTTCTGGAAAAGCTCCGTGTTCCCGGGTTGAACGAGCTGATGCTGGCGGTGACGACTCTGGGCGAGGAGACCGCCTTTCTGGTCATCGCGCTGATCGTCTTCTGGTGCGTGGATAAGCGGAAGGGCTACTATATCATGTCCGTGGGCTTCCTGGGTACCATGGCCAATCAGTTTCTGAAGCTGCTGTGCCGGGTGCCGCGGCCCTGGGTGCTGGACCCGGAATTTTCCATATTGGAGCAGGCCCGGGAAGCCGCCACAGGCTACAGCTTCCCCAGCGGCCATTCCCAGACCGCGGTGGGTACCTTCGGCTGCGTCGCCGCCACGACGCGAAAGCGGTGGCTGAAAGTCATCAGTATTGTCATCATGGTGCTGGTGCCCTTTTCCAGAATGTATGTGGGCGTCCACACGCCGTCGGATGTACTGGTGGGCTCCGGCATGGCACTGGCGCTGGTATGGCTCCTCAAACCGCTGGCCTTCCATGAGGACAACAGGCGGCTGAAGGCGCTGATCGCGGGGATGATCGCGCTGGCTGTGGCTTTTCTGCTGTTCGTGGAGCTGTATCCCTTCCCAGCGGATATGGATGCGCACAATCTGGAATCCGGCTGCAAGAACGCCTATACGCTGCTTGGCTGCCTGATCGGCGTAGCCATCGTCTACGCGGCGGACAAAAAGTGGCTGAATTTCCAGGCGGAGGCGGTCTGGTGGGCCCAGATCCTGAAATGCGTCATCGGCCTCGCGCTGGTGCTGCTGGTGAAGTCCGGCCTGAAAGCGCCGCTGGAAGCCCTCTTCGGGGGCCATATGGCCGCACGGGCGGTGCGGTATTTCCTGATCGTCCTCGTGGCGGGGGCGGTCTGGCCTATGAGCTTCCGCTGGTTCGGGAAGCTTGGAAAAAAGGAATGAGGTATCCCTTATGAATTACGCGACGATAAAAAACTGTGACATTGCCAACGGTCCAGGCGTCCGGGTGAGCCTGTTCGTCTCCGGCTGCACCCACCACTGCAAGGGCTGCTTCAATGAGGTGGCCTGGGATTTTGACTACGGCGAGCCCTTTACCCGGGAGACTATGGACCGCATCCTCGATATGCTGCGGCCGGCCTATATCAAGGGACTGACCCTCCTGGGTGGCGAGCCCTTTGAGCCCCAGAACCAGGGGCCCATTCTGGAGCTGCTGCGGCGGGTAAAGAGGGAACTGCCTCAAAAGAGTATCTGGGCCTTTTCGGGCTATCTTTTTGACCGGGATATCCTGACGGGCCGCCTGGGCCCATGGGAGATCACGGAGGAGATCCTGGGCTATCTGGACGTTGTGGTGGACGGTCCCTTCGTGGAAAGCAAAAAGAATTTGTCCCTGCGGTTCCGGGGATCTGAAAATCAGAGACTGATCGATGTGCCCGCGTCCCTGAAAGAGGGGGAGATCGTCCTTTGGAACGATTGGCAGGCAGAAGGAAAGGGGTTAAGAAAATGAATACCATTCGAGTGAAAAAGCTGCGTGAAAACGCGATCCTTCCCACCTACGGCACGGCGGAAGCGGCGGGCGCGGATCTCTATGCCTGCCTGAGCGAGCCTGTGACCATCGCGCCGGGGCAGACGGCCTTCATTCCCACGGGCCTTTCCATGGAGGTCCCTCAGGGCTGCGCGGGATTGGTGTATGCCCGCAGTGGCCTTGCCAGCAAGCGGGGACTGGCCCCCGCCAACAAGGTGGGCGTCATCGACAGCGACTACCGGGGCGAAGTCACGGTGGCGCTGCATAACCACGGCAGCGAGGCCCAGACTATCAGCGGCGGCGACCGGGTGGCCCAGCTGTTGATCACGCCGGTGCTGCAGCCCCGGTACGAGGAAGCGGATTTGCTGAGCGATACCAGCCGCGGACAGGGTGGATTCGGCTCCACGGGCCGCTGAATATCACGGTTTGATAAGAATATGTAAATTAAATGTCAAAATAGTATCAAATTCGTGTAAAATATGACTGTACTTTTTCGACAGGATTCTTTATAATAGTAGAGAGCCTGTGCGTCAGGCCAACAAATAAACAGGAGTTTTATTTATGGAGATTTTAAGCGCGATCATCCAACTGCTGGGTGGCCTGGCCATGTTCCTCTATGGTATTGAGGTCATGGGCGACGGCCTGAAGAACAGCTCCGGCGAGGCACTGAAGAGAGTGCTGGAGAAGGTTACAGGTAATGTTATTATGGGCGTGCTGACCGGCGCGCTGGTTACCGCGGTGATCCAGAGCTCTACGGCTACCATTGTTCTGACGGTCGCGCTGATCGGCGCGGGCGTGCTGAACCTGAAGCAGGCGGTATCCATCGTCATGGGCGCCAACATCGGCACCACGGTCACGGCGCAGATCATCCGCCTGGGCTCCATTGAGTCTGACGGCAGCTTCCTGCTGTGGCTGTTTGATACGGACACCCTTGCGCCCATCGCGCTGGTCATCGGCATCGTCCTGCTGATGTTCATCAAGACCAAGTCCTCCAAGCCCATCGGTGATATCTGTATCGGCTTCGGCGTGCTGTTCGTGGGCCTCAATCTGATGACCGACGGCGTCAAGCCCCTGATCGGCACCAGTGTGTTTGAATCCTTCCTGGGCTATCTGAATAATCCGCTGCTGGGCATCCTCTTTGGCCTGGTGCTGACGGTCATTGTCCAGAGCTCCTCCGCCACGGTCGGTATGCTCCAGACGGTGGCGGCTGCCACGGCTGCCGCGGCGGCAACGGATCCCAATGCCACGGTGATGACCTTCTCCATGGCGTACCCCATCATCATGGGCATCAATCTGGGTACCTGCGTCACTACCGCCATGGTCTGCTCCATCGGCACTTCCAAGGATGCCAAGCGTACGGGCGTGGTCCATATTGCATTTAACACCATCGGCACCATTCTGTTTATGATCGTCATGACCATTCTGCAGAAAAACGATGTGTTTGGCGCGGGGTACTGGACCCGGGCGGTGGACAGCGGTATCATCGCCAATTTCCAGACCGTGTTCAATCTGATCACCGCCATTGTGCTGATCCCCTTCACCAGCTGGCTGGTGAAGCTGTCCATGGTCTTTGTCCGGGAGGACAAGCCCGAGGAGCAGCGGCATCCCGAGCTCCACACTCTGGACGAGAACCTGTTCATTTCTCCCACCATCGCCATCAGCGAGGCCACCAAGGCTGTGGCCGCCATGGGCATTGTGGCCCGGGACAATTTCGCCCGGGGCTGTGAGCAGCTCTTTGGTTATGATGAGAGCAAGGTTGCGGTGATCGACGCGGAGGAGGACTGCCTGGACCAGTTCGCGGACCGTTCTGACCGGTTCCTCATCGGCTTGGGCAAGGCGGTGGAGACGGAAGCCGACGACCGCCAGCTGGATATGCTGATGCAGACGGTCCCCAATTTCGAGCGCATCGGCGACTATGCCACCAATCTTCAGGAGCTGGCACAGAAGCTCCATGCCGAGGGCGGTGAGTTCTCCGACATGGCGAAGCGTGAGCTGAAGCTTCTTGGCGCCGCTGTCAATGAGATCCTGTCCATTACGGTGGAAGCCTTCTCCAACAACGACGATCAGGCCGCCAAGGCCATCGAGCCCCTGGAGGAAACCATCGACGACATGGTCATGATCCTGAAGGACCGCCATACCAAGCGTCTGAAGAACGGCGCCTGCAGTGTGGCATCCGGTCTGGTGTTTATGGAGTGCCTGACTTACTTCGAGCGTGCTTCCGACCAGTGCTCCTCCATTGCTGTGATGATGCTGGCCCGCCACAATGAGGATATTCTGCAGAATCACTATGATTATCTGCGGGAGGTCCATGCCGGCGGAGATGAAACCTACAACACGGAAAGAAACCGCCGCCGTGAGCAGTATATCAAGCCTTTGAAGGAGATCCGCTGATCCATAAAATAACGAACCTCGCCTGCCGGGCACCGGCAGGCGAGGTTTTTGCGTTTGTCAGTCTTCTGTGAAGCCCCGTCTCGACGGTCAGCCGAGAAGGTCAATAGAACAGCAGATCCGAATAGGTGGGGAAGGGCCAGTAATCCTTGGCGGTGAGCTTTTCCAGCGTATCCGCCTGGTCGCGGAGGGCCTGCATATCCGGCAGGATGGTGTCGTGATAATAGAGCGCCGCTTCCTCTGTGCGGCCCGGCAGCTTCTGCAGATCGGCTTTCAGCTTCTCGCAGGCGTCATACAGCCAGTCGGAGTGGGTGGACAGCTTGCCGATCAGGCTGCTTTCCGCCTTGCAGGCGGCGCCGATGGACTTCTTGGACAGCAGCCCGTCGGTCAGAGTCTGGGTGTAGCGCAGCACCGCGGGCAGGATCTGGCAGACTGCCATATCCAGCATGGTCCTGGCTTCGATGGCCAGCAGCTTGTTGTAGGCTTCCAGATGGATGGCGTAGCGGGCCCGGAATTCCGTCTCGGTGAAAATGCCGTGACGGGTCACCAGCTCCACGTTTTTGTCGGAAATGTAGGTGGGCAGGCATTCGGCGGTGGAGCTGAGGTTGCTCAGACCACGCCGGGCGGCTTCGTCCTTCCATTCCTGGGCATAGCCGTTGCCGCTGAAAATGATGCGCCGGTGGTCGCTGAGGGCCTGGCAGACCAGCGTCTGGAGGGAGGAATCGAAATCATCCGCGTTTTCCAGAACGTCCGCGAATTTCCGCAGCTCCTCGGCCATGATGGTGTTCAGGGCGATGTTGGGGCCCGCGATGGACTGGGAGGAGCCGGGCATACGGAATTCGAATTTATTGCCGGTGAAGGCCAGGGGACTGGTGCGGTTCCTGTCGGTGGTGTCCTTGGGAATGGCGGGCATGGCGTCCACGCCGATGCGCATCATGCTCTTGGCGGGGTCCGTGTAATTGGTGCCCCGGATGATGGAGTCCACCACCGCGTTCAGCTCATCGCCCAGATAGACGGACAGGATGGCGGGGGGAGCCTCGTTGGAGCCCAGACGGTGGTCGTTGCCCGCGGAAGCCACGGTGCACCGCAGGAAATCCTGGTATTCATCCGCACCCTGGATGAACGCTGCCAAAAAGACCAGGAACTGGGCGTTCTGCCGGGGGGTGCTGCCGGGGCTGAAGAGGTTTTTGCCGGTATCCGTCGCCAGGGACCAGTTGTTGTGCTTGCCGGAGCCGTTGATGCCGGCGAAGGGCTTCTCGTGGAGCAGGCATACCAGATCGTGCTTGGCGGCGCATTTTTTCATGATCTCCATGGCCAGCTGGTTGGAGTCGCAGGCGTGGATGGCATTGGAGTAGATGGGGGCCATTTCGTGCTGGCAGGGGGCTGCTTCGTTGTGCTTGGTCTTGGACAGAACGCCCAGTCGCCACAGCTGCTCATCCAGGTCCTTCATGTAGGAGGAGACCCGGGTCCGGATGGCGCCGAAGTAGTGGTCATCCAGCTCCTGGCCCTTGGGGGCGGGGGCGCCGAAGAGGGTCCGGCCCGTCAGCCGAAGATCCTCCCGCTGGGCGTAGAGGGCCTTGGGCAGCAGGAAGTATTCCTGCTCCGCGCCGACGCTGGCGATGACCCGTTTGGCGTCCGTATCGCCGAAGAGCCGCAGGATCCGCATGGCTTCCCGGGAGACCTCCTCGCAGGAGCGCAGCAGGGGGGTCTTCTTATCCAGGGCGTCGCCGGTGTAGGAGAAGAAGCAGGTGGGGATATAAAGACTGCCGTCCTTGATAAAGGCGAAGGAGGAGGGGTCCCAGGCGGTATAGCCCCGGGCCTCGAAGGTGGCCCGCAGGCCGCCGGAGGGGAAGGAGGAGGCGTCGGGCTCGCCCCGGACCAGCTCCTTGCCGGAGAACTCCATCAGGACCCGGCCGTCGCCGGTGGGGGTGATGAAGGAATCGTGCTTTTCCGCGGTGATGCCGGTCATGGGCTGGAACCAGTGGGTATAGTGGGTGGCGCCCTTCTCCGTGGCCCATTCCTTCATGGCCTCGGCGATCTCGTTGGCGTTTTCCAGGGAAAGGGAAGAACCGGTTTCGATGCACTGCTTCCAGGCTTCGTAGACGGCCGGGGCCAGCCGCTGCCGCATGGCGGCTTCGGTAAAGACGTCGCTGCCAAAGATCACCGGTACATTGATAGCCTCATTCATGGAGACACATCCTTTCAACACTGATATCGGAACAAAATGAAAGAACTGAAATAACAAATTGCATTTTAAAAGACGGTGACGATTTACGGGAGAAATTGGAGAAAGACGGGGGGAAATTCCGCATCTTCCGGTAAAATTCCATAAATATACTTAAAATTGTATGCGATTGCGGGGGAGAATGCAAGGAGTGAAAATGTATAAAAATGGGTTTCAAAAGACAAATGTTTTGGGCATGTAGACAAAAAACGCCGTGAGGCTGGCTGTGGATGAATTTTTGAAAGAAAGATATTGCATTTTTTGCCGGAAGTGCGTATAATAGGCCCAGATATTGGCAATATAAACAGGAAGGATGATGGATATGGCCACCTATTCTTGCAGAAGCAGAGAAGAGCTTCGCGTGGAGTTTAAGAAGATGATCGCCCGGTATGAGGATCTCAAGCATGAGAATCTGAAGCTGGATATGTCCAGAGGCAAGCCCAGCAAGCTGCAGCTGGATCTGGTCAGCGATATGCTGACGGTTTTGACGGACCCCACTGAATGTATCATTGACGGTAACGACGCCCGTAATTACGGCGATCTGGCGGGTCTGAAGTGCGCCCGGGAATACTGGGCGGATGTTCTGGGCTGCAAGCCGGAGCAGACCTTCGTCGGCGGCAACGCCAGCCTGAGCCTGATGCACGACCTGATCTGCCGGGCCTATACCCACGGTCTGACCGACAGCGAGCGTCCCTGGTGCAAGGAGGCCCGGATCAAGTTCCTGTGCCCCAGCCCCGGATACGACCGCCACTTCCGGATCACCGAGAGCTTCGGCTTTGAGCTGATCACCGTTCCCATGCATCCCGACGGCCCCGATATGGATGTGGTGGAGGAGCTGGTCCAGGACCCCATGGTCAAGGGTATCTGGTGCGTGCCCAAGTATTCCAATCCCCAGGGCTATTCCTATTCCGAGGAAGTGGTGGACCGCTTCGCCAATCTGAAGCCCGCCGCTCCTGACTTCGTCATCATGTGGGACAATGCCTACTGCGTCCACGAATTTGACGGCGAGTTTGAGCCCTTCCGGGATATCATTTCCCTCTGCGCGGAGGCAGGCCGGCCCAATATGGTCTATGAATTCGCTTCCACCTCCAAGATCACCTACCCCGGTGCGGGTATTTCCGTGATGGCCTCTTCTGAGGAGAATATCAAGTACAATCTGAAGCTCATCGGTGTCCAGACTATTTCCTACGACAAGATCAACCAGCTGCGGCATGTGAAGTATCTGCAGAACAAGGAGCACACCCTGGAGCTGATGAAGAAGCACGCCCAGATCATGGCGCCAAAGTTCGAGATGGTGCTGAAGATCCTGCGCAAGCAGGTCACCAACAAGGGCATCGCCCACTGGCATCATCCCAAGGGCGGTTATTTCGTCTGCGTTGCCGCCATGCCCGGTACCGCGAGACGGACGCTAGAGCTGTGTAAGAAGGCCGGTGTCACCCTGACGGAGGCCGGCGCCACCTATCCCTATGGCGTGGATCCCCACGATTCCATGATCCGCATCGCCCCCAGCCTGCCCCCCATCGAGGAGCTGGAGAAGGCCATGAACGTCTTCTGCACCTGCCTGAAGATCGCGGCGCTGGAAAAGTACCTGGGCCTGACCCTGGAGCAGGTCATCGAAAACCGATAAAATTTACGGAGCACTTTCAAAAAGAGGGTGCTCCATTTTTATGGCCTTTACAATCCCGGAAAAATGCGGTAAACTAAAAAGAAAACGGAGGTACATGCTATGGCAACACCCAAGGAACTTTACTACGAAAAGCGGGGACAGATCATGGTCAAAAACCTGCTCTCCCGCCATTTTGAGGCCTATTACTGCGCCACGAAGGAGGAAGCGGTGAAGAAGGCCCTGGAGCTGATCCCGGAGGGCTCCTCCATCGGCTGGGGCGGCACTCTGACCTGCACCCAGCTGGGGCTGATGGACGCCCTGCACGCCGGCAATTATAATTGCCTGGACCGGGACCAGTGCGCAACGCCTGAAGAGCGGGAGAAGCTGCAGCGGGAGATCTTCTTCGCCGATTACTTCATCACCGGCGCCAACGGCCTGAGCCTGGACGGCCAAATGGTGAACATTGACGGCACCGGAAACCGGGTCGCGCCCATCGTCTACGGCCCCCAGAACGTTCTGGTGGTGGCCGGCATGAATAAGGTGACCGATTCCCTGGAGGACGCCGTCCGCCGGGCCAGGACCGTCGCCGCGCCCATGAACAAGCAGCGTTTCCCCATCCAGACTCCCTGCGAGGTCACCGGCACCTGCGCCGACTGCAAGAGCGAGGGCTGCATCTGCAACCAGATGCTGATCACCCGCCACTGCCGTCCCGCCGGCCGCATCAAGTTCATCCTGGTCGGCGAAGACCTGGGTATGTAATGCTTTTTCGCAAGCCTGCGCATCTGCAGGCTTGCTTTTTTGCGCTGCGGTGCTATAATAGACGCAGTTTTTACCTTTGGAGGCAATTTATGAATAAGATCCGTGCTTTGGTCGAGAAGTACTGGGACATCCTGTCCTATTTGATTTTCGGTGTCCTGACCACCGTGGTGAACTATCTGGTCTACCTGCCCTGCTATAATCTCTGGGGCATCAGCGCGTCCGTCAGCAATGTGATCGCCTGGATCTTCGCCGTGGCCTTCGCCTATCTGACCAACAAGCCCTTTGTGTTCAAAAGCCACGACTGGTCTGCCAAGACCGTGGTCCCGGAGCTGGCCAAATTCGTGGGCTGCCGCCTGGGTTCCGGCGCGATGGAGACGGTGATCATCCTGGTCACTGTGGACCTGCTCGCCTGGAACGGCAATATTATGAAGCTGATCACCAGCGTGCTTGTTATCATCGTTAACTATCTGGCGAGCAAATTGGTGGTTTTTCGGAAAAAGTAAAATGAAAAAAGAGCCGTAAGGCTCTTTTTTTCATATTTCTCAAACATTTAATTTACAATTTGTTTCGACATTTCCGGCGGGGTATGATACAATGTTATCAAGAAAACTTTGGGGTGATTTACCGTGGCATTTGTAGAATTCCAGAACGTCGGAAAGACGTACCATATGGGCGAAGTGGAGATCAACGCCCTTCATGACGCCTCCTTCGAGATCGAAAAAGGAGAGCTTGTGGTCATCGTCGGTCCCTCCGGCGCGGGCAAGACCACGCTGCTGAATATTCTGGGCGGCATGGACACCCTGTCCCAGGGAAAGGTCATTCTGGACGGCCGGGAGATCTCCGGCCTGAGCCGGAAGCAGCTGACCCAGTACCGGCGGGAGGATGTGGGCTTTGTCTTCCAGTTCTACAACCTGATCGGTAATCTGACGGCGCTGGAGAACGTGGAGCTGGCCAACCAGATCTGCAAGGACCCTCTGGACGCGGCCCAGGTGCTGAAGAATGTGGGCCTGGAAGCCCGGCAGAAGAATTTCCCCAGCCAGCTTTCCGGCGGTGAGCAGCAGCGTGTGGCCATTGCCCGGGCTCTGGCCAAGAATCCGAAGCTGCTGCTGTGCGACGAGCCCACCGGCGCTCTGGACTACCAGACCGGCAAGGCAATTTTGCAGCTTTTGCAGGACACCGGCCGGCGCACCGGCATGACGGTGGTGATCATCACCCACAACGGCGCTCTGACCGCCATGGCGGACCGGGTGATCCGGGTCCGCAGCGGCACCGTGGCCTCGGTGACCCTCAATGAGCATCCTCATGACATTCAGGAGATCGAATGGTAATGAAAAAGAATGCGATGCGCAAGAATCTGCGCCAATCCATCCTGAGATCCATGGGACGGTACATCGCCATCGTGGCGATCATCGCCCTGGGCGCCAGCATGTTCGTGGGTCTGCTGATGACCAAATCCGACATGGTGGCCACCGGCCAGCGGTTCATGGATGAACAGAATATGTTTGACCTGCGGCTTCTGAGCAGCTACGGCTGGAACATGGACCAGGTGGATGCCGTCTCACAGATGGAGGGCGTGGTGGATGCCGAGGGGCTGATCTATCTGGATGTCATCGTGAACAGCGGTGACGCGGAGGAGGAATCGGTCTATCGGTTCTATTCTCTGCCGGACAAGGTCAATCAGGTGTCCCTCCGGGGTGGCCGTATGCCGGAAGCGCCCAACGAATGCCTGGCCGACGGCTATCATGCCACGGAGGAGCTGCTGGGTACCACGGTTACCGTTTCTTCCAATAATTCCGAAGAGACGCTGGACGCCATGGTCTGCGATACTTACACCGTGGTGGGTTATGTGGCGACGCCGCTGTACATGGACATGAACCGGGGCAACACCTCGGTCGGCAGCGGCAGTCTGGATAATTATCTTTACATCCCCCAGAGCGGCTTTGATGTGGACTACTACACCGAGATCAATGTGACCATTGCCGGGGACTATGACGTTTATACCGATGAATACAACGACGCTATGGACGCCATGGCGGACCAGCTGGAGCCCCAGCTGGAACCGCTGGCCCAGGAGCGGCTGACCAAGGTCCGGAAAGACGCCCGGGAGGCCTATGCCGACGGCCTGGCGGAATATGAGGACGGTCTTCAGGAATATGAGGACGGCAAAGAGGAAGCCACCCATGAGCTTGTGAAGGCCTATCATCAGCTGCTGGATGCCCAGCAGGAGATCGAGGACAACGAGCAGCTCCTGGCCGACGGCGAGAAGCAGATCGCCGATGCCAGAGACCTGCTGAAGAGCAGCGAAAAGACCCTGCTGGAATCCAAGCAGACCCTGGCAAATTCCAAGGCCGCGGCCTACAAGCAGATCTCTGACGCCACCACGGGCCTGCTCAGCCAGGTGGAAGAGCTGACGACCAATCTGACGGCGCTGCAAAATGACAGGACTGCCCAGCAGACCGAGAGCATCAAGCTGAATACCACCGTGATGCAGATGGAGACGGAGCTGACATTGCTGGACTCCCAGATTTCCATGACCCAGTCCATGATCAGCATTCTGGACACCAGCATTTCCAGCTCCACCCAGGCGCTGGAAACGGCGAAGCAGAACGGCGCGGACGCCGAAAGCATCGCGGAAATGGAGCAGGAGATCCTTGACCTGCAGGCTTCCCGGGATGAATATACCGAAAAGCTGACGCAGCAGCAGGCGGAGCGGGCCGAAGCGGAGGAAAAGCTGCAGCCCTATTACGACCAGCAGGCCCAGCTGGAACAGGAGCAGAACGCTCTGGATGACCAAATCAGCCAGCTGGAAAGCGCCATCAGCTCCATTATGGAGAATGTGATCGCGGTAACTGCCGGTGAAGCGGTGCTGGATGCCGAATTTGCCGCTGCCGACGCGCAGATCGAAGCCGGTGAAGCCCAGATCGACGCGGGCTACCTGGAACTGGAACAGCGGGAGCAGGACCTGATCGAGGGCAAGGCAGCGCTGGAAGAGGGCAGGAAGGAGCTGGAAGAGGGGTGGGCGGAATACTTTGAAGGCAGAGCCGAAGCGGAAGCGGAGCTGACTGACGCGGAGGCGGAGCTGACCGCGGCCAAGCGGAAGCTGGACGACGCGAAGGAAACCATCGACGGCATGACCGAAAACCCGGTCTATGTGCTGGACCGGACCAGCAATCTGGGCTATAACTCCCTGGACAGCGCTTCCGATATCGTCCAGGGCGTCTCCCGGGTGTTCCCGGCGTTCTTCCTGCTGATCGCGGCGCTGGTGTGTATCACCACCATGACCCGCATGATCGACGAGGAGCGGACCCAGATCGGTACCCTCAAGGCCCTGGGCTACAGCAACGGCGCCATCATCAGCAAGTATCTGATGTACGCCGGCAGCGGCGCCGTGGTGGGCTGCGGACTTGGCGTCATCGTGGGCAGCGTTGTGTTCCCCACGATATTGTGGGAAGCCTATAAGATCATGCTGTTCATCACCGACCGCATCGTGCTGCGGTTCAATTGGTGGCTCTGCGGCGCGGTCGTCCTAGCCTATACCCTGGTGATGCTGCTGGTCACCTGGTACTGCTGCCGCAGAACGCTGGAGGAGGTCCCCGCGGAGCTGATCCGCCCCAAATCTCCTGAAGCGGGCAAGAAGATCTTCCTGGAATACCTGCCCTTCTGGCATGGGATCAGCTTCCTGAACAAGGTCACCATCCGCAATATTTTCCGCTACCGCCAGCGGTTCGCCATGATGATGGTGGGTATCGGCGGCTGTACCGCATTGCTCCTGACGGGCTTCGGCCTGCGGGACTCCATCGTCAATATCGTGGATTACCAGTTTGAGGAAGTGACGGTCTACGACATGCAGGTCTATTTCTCAGAGGGCCTGGATGAGGACGGAAAGGAAGCCTTCCTGACCGAAGTGGAGGGCAGCGCCTCCGATGTGCTGTTCTACCATCAGGAGAGTGTGGAGATCGAATTCGACAATCAGATGCGGGAGATCTATCTGATGGCGGCGGACAGCGACATTCAGCGGTTCGTGGATTTCCACAAGGGCAATGAAGCTCTGGAAATGCCCGGCGCCAATGAGGTGCTCCTGACGGTGGGTGTTGCGGAAGCCATAGGCATTGACGTGGGCGACCGGGTCACCATGCGCAGCACCGATATGGAGGAGCTGGAGCTGACGGTTTCCGCCATTTATGACAACAATGTCTACAACTATGCCGTGGTGGTCCCCCAGACCATTGAAGCCCAGTGGGGCGAGACCCCTGATGACCAGATGGCCCTGGTCCATGTGGCGGAGGGGGAGAAGCCCCATGAGGTCAGCGCCCTGATCGCCGGACTGGATGATGTAATGAATGTGTCCGTCAGCGAGGATCTGGCCGGTATGGTGGGCAACATGATGGATGCGCTGGATCTGGTGGTCTGGGTGATCGTCTTCTGCGCTGGCCTGCTGGCGGTGATCGTGCTTTACAATCTGACCAACATCAATATCAACGAACGGATCCGGGAGATTGCCACCATCAAGGTGCTGGGCTTCAATGCCAGCGAGACGGCGGCCTACATCTTCAAGGAGAATTTGTCATTGACGGTGATCGGCACCATAGTGGGTCTGCCATTGGGCTATCTGCTGCTGAAATTCGTCATGAGTCAGATCAAGATCGATTTCTGCTGGTTCCAGGCCCGTGTGACGCCTGTATCCTATGTGCTTGCCGTGGTGCTGACGCTGCTGTCGGCGCTGGTGGTGTTCTTCATCTTCTACCATAAGTTGGAGCGCATCAATATGGCGGAAGCTTTGAAATCTGTTGAATAACGAACAAAATGGAGAGCGTCAGCTCTCCATTTTTCTTTGTGGGATGTCAGCAAGATTTATGATTTGGGAACAGGATGAGTGCCTTACAGCACAGTGTAGACAATATTGCCTATCGCGCTATGACATTATTATATGCAATAATGTTCATAATGCAAGATATAAGGAGGTGCTGATTTTGATTTCCTACGAACCACTGTGGCGCACAATGGAGAAGCGCGGCGCAACCACATATACCCTTCAGGTCAAGGGCGGAATCAGCAGTTCTACAATTCGTCGTATGAAGGCGGGAGAATCAGTCTCCACCAATACGCTGGATGCAATATGCAAGATTCTGAAATGTGACCTTGATGATATTATTTCTTATCGTGAGGACGAATAAAACGGCTATCGCAGTTGCGATAGCCGTTTTTCTTAGGCGTAATGCTCTTTTAAATATAGGATCGCTTCCCGGTAGCCCTCGAAGCCGTGGCCCTTGATGGTGTGGACACAGGCCTTGCCTGCATAGGAGATCTGACGAAAATCCTCCCGGGCGTCCACATCGGAGATGTGCACCTCAACAGCAGGGATGGACACAGCCTTCAGCGCGTCCAGAATGGCAACGCTGGTGTGGGTGTAGGCGGCGGGATTGATGACGATGCCGTCGACCCTGCCGTAGGCCCACTGGATCTTGTCCACCAGATCGCCCTCGTGATTGGACTGGTACTGCTCGACCTCCAGGCCCTCTTCCAGGGCGGTTTTCTCAAGCAGGGCCAGCAGGTCGGCGAAGGTGCTCTTGCCGTAGATGCCCGGCTCCCGGATGCCCAGCATGTTCAGGTTCGGGCCGTTGATCACCAGAATTTTCATGGTAATTCCTCCAAAATCTGTTTTACGGTATCCTCAATGGAACCGTCGTTGCTGACAGCGTGATCGGCGAAGGCTTCGTACAGGGGCTTTCGGACCCGGTACATATCCTGCATCCTCGTCACCTGGGACAGAGGACGGCCGTCGGCGGGCAGCTTGTCCAGCTCCCGCCGGAGCCAGAAGAGGGTGCCGTTCTGATGGAGCAGGGGATAATTCCGCTCCCGGGTGACGCAGCCGCCGCCGGTGGCGATGACCAGGCCGGACTGCCTGCCCAGCTCCGAAAGGGTCTCGGTCTCCAGCGCCCGGAAGCCCTCCTCGCCGTCGGAGGCGAAGATGTCTGGGATGGAGCGGCCAGCCTTATCCACGAGATACGCGTCGGCATCCACAAAGCGCTTACCCAGCTTCTGGGAAAGCTGTGTGCCCACAGTGCTCTTGCCGCAGCCGGGCATACCGATGAGGATAATATTTTCCATCTGCCGCCGCAGACTGGCGTGGACGCTGCCGATGAGGGAATCATCAAGGGGCGCGTTCGTGAACCATTCGGCGGCTTCCTTGGCCTGGGCCACCAGCATCAGCAGACCGTTGACGGCCACAAGCCCCCGTTTTTCCGCGTCCAGCAGGAGCTGGGTCCGGGCGGGGTTGAAAATGATATCCAGCACGCCTTCCAGCCTGGGGAACAGGTCCAGGTCCACCGGGGAGACGCCGGTATTGGGATACATGCCCACAGGGGTGGCGTTGGCGATGACGGCGGCGTCGGCGTGGAGATGGAGGTTTTCGTAGTTGTTCTCACCGCTGCGGGAGATGGAGACTACATGAGCTCCCAGCTGCTCCAGCGCGGCGATGACGGGTCTGGAAGCACCGCCGGTGCCCAGGACCAGCACCTTCTTGCCGGCCACATCCAGTCCGCTGGCGCGGACCATGGTCTGGAAGCCGAAATAATCGGTGTTGTGGCCGATGAGCCGTCCATCCCGGCGGACGATGCAGTTGACGGCGCCCAGCTTCGCGGCGATGGGGGACAGCTCATCCAGATAGGGGATCACGTCCTTTTTGTAGGGCATCGTCACATTGATGCCGGACCAGTCGCCGTTTTTTAGGAAATCCGCCAGCTCCTCCGGCTCCCGCTCAAAGAGCGCATAGGAGTAGTCCGCCAGCTGGGCGTGGATCTGGGGGGAATAGCTGTGGCCCAGCTTCCGCCCGAGTAGCCCGCACTTCATCACACGACCTCGCAGTAGCTGCCCATGTACTTGAATTCCTCGCACAGCTCGTCCAGTTCGCACATGAGCTGGATGAACTCCTCGGAGTAGATGGAGGTTTCCAGGTCGAAGTAGAACATGAACTCGAAGTCACGGTCGGGGATGGGGCGGGATTCCAGCTTGGTGACGTTGATGCCCAGGGTATAGAGCCGTGCCAGGACCCGGTACAGGGAGCCGGGACGGTGGGGCAGGACCATCATGATGGAGGTCTTGTCGGAGCCGGGGTAGATCTCCAGATTTTTGCTGATGCAGATGAAGCGGGTGCGGTTGTTTCCCTTATCCTGCACGGAGGAGGCAAGGCACTCGAGACCATACAGCTCCGCGCAGGCCCGGCTGGACAGGGCGGCCACGTCGGAGCGGCCGGACTTGGAGACCATCTCCGCGGCAACGGCGGTGTTGGCCACGGGGGTGATGGTGACGCCGGTCAGGCCCTGCAGGAACTCGCTGCACTGGTTGATGGCCTGTTCATGGGAGTAGATCTCCTTGATGTCAGAAAGCTTCGCGCCGGGGTTGGCCAGCAGATTGTGGTCCACCTTCAGCCGGAAGGTACGGACGATGGAGAAATTGTGCTTGATCATCAGGTCATAGACCTTCTTGACGGAGCCAGCAGTGGAGTTTTCCAGGGGCAGGATGCCGTACTGGCACAGGCCCTTCTCAATCGCCGTAAAGACGCCCTCGAAATTCTTGAAGTACATGATGAAGGGGTTCTTGAAGATCTTCTCGCAGGCGATCTGGGAATAAGCGCCCTCCACGCCCTGGCAGGCCACCATGGGTGCCTGGGGGAACAGTTTGGGGGTTTTCTCGATGGCCTCGGTGATCTCATGATACAGGGGCGTCAGGGTGTCTGCTCGCTTGGACTGGTAGCTGCGGCTCAGCTCGAAGAGCATGGAGTACAGCACCCGGGTGTAGTTGGCCATCTCAGGACCGGCCTTTTCCGCCACATCCTGCAGCTTTTCCCGCTCACGGACGGGCATCAGGATGGGCAGGTTGTTGGCCTTCTTGTAGTCGGCGATCTGGGCGGCCACGTCCATGCGCTTGCCGAAGAGCTTCACCAGCTCGTCGTCGATCTTGTCCATTTCCACGCGAAGTTCGTTGAGATCCATGTTAATTTTTCCTCCTGTCAGTCTGGGTGTTGCCCAGGATCATGTCGTAAATTGCGATGGCCGCGGCGGCTTCGATGACCGGGACGGCCCGGGGAACGATACAGGGGTCGTGACGGCCCTTGATCTCCAAAGCTTGTTCTTCCATTTTGGAGAGGGAAACGCTCTGCTGGGGGCGGGAGATGGAGGGGGTGGGCTTGAGGGCGGCGGAGAAGATCAGGGGCATACCGTTGGTGATGCCGCCCTGAATGCCGCCGGCGTTGTTGGTCAGGGTGACGATCCTTCCATCCACAACGGCGAAATCATCGTTGCTTTGACTGCCTGGGACGCAGACCGTGTCAAATCCGATGCCGAATTCCACGCCTTTCACGGCGGGAATACCGTAAACGATCTGGGCGATGCGGCTCTCCACGCCGCCAAACATGGGCTCCCCGATGCCGGCAGGCAGGCCGGTGACGGCGCATTCTATGATGCCGCCGACACTGTCCCCGGCGGCTCTGGCCTGGGCGATAAAGTCCCGCATGGCCGCGCCAGAATCAGGGTTGAGAACCGGAAAGTCGGTGCCGACAGTTTCCAGTTCCGGGTCCATGGGATCGAAATACCGGTCGCCGCATTCGCCGATGGCGAGTATGTGGGCGCCGATTTTGATGCCCATTTCCTCCAGCCACTGCTTGCACAGTCCGCCTGCGATGCACAGGGGTGCCGTCAGCCGGCCGGAGAAATGTCCGCCGCCGGCGGCGTCCTGGAAGCCGCCGTACTTGACCTGGGCGGTGTAGTCCGCGTGACCGGGCCGGGGGCAGTCCTTCAGGTTGGCGTAATCCCCGGAGCGGGTGTTCTTGTTATGGATGACGGCGGCGATGGGCGCGCCGCAGGTATAGCCGTCCAGCAGTCCCGCCAGAAATTCGGGCCGGTCCTCCTCCCGGCGGGGCGTGGACCAGTCGTTCTGGCCCGGAGCCCGGCGGTTCAGGAATTCCTGAAGCTTGTCCGGATCAACGGGAAGTCCTGCCGGGATTCCGTCCAGCGTCATGCCAATGGCAGGACCGTGGGACTGGCCAAAAATGGATAATTTTAAATTTTCACCGTAGGTAGAACTCATAAATTCCTCCCTAAAATGCTGTCATTGCGAACCAGTCCGCAGACTGGTGTGGCAATCTCCTGATTTTTCAGACTGGCTGTCGATCTTGGGAGATTCCCACGCCAGTGTGAGCACTGGCTCGGAATGACATGTGTTTTGGGACAGACGCTCATATTCCTCCCAGAATTTGGGGTAGGACTTTTTGACGCACTCCGCGCCCAGAATGGTGACGGGCCCGGCGCAGACCGTGGCCGCGATGGCGGCGGACATGGCGATGCGGTGGTCGTTCTGGGCGTCCACGGTGCCGCCCAGGTAGCCGGTGCCCCAGACTGTCAGGGTATCTTCCGTGGCTTCCGCCTTGCCGCCCAGGGCTTCGATCATGGCGATGGTGGAGGCCACCCGGTCAGACTCCTTGATCCGCAGACGCTGGATGTTGTGAAATGCTGCGCCGGACTTCGCCCCCGCCGTGATGACGAGAATGGGCACCAGATCGGGGATATCCGCGGCGTCAATGGTGGTGAACTGCTTCATGGTGGGGAGGATCCGGGCCGCCGCCCGGTCGCCCTGGGGAGAATCGGGATCCAGATTCTCCACATCCACCTCATTTCCCAGTGCCTTTGCCGCCAGGAAGAAGGCGCCGTTGCTCCAGTCGCCCTCCACGGTGATGGTGCCGGGGGAATGGTAACGGGGCGCTTCGAAGAGGGCCATGGCCTTCTGGGTCATGTCGATGTAGGGCTTGGATTCGATCCTGCCGGTGACTTCCAGATGGCTCCTGCCGGGGATCAGGGACTGGGCGAAGAGCAGGCCGGTGATAAACTGGCTGGATACGCCGCCGCTGATGGTGTATTCTCCTGCTTTCAGCTTGCCCTGGCAGCGGATGGTATCCGCGGTGGGGCGGGTCAGACGGCAGCCCATGCGCTCCATCTCCTCCCACAGGGGGGAAAGGGGACGCTGGGGGAGTCTGCCCGCCATCTGAAACACGGTATCCACACCCAGTGCGCCTGCGATGGGGAGCATGAAGCGCAAGGTAGAGCCGCTTTCGCAGCAGTTCAGCACCGCTTCCCCGGGCAGCTCCCGGATGGGCTCGCACCGGTAGCCGGTATCGGTCCTGGTGATGCGTGCGCCCAGGGCGTTCAGGCAGTCCGCGGTGGCTTCGATGTCCCGGTTGGTTTCGGGGCAGATGAGCTCCGTGGGCGCGTCCGCGAAGGCGGCACAGATCAGCAGCCGGTGGGCCTGGGATTTGGAGGGAATTGCGGTGACAGTACCGCGGAGCTTTCCCGGTCGTATTGTAATATCCATATCAGAGACCTGCCTCGATAAAGGATTGGATTTTTTCCACAGGGGTGGGGGCGATGCGGCAGAAGCCGACGCGCTCCGGGATGATGAGATTCACGGTGCCGCCGCTGCGCTTTTTGTCCGACAGGGCGGAACGGTAGAGTGCCTCGGCGGAATAGCTGCAGTGCAGCGGAAGGCCGAATTTTTCCAGCACCTCCAGGACCGCGTCCCGGGTGTCAGCGCCGCAGATGCCGTAAGCGGCGCCGGCCCGGGTGACGATGGCGGTGCCCATGGCCACGGCGCTGCCGTGGGAAATTTCAAAATGGGACTGGGCTTCGATGCCGTGGCCCACGGTGTGGCCCAGGTTCAGCCGCATTCTGGCGCCGGTGTCGAATTCATCCTCGGCCACCACATCCCGCTTCAGCTCGACACAGCGGGTGACGACGGCTTCCCGGTCGAATTCCAGCCCCCGCTCCAGCAGATGGGCAAAGAGGGCGGGATCATAGAGGATGCCGTACTTGATGACCTCGGCGCAGCCGTCCCGGAAGATATGCTCCGGGAGGGTATCCAGCGTATTGATATCGCAGAGCACCAGACTGGGCTGGTAGAAGGCTCCCGCCAGATTCTTGCCGGCCGGCAGGTCGATGGCGGTCTTGCCGCCGACGGAGGAGTCCACAGCTGCCAGTAGGGTGGTGGGCACCTGGATAAAGGGGATGCCCCGCAGATAGGTGGCGGCGGCGAAGCCTGCCAGATCACCCACCACACCGCCGCCCAGGGCGACGATGAGATCAGTCCGGGTCAGCCGGTTTTCGGCCAGGAAATTCAGCAGGGAAAGGTAAGTCTCGCCGTTTTTGCTGGCTTCTCCGGCGGGAAAGATAAATTCCACGACCTCCAGACCTGCATCCAGCAGGCTGTTTTTGGTGGCTTCCCCGTAAAGGGGCCAGACATTGGTCTCGCTGACGATGCAGACCTTTTTTACCTTGCCCATTGCAGCCGCGTGGCTGCCGATGGTGGGGAGCAGACCGCTGCCGATGAGCACATCATAGCTTCTGGAAGCTTTTACATGGACGGTCCTCATCCGTCAACCTCCTCCTTGCGGCGCTTGCCTTCCTCCAGCAGCGCGGTGAGAGCTTCGGTATCATCCTTCGCGATGGCGTCCCGGTAGGCGCTGAGGCTGTTGATATAAAAGTCCAGCTCGGACAGGACGTTGTCCTTGTTTTCCATAAAGAGCTCCGCCCACATGGGGGCGTTCAGCCAAGCGACTCTCGTCAGGTCCTTATAGCTGCCGGCGGAGAAGCCCTTGTGGCTTCCGGCGGTGGGGGACTTGATGAAGGCGTTGCTGAGGATATGGGGCATCTGGGAGGTGAAGGCGATCATCCGGTCGTGGTCCTCCGCCGTGGTGACGGAGAAGGTGCCGAATTCACAGGGGGCCAGGGCGGTCTTGCACCGGTCCAGCAGCTCCATGTCGTCGAACCGGGGAGGCACCAGCACCATGGGCTGGCCCCGGAAGAGAGTGGCCCGGCTGTACTTGAAGCCGGAGAACTGGGAGCCGGCCATGGGGTGGCCGCCCACGAAGGTAAAGCCGTATTTTTCCGCCAGGGGGAAGCACCGCTGGCAGATCTCCCGCTTGATGCCGCAGCAGTCGATGACCAGGGCATCCTTTGACACCAGATGGGCATTCTGTTCCAGCCACGCGGCGCTGCCGCCGGGGTAGATGGCAAGCAGGATCAGATCACACTGGGGGATGGTTTCTTCATTCAGTTTTCCGTGGACAGCGCCTGCCAGCATGGCGAAGGAGAGCATGCTCTCATTTCGCTGGGTGGCGTAAACGGTGTGTCCTTCGATGGCGTAGGCTCTGGCCAGACTGCCGCCGATCAGGCCGAGACCCAGAATACCGACGGTCACAGGATCGCCTCCCGGACTTTGCGGACCCGGTGCGCCACATCGTCAAACTGGGCGGGGGTCAGGGACTGGGCGCCGTCGCACAGGGCGCAGGCGGGATTGTTGTGGACCTCCACCATGATGCCGTCAGCGCCGGCGGCAGCGGCGGCGACAGCCATGGAGGGCACCATCTTGACCTTGCCGGTGGCATGGCTGGGGTCGATGACCACGGGCAGATGGCTCAGCTCATGCAGGGCGGGGACGGCGGACAGGTCCAGGGTATTGCGGGTGTAGGTCTCGAAGGTGCGGATGCCGCGCTCGCAGAGGATCACGTTCTCGTTGCCCTCGCTCATGATGTATTCCGCGCTCATCAGCAGCTCCTGGAAGGTGTTGGCCAGACCTCGCTTGAGCAGGATGGGGGTCTTGGACCGGCCGATCTCCTTCAGCAGGTCGAAGTTCTGCATATTTCTCGCGCCGATCTGGATGATGTCCACGTCGGCGAAGAGGTCCAGATCGTTGATGTTCATCAGCTCGGTGATGATGGGCAGGCCGGTGGCTTCCTTGGCCTTCAGCAGCAGCTTGATGCCCTCGCCCTTCATGCCCTGGAAGGCGTAGGGAGAGGTGCGGGGCTTGAAGGCGCCGCCCCGGAGGATATCCGCGCCGGACTCCTTCACCGCCTGGGCCACCTCGATGATCTGCTCCTCGGATTCCACGGAGCAGGGGCCGGCGATCATGGCGAAATAGCCGCCGCCGATGCGGGCGTTGCCGATCTCAATGATGGTGTCCTTGGGGTGAAATTTCCGGTTGGCCTGCTTGAAGGGCTCGGACACACGCTTGACGGTCTCTACGATCTCCAGGCTCTTCAGCAGTTCCATGTCCACGCGGCTGGTGTCGCCGATGAGGCCCAGAATGGTGATCTCCTGACCTTCGGAGACATGGACGTCCAGATTCATCCGCTTCAGCCAGTCGATCAGATGCTGGGTCTGTTCGGGAGTGGTACCGTGCTTCAATACTGCGATCATAACTTATCTCTCCTTACAAAAAAGGCGCTGCACCGAGGCGATCTCGTTGCAGCGCTTAAAAATACATCTTTTCAGCTCCTGTTATTTTACTGCAGCACAAATCGCTATTACTTTTTACGGGTAAAAAAGTAATAGTAGCTAAAGTAAAACTTGACGACGGAATTGACCATAATTAGCCTCCCAGTACAGTAGCTGTGGACATTGTACCACGGTACACGGAAAAATGCAAGAGGGAATCCGGGTAAAACTGATATTTTTTACCAGTTCCTGTCGGCGGCGTACCAAATTTAATTGTACCCGTTTTATTGGACCGAAAGGATGCTATGATCCTGATAATAAAGGGGGATGGCAGCTATGGATTACTTAAAGGAACTGAACCGGGAGCAATACGAGGCGGCGACCACTACGGAGGGCTTCATCCGTGTGGTGGCGGGCGCCGGCTCGGGAAAAACGAAAACACTGACCGCGAGGTATATGTATCTGGTGGAAATGCTGGGCATTTCCACAGCTAATATCCTCTGCGTCACCTTCAACAACAAGGCCGCGGCGGAGATGAAAAAGCGCATCCGAAAGCAGCTGCCGGACCAGGATCTGGGCCGCATCACCACCTTCCACGGCTTCTGCGTGGGCCTTCTGAAAGAGGACTGCCATGTGGTCGGGTATCCCACCACCTTCATCGTCCTGGACGAGGAGGACAAGGAGGCCATGCTGCGCACCGTTTTTGAGGATCTGGGCATCACCAGCCGGGATATGACCATCCGGGAAGCGGTGGACCACATCGGCTGGCGCAAGGGCGGCCGGGGTTATGTCAAAACGCTGATCGACCCGAATATCGACCACATTCTGGAGCTGGTGGAGTCCGCAAGTACCCTGAAGGACAAGGTCATGTACCGCTATTTCTACGAGCAGCGCAAATGCTACGGCCTGGATTTTGACGATCTGGTGTACTTTGCCCTTTACATCCTGGAGCACGACCGGGCTACCCGGGAGAAGTGGCAGCAGCGGCTGGAATACATCATGGTGGATGAATTTCAGGATATCGACAAGGACCAGTACGCCCTGGCGGATATCCTGTCGGGCTACCACAGGAATCTTTTCGTGGTGGGGGACCCGGACCAGACCATCTACACCTGGCGGGGGGCGGATGTGAAATTCATCCTGGAATTCGACAGCCGCCATGAGCATGTCAAAACCATCTATTTAAATACCAATTACCGCTCCGTACCCCAGATCCTGACCGCCTCCAACGCCCTGATCGACAAGAACAGGGAGCGTCTGAAAAAGCAGCTGACCCCGGTCCGTCCCGATGCCCGGAAGCCCCTGTATTTCCACGCTAAAACCAGCCAGCTGGAAGCGGACTGGGTCACCGCCCAGATGCGGGCGATGCACGAGGGCGGCATGGCTTACTCGAAAATGGGCGTTCTCTACCGGGCCCATTACGTCTCCCGGGCCCTGGAGGAATCCCTGATCCGCAGCAAGATCCCCTACGTCCTCTACTCCGGCGTGGAATTCTACAAGCGCAAGGAGATCAAGGATATTCTCTGCTATCTGCGGATGATCTATTCCGGGGATGATGTCAGCTTCCTGCGGACTGTCAACGAGCCCCGCCGTGGCGTCGGCAGGACCCGGATCCGGGCCCTGAAGGAATACGCGGAGCTGAACCGCTGTAATCTGTATGAGGCGCTGCTGGCCAGCCTGGAAACGGACCTGTTCCGCCGCAGCCGGGCCAGGGAATATGTGCGGCTCATCGAAAAGTACAGGGCGATCTTCGATGGAATGGATCTGACAGACCTGCTCAGCGGCGTTTTGAGTGAAAGCGGCTATGAGGAGATGCTCCGCTCCTCCGGCGAGGAGGAACGGCTCGACAACCTGGCGGAATTGAAGCAGGCCATCTATGACTTCCAGCGCAAGGCGGGGGAGGAGGTCAGCCTGGGCAATTACCTGGACCACGCGGCGCTCTTTACCAACATGGACCAGACGGAGCGGGCCCAGGCGGTGAAGCTGATGACCGTCCACGCGGCCAAGGGCCTGGAATTTCCGGTGGTGTTCCTCTGCGGCCTGTCCGAGGGAATATTCCCCGGGAAACGGGCCAACACCCGGGAAAAGCTGGAAGAAGAGCGGCGGCTTGCCTATGTGGCCTTTACCCGGGCGAGGGACCGGCTGTTCCTCTCCGACGCGGCGGGGACCAATTATGACGGCTCCTTCCGCTATCCCAGCCGGTTCCTCTTCAATGCGGAGAAAGAGAATCTGGACTATGCGGTGCCCCTGGACCCGGACCTGGTCGAGGATGCCATGGACCACATCCGCAAGACTGAGGATCTGGCCCAGCCGCCCCAAAAACAGAACGATGCCGTTGGGAAACGGGTCCGGCATCCCGTTTTCGGCGAGGGAAAGGTCATCGGTATCCCCCGGGGCCAGGAGGGCTACATCGTTCAGTTTGACAGTATGGTGACCCCCAGGACCTTCGGCGCCGGGGTGAAGCTGGAGTTCCTTGCCATCTGAGGGATATATTAATTCCTATTGACGCGGTAGGCTTTATGTGCTATGATCCAAATACCTATCAAATCGGTTGGAATTAAACGGAGGAGCTTCAAATGGCAAAAGTCATCGCGGTATGCGTCAGCGAGAAAAAGGGTACCCAGAAGCATGAGGTGTCAGAGATCCGGCTGCGGAAGGACCATGGCATCGTGGGCGACGCCCACGCCGGAAACTGGCACCGGCAGGTCAGCCTTCTGGGAACGGAAAGTGTGGAAAAAATGCGGAAGGCATTCCCGGATATCCCCGTCGGCGCCTTCGCGGAGAATATCCTGACCGAGGGGCTGGTCCTGTATGAGCTCCCGGTGGGCGCCCAGCTGCGAATTGGCGAAGCGCTGCTGGAAGTGACCCAGATCGGCAAGGAGTGCCACGCCCACTGCGCCATCCGGCAGCAGGTGGGCGACTGCGTCATGCCCCGGGAGGGGATTTTTACCATCGTTCTGGAGGAAGGCGTGATCCGTGCCGGAGATCCTGTGACGGTGCTGTGAAAAAGACCGGCGGCTGTTGTCGGAATTCCACAAACTGCCGCTCCCGACGGAGCGGCAGTCTTTTGCACAAAGACGATTGACTTTCCTGGCCGGAACTGGTAAAGTATCAGTATTAATTCTGAGGGGGTGTATCCCATGGGCTTCGGCTTTGGATTCGGGATGTTTGAGATCCTTTTCTTCCTGATGTTCGGTATCTTCCTGGTGATATTTGTGATGACGCTGGTGAAGGGACTGAAGGAATGGAACAGCAATAACCATTCTCCGAGACTGACGGTGCCGGCAACGGTGGTCTCCAGGCGGACCAATGTGAGCCATCACCACCATGGGGGAGAGCACCACCATACCTCCACCTCCACCAGCTACTATGTGACCTTCCAGGTGGAAAGCGGCGACCGGATGGAGCTGCGTCTGAACGGCAGTCAATTCGGCCTGATCGTGGAAGGGGACAGGGGACTGCTGACCTTCCAGGGCACCCGTTTCCTGGATTTTCAGCGGAACTACTGACTTGTGAATAGTCGAAAGGTTGGCGATCATATGAATACCATCTACATTCCCGAAGGCTACACGCCCATTCTGGATGAATACGACACCCAACGGGCCATTGCCTACATTAAAAAGACCTTCCAGGATGAATTCTCTGGTGCGCTGAATCTGAAGCGTGTCTCCGCGCCCTTGTTCGTCACGGAGGATTCCGGCCTGAATGATAATCTGAACGGCTACGAGCGGCCTGTGGACTTTGATGTTCCCGCCGTGGGCAAGGACGCCCAGGTGGTCCATTCCCTGGCCAAGTGGAAGCGTCTGGCCCTGAAGCGCTACAATTTCGGCGTCGGCGGGGGACTGTATACGGATATGAACGCCATCCGCCGGGATGAGGAGCTGGACAATGTCCATTCGATCTATGTGGACCAGTGGGACTGGGAGAAGATCATCACCCGGGACAACCGGAATTCGGAGTACCTGAAGCTGATCGTCCGGGCTATCGTCCGGGCCATCTGCGAGACCAACGACCGGCTCCACGTCAGATTCCCGCAGCTGCGGGTGGAGCTGGACCGGGAGGTATCCTTCATCACCTCCCAGGCTCTGGAGGATCTGTATCCCGAGCTTGAGACCGGCTCCCAGCGGGAGCGGGCCTATGTGAAGGACCACCATACGGCCTGCATCATGCAGATCGGCGGCAAGCTCCGCTCCGGGAAGCCCCATGACGGCCGCGCGCCGGACTATGACGACTGGCAGCTGAACTGCGACATCTTCTTCTGGGATGAGGTCCTGGACCGCCCGCTGGAGATCTCCTCCATGGGCATCCGGGTGGACGCCGAGTCCCTGGACCGGCAGCTGACCATCGCGGGCTGCGACAGCCGCAGAGCGCGGCCCTTCCATCAGATGCTGCTGAATGACCAGCTGCCCCTGACCATCGGCGGCGGCATCGGCCAGTCGAGACTGTGTATGCTGATGATGGGCTGCGCCCATATCGGTGAGGTCCAGGCCAGCGTCTGGGACCATGAGACCGTGGAAGCCTGCGAAAAGGCCGGCATCCGCCTTCTGTAAATCTTTCCTTCGGGAGCCCCGGTTTTCCGGGGCTCTTTTTGGTAATAAGTGGATTTGAAAATCTTTACATAAATCAACGCAATATTTACAAAAAGTGATATAATGTACAAAAACATCTTGAAAATGTATCGTATTCTCGTATATAATAACCTCAATTAAAAGGGGAGGTGCGGACCATGAATGCCGCGGTATATGAGAAGATACATACCCTGGAATCGACCCCGGAAGCGCTGGAAGAAACTGTCCGTTACATTGCCGGTAAGCTGCGTGTCTTTCTGCACGCCAGCGAGCAGGTGCTGATCTGCTATCCCAATTCCGGCCCTGCCAGCTTTGGCGGGATGCTGGAGCGGGCGGTCCTGGCCTGCGACTGCACCCCGGTTTTCTGGGGCCCCGACTACCGCTGGAAGACACTGCTGCGGCAGGCCTTCTCCATGCACGCCATTACCATTTTCGGACCGCCGCTGGTGGTGCTGGGCCTGATGAAGATGGCAAAGGCCACGGCGACGCCGCTGTATGCCCATAATGTGCTGCTGGGCGGCTACCCCTACGCCAGCTGGATGGTGGAGGGCATCAAGAAGGGCCTGGACTGCCGGATCTGGGGCTGCTACAGCGTGGGCCCCGGCCCCATCGTGGCAGGCTTTACCTGCAGCCGGGAGGCGGGCATCCATCTGCGGGATGACCTGTTTGAGGTCTCCATCCGGGATGATGACGGGAAGCTCCTGCCGGATCCCCAGCGGGGCCATCTGATCCTGACCTATAAGAAGGATCCAACGCTGGTCTATGACACGGAGGAATCCGCCAAGCTGCTGCACCAGCCCTGCTCCTGCGGCAACGACGCGCCCCGGATCCTGGATACCCTCTATGTGGGCGAGGATGATCCGACGAAAAAGATCCTGGAGGAGCGGTTCCTGGCCTGGTCCAGCATCCTGGATTACAAGGTGGAAAAGACCGAGTCCGGCATTGCCCTGGAGCTGGTGGTTTTCCCCGGCGAGGCCCTGCCTCAGATCCCCAACTGCGCCAAGCTGGATGTGCGGCCCTGGGACCCGGAGCGGGATATCCCCTTCTGCATGGAGGGACTGCAGAAATTAGCGGAAAAAGATTGGCAAAATTGTTGACAATTCCGCATCTTTCCTGTAGAATACAGAGGATATGCAAAAGCAACGCGGAAACAAAGCGGCGGGACGGTCCGAAGAGAGAGGGGAATGGTGGGAACCCTCGGCCTGAAAGCAGCGAGCCACTTCCAAGCGGCCCGGGATGACCGGGACGGGTGCTCCCGTTACAGAGCGTCTAAGATGTCCCCCGATGGGGGATAATTAGGGTGGTACCGCGATCCATGTCGCCCCTATGTACAGTAGGGGCGGCTTTTTTGTTAATGAATAATGAATGATGAATAATGAAGAATGAATAATCAAGGTATCGCTTCGCGATTTGGAAATCGTGCCGTCAGGCACACCACAATTATTCACTATTCATTATTCAATATTCATTCTTCATTTTTATGAATTTGTAAATTAAAATTTATGGAGGTAATCCAAATGAATCCCAAGCCTTATGGCGTAAACGAGCTGCGTGAGATGTTCCTGTCTTTCTTCGAGAGCAAGGGCCATCTGCGTCTGCCCAGCTTTTCCCTGATCCCCCAGAATGACGCGTCTCTGCTGCTGATCAACTCCGGTATGGCGCCCATGAAGCCCTACTTCACCGGCGAGGTGGAGCCCCCCCGTCACCGGGTCTGCACCTGCCAGAAGTGCATCCGTACCGGCGACATCGAGAACATCGGCAAGACCGCCCGCCACGGCACCTACTTCGAGATGCTGGGCAACTTCTCCTTCGGCGATTACTTCAAGCACGAGGCCATTGCCTGGAGCTGGGAGTTCCTGACCAAGGTGGTCGGCCTGGACGAGAACCGCCTGTATCCTTCCATCTACGAGAACGACGACGAGGCCTTTGAGATCTGGAACAAGGAGATCGGCGTTCCCGCTGACCGGATCTTCCGTTTCGGCAAGTCCGACAACTTCTGGGAGCATGGTTCCGGTCCCTGCGGCCCCTGCTCCGAGATCTACTATGACCGTGGCGAGAAGTACGGCTGCGGCAAGCCCGGCTGCACCGTCGGCTGCGACTGCGACCGCTATATGGAGGTCTGGAACAACGTCTTCTCCCAGTTCAACAACGACGGCCAGGGCAACTACACTGAGCTGGCCCAGAAGAATATCGACACCGGCATGGGTTTGGAGCGTCTGGCTGTTGTCTGCCAGGATGTGAACTCCCTGTTCGACGTCGACACCGTCATGAACATCACCAACAAGGTCACCGAGCTCACCGGCGCGAGCTACGGCCAGAGCTACAAGACCGACGTTTCCCTGCGTGTCATCACCGACCACATCCGCGCTTCCACCTTCATGATCGCCGACGGCGTCCTGCCCTCCAACGAGGGCCGCGGCTACGTCCTGCGCCGTCTGCTGCGCCGGGCTGCCCGCCATGGCAAGCTGCTGGGTGTCAACAATCCCTTCCTGTACGAGGTGGTGGAGACCGTCATTCAGGAGAATGAGATCCACTACGGCTACCTGCGGGAGCGTGCCGCCTATATCACCCGGATCGTCAAGATCGAGGAGGAGAACTTCGGCCGCACCATCGACACCGGCATGTCTATCTTCAACACCAAGATGGCCGAGCACAAGGCTGCCGCCAAGACCGTCTTCTCCGGCGCGGACGCCTTCCTGCTGGCTGATACCTATGGCTTCCCCATCGACCTGACCGAGGAAATGGTCGAGGACGAGGGCATGACCATCGATATGGAAGAGTACACCCGTCTGCGTGAGGAGCAGCGTGTCCGTGCCCGTGAGGACCGTAAGAAGTTCGGCGATCTGGGCTGGGCCGGCATCGACCTGGGCCTGGACAACACCCCCACTGCCTTTGTGGGCTACACCCAGAACTCCTGCGAGGCCAAGGTCCTGGCTGTCTGCGTGGGCGAGGAGGTCTCCGGCACCATCGCCGGCGGCGAGCAGGGCATCCTGGTCCTGGACAAGACTCCTTTCTATGCCGAAATGGGCGGCCAGGTGGCTGACCACGGCGTGATCCTGGTGGGTGACAGCCGCTTCGAGGTCACCAATGTCCTGAAGGACAAGGGCGGCAAGTACCTGCACTACGGCAAGCTGAGCAAGGGCTCCATCAAGGTGGACGACGTGGTCTGCGCTTCCATCGATGTGGAGCGCCGGAAGGCCATCATGCGTGCCCACTCCGCCACCCATCTGCTGCAGAAGGCGCTGCAGAGCGTCCTGGGCGATCATGTCCATCAGGCAGGCTCTCTGGTCGAGCCCGACCACCTGCGCTTCGACTTCACCCACTATTCCGCACTGACCGCCGAAGAGATGGCGAAGGTCAATTCCATCGTCCAGAATGCCATCCTGGAGGGCTACGGCATCGTCACCCGTGAGATGCCCATCGAGGAGGCTAAGCGCCAGGGCGCCATGGCTCTGTTCAGCGAGAAGTACGGCGATACCGTCCGTGTGGTCAATATGGGCGGCTATTCCGTGGAGCTCTGCGGCGGCACCCATCTGGACAACACCGCCAAGGTCGGCCCCTTCGAGCTGGTCAGCGAGGGCTCTGTTGCTTCCGGCGTCCGCCGTATCGAGGCCATCACCGGCAAGGAGTGCCTGAAGAAGATGGAGCACAACCAGGAACTGCTGTTCCAGGCTGCCGCCAAGCTGAAGGCAAAGCCCGCGGAGCTGGCTGCCCGTGTCCAGGCACAGCTGGACGAGATCAAGGATCTGAAGCGTGCCATCGAGACCTACAAGGCCAAGGAGGCCTCCGGCGAGGTGGAGCGGTTCCTGTTCGGCGCCCACAACATCGGCGGCGTGAAGGTCCTGACCGTCACCGTTCCCAATGCCGATCCCGGCAAGCTGCGCCAGATGGGCGACATGCTGCGGGACAAGGATCCCTCCGTCGCGGCTGTTCTGGCAACCGTCAATGGTGAGAAGATCACCTTCCTGGCCGTCTGCGGCAAGGAAGCCATCGCCAAGGGTATCAAGGCCGGCGATCTGGTGAAGACCGTCTGCACTGCCTGCGGCGGCTCCGGCGGCGGCAAGCCCGATTCCGCCATGGGCGGCGGCAAGGACGTGCTGAAGGTGGATAACGCACTGGCACAGGTGGACGATTTCGTCGCTTCCAAGCTGGGTTAATTTAGTGGGAACCTCAAAGAGTTTTTAGAGGTTGCCTGGTTTTTCGGGGCGCCGCAGAATTGCGGCGCCCTTTGTCCACAAAGGAATGAGCATTGAAGGGAGGGGATCGGTGTGCGGAAACTGATGTGGTTCACGATTGGCTTCGCGGCGGCCTGCGGGATTTGCGCCTGGCTGTGGGAGATCCCCGGGCTGCTGTGGATCACGCTGGGGCTGGCGCTGATCGGGGCGGGTCTGTTGATTGCCTTCCGGAAAATACCCGGGGTGAAAAAGGCCGCGGTGCTGATCCTGGGCGCCGCGGTGGGCTTCGGCTGGTTCGGGCCCTATTCCGCCTTCTATCTGAATACCGCCACGCTGCTGGATGGGGAAACTGTAGAGATCACCGCCCAGTGCAGCGACTACGGCTATGCCACCGATTACGGCACCGCCGTGGATGTGGCGGTGTATCTGGACGGGAAGACCTACCGGGCCCGGCTGTACTTCAATGGGGACCCGGAACTGGAACCGGGGGATTATATCCGGGGCAGCTTCCGTCTGCGGATCACCACCCCCGGCGGAGCGGAGGACGCTACCTACCATCAGGGCAAGGGGATCTTCCTGCTGGGTTATCAGGCGGAGGACGCCAGCCTGGCGAAAGGGGCGGGCCTTCCCTGGTATCTCTATCCCGCGAAGCTGCGCCAGCAGATCGTATCCCTGATAGAGGGCTGCTTCCCAGCGGATACCGCGGGCTTCGGCAAGGCACTGCTGCTGGGCGACCGGACGGACATCGATTATGAGACCAATACCGCCTTCAAGGTTTCGGGGATCATGCATATCATCGCTGTCTCCGGCCTGCATGTGTCGATCCTGTTCGGCCTGATCCATACTTTGACCTTTCGGAAGCGGGCCCTTACGGCGCTGCTGGGCATCCCGGTCCTGCTGCTTTTCGCGGCGGTGGCCGGCTTCAGCCCCTCGGTGACCAGGGCTTGTATCATGCAGAGCCTCATGATGCTGGCGATGCTCTTTGACCGGGAGTATGATCCGCCCACGGAGCTGGCCTTTTCGGCTCTGGTGATGCTGGCGGCCAATCCGCTGGTGATCACTTCCGTCAGCTTTCAGCTGTCCGTTGGCGCCATGGCGGGCATCTTCCTGTTCTACGGCAGGATCAACACCGGGATGACCGGGAAGCTGGGCTGCGGGCCGAAGGACCGGTTTGTGAAGCTGAAGCGCTGGTTTTCCGGCTCCGTGTCCGTGACGCTCAGTGCCATCAGCCTGACGACGCCTCTGGCTGCCTACCATTTCGGCGCGGTGAGCCTGGTGGGTGTACTGACGAATCTGCTGACCCTCTGGGCGGTGAATCTGATCTTTTACGGCATTATGCTGGTCTGCGCCCTTGGCGCGTTGGCACCCGCGGCGGGATCGGTATTGGCCGGCGTTATCTCCTGGCTGATCCGTTATGTCCTGACGACCGCGAAGCTGCTGGGGAAATTCCCGTTGGCCGCGGTATATACCCGGAGCGTTTACATCGTCATCTGGCTGGTTTTCGTGTACCTCCTGCTGGCGGTGTTTCTGTTCAGTAAAAAACGCCGCCCCGCCACACTGCTGTGCTGCGGCCTGCTGGGATTGTGTCTGGCGCTGGCGGCTTCCTGGCTGGAACCGCTGACCGATGACTGCCGTGTGACGGTGCTGGACGTGGGGCAGGGCCAGAGCATCATCCTGCAGAGCGAGGGAAAGGCATACCTGGTGGACTGCGGCGGCAGCTACGATCAGGATGCGGCGGATCTGGCGGCGGAGACGCTCATGAGCCAGGGCGTTTTCCGTCTGGATGGCGTTATCCTGACCCATTATGACCGGGACCACTCCGGCGGATTGCCCTACCTTCTGACCCGGATCCCGGCGGATACCCTGTTCATGCCCGACGCTGCCGATGAAGCTGGCGCCGGGGAGGTGTTGGAAGCCCTGACGGATGGAGATACCATCCGGGTCCGTGACGATCTGTGCCTGACCTATTCCGGGACAGAACTGACGATTTTTGGCCCCGCTGCTTCCAATTCCGACAATGAAAGCAGCCTTGCGGTCTTGTTCCGGGCGGGAAATTGTGATATACTGATTACCGGTGACCGCAGCGGCTTCGGCGAGCGTATGCTGCTGCGGCAAATGGAGCTGCCACAGCTGGAAATCCTGGTGGCAGGCCATCATGGAGCGAAGAGTTCCACCTGTGAGGAATTACTGCAGGCCACCCGGCCAGCCGTCGTGGCGATTTCCGTGGGCAGGAATGCCTACGGTCATCCCGCGGAGGAGCTGCTGGCGCGGCTGGAGGAATATGGCTGTCTGGTCTATCGGACGGACCTGGACGGCAATCTGATTTTCAGGAGGTGAGACCATGGCGAAGAAGACAGCGCCAAGCGACGGCTTTCAGGAGCTGAAGGCATCCATCAAGAATAAGGAGCTGGGAAGGCTGTACATTTTCCATGGCGAGGAAACCTTCCTGATGGACCACTATTTTGAGCAGATGAAAAAGCTGCTGCTGGACGATCTGACAGAGTCCTTCAATTTCCACAGGCTGAATAACGAGACCTTCGGCATTCAGGCCTTTGCCGACTCTGTGGAGAATATGCCCATGATGGCGGAGCACACGCTGGTCCAGGTGGATGAGATCGACCTCTTCAAGCTCCCGGAGGGGGACCGGAACAAGATGGCGGAGCTGCTGTCGGATATTCCCGAATGGTGCACCGTGGTCTTTACCTATGAGACGGTGGTCTGGAAGCCCGATAAACGGCTGAAAAAGCTCTGGGAAGCCATCGACAAGCACGGCGCCATCGTGGAGTTTGCCCGGCAGGGACAGCGGGAGCTGATCAGCTGGGTCTCCCGGCACTTCATGGCCCGGGGGAAGCGGATCTCCAATGACCTGTGCGCGTACCTCATCGACATCACCGGCGGCACCATGACCGCCCTGGCCGGCGAGATCAGCAAGATCTCCGCCTACTCCGGCGCGGATGAGATCAAAAAAACCGACATTGACGCGGTGACGGAGCCGGTGCTGGACGCGGTGGTATTCCAGATGACGGACCTGCTGGGCGAGGGAAAATACGGCGCCGCTTTGCAGAAGCTCCAGACCCTGCTGAAAATGCAGCAGGAGCCTCTGGCGATCCTGGGCGCGGTGGGCGGCCATTTCCGCCGTCTGGGCACGGCCCGGACCCTTCTGGACTGCGGCAAAAATTCCGCCGAGCTTCAGAAGCTCTGCGGCATCCCGGACTATCCCGCCCGGAAGACTATGGAGGCTGCCCGCAGGTTTTCGCCCGATTTCTGCCGAAAAGCCGCGGAGCTGGTGCTGGAAACGGACTACCGGATGAAAACCTCCTACGACGACCCGGAGCGGCTGCTGGAAATGCTGATCCTGGAGCTGGCACAGGAGGCGCGCCGTGGTTAAGATCAAGGAAGCCATCGTGGTGGAGGGCCGCTACGATAAAAATACCCTGAGCCAGATCGTGGACGCCCCCATTCTGGAGACGTCCGGCTTTGGCATTTTCAAGGACAAAGAGCAGCTGGCGCTGCTGCGGCGTGTGGCGGAAAAGCGGGGGCTCATCGTTTTTACCGACGCGGACGGGGCGGGTTTTGTGATCCGCAACCACATCAAGAGCGCCATCCCCGGGAAATACCTGAAGCACGCCTATACCCCCGATATTTTCGGCAAGGAGCGGCGGAAGGCCGCCCCGGGCAAGGAAGGCAAGCTGGGTGTCGAGGGCATGAAGAAAGACGTGATCCTCGAATGTATGCGCCGTGCCGGCGCCACCTTTGAGGACGAAGAAGCGCCCGGCGCCAGACAGGAGCTGACCAAAGCGGACCTGATGGACCTGGGATTATATGGTCCCGGCAGCGCGGACCTGCGGGCCGCTCTCGTTAAAAAGTTGGGCTTTCCCGCAAAGATCAGCACCAACGCCTTTTTGCAGGCGGTGGATCTGCTGTATACAAAAGAGGAACTGGAAGAAATGATCCATCAGCTGTAGGGCGCGGCATCCTTGACGCGCCGCCATTGGCGCGGCTTGCGCAGCGGCGCGTCCGGGAGGCCGCCCCCTACGAAGGAAATCATATCTTGGAGAAAAACCATGGTAGATATATCTGTACACAACTTAACAAAATTCTTCACCATCGGCGAAAACCTGCTGGAGGGGCTGTCCTTTGAGATCCAGGAAGGGGAGTGTGTGGCCATTCTGGGCCGCAACGGCTGCGGCAAGACCACGCTCTTCAACATCCTCACCGGCCAGATGGACTTTGACGACGGCGAGGTCTATGTCAACCCCGCCAAGAAGCTGGGCCTGATCTCCCAGATCCCCAAGTTCCCCTATGGCTACACGGTGGAAGATGTGCTGCGGTCTGCCTTCGCGGCGCTGACCCGCTGCCGGGAAAAGATGGAGCTTCTGGAAGCCCAGATGGCCGAGGGGGCCACGGCGGAGCAGCTGCGGGAATACGACGCCCTCGTGAACCGCTTCCAGTCCGGCGGCGGCTACGACATGGACGTGGAGGTGGACAAGGTCTGCAACGGCCTGGGCATCACCCCGGATCAGCGGGTCCAGGAATTCGACAGCCTTTCCGGCGGTGAAAAGACCCGGGTGAACCTTGCCCGGCTGCTGCTGGAAAAGACCGACATCCTCCTGCTGGACGAGCCCACCAACCACCTGGACCTTTCCAGTGTGGAGTGGCTGGAGGGCTACATCAAGGCCTTCAAGGGCACCGTGCTGACCATCTCCCATGACCGCTATTTCCTGGACCAGGTTGCCCAGCGGGTCATCGAGATCGTAGACGGCCACGCGGAGTTTTATTCCGGCAACTATTCCTTCTATATGGATGAAAAGCAGGCCCGGTTCGACCTGCAGATGAAGCAGTACCAGCAGGAGCAGGCGAAGCTGAAGCAGCTGGGCTATACCGTGGAGCGGATGAAGGGCTGGGGCATCAACAACCGGACCTTATACCGCCGGGCCATGTCCATCCAGCACCGGATGGAGCGCATCAAAAAGACCGAGAAGCCCAAAACCGAGAAGACCATGCGCGCCACCTTCGGTGAGCGGGATTTCTCCGGCGATGTGGTGTTCAATTTGAAGAATCTGTCCAAGTCCTTCGGCGACCGGACATTGTTTTCCGATGTGAACCTGAAGGTGGAGGGCGGCGAGCGGATCGCCATCCTGGGCGATAACGGCACCGGCAAGTCCACCTTCATCAAGTGCCTTCTGGGCGAGGAGGACTGCGCCGGAAAGATCCAGTTCGGTCCCACGGTGAAATGGGGATATCTCCCCCAGATCATCCATTTCGACCACCCGGAGCGCAGTCTTTACGACACCATGCTCTATGAGAAGAACTGCACCCCCCAGGTAGCCCGGGACCGGCTGGGCCAGTTCCTGTTCCAGGGAGAGGATGTGTTCAAGACTGTGGGCACTCTCTCTGGCGGCGAGCAGAGCCGTCTGCGGCTGTGTATGCTGATGGATGAGAAGATCAACCTGCTGATCCTGGACGAGCCCACGAACCATCTGGATATCGCTTCGAGGGAATGGGTGGAAGCGGCCATCGAGGAATTCGAGGGCGTGCTGCTGTTCGTCAGCCACGACCGCTATTTCATTGAGAAGTTCGCGGAGCGGATCTGGCTGCTGGAAGACGGCCAAATTCGGGATTTCAAGTGCGGCTATCAGAAGTACCGCTCCATATTGGAGCATGAAGCCGCCGCGAAGCCCGTTGCCGCCGCCGCGCCCAAGCCCAAAAAGGAAAAGCCCAAGGGCGGCACCAAGGACACCGACAAGCTGATCCGCCGCCTGGAGCGGGAAATCGAGAAGCAGGAGAAGCTGATCGGGGAGCTGGACGGGAAGATCGACGCCGCCTCCGCCGATTATCAGGAGCTGACCCGGCTTCTGGGCGAGAAGGAAGAAGCCGAGATGGTGCTGCTGGATCTGATGGAGCAGTGGGAAACGGCGCAGGAGGGATGATATGAGAAAAAGAAACAGCTGGCCTGTCACGGTGGGGGAGCAGATCCACACCGTCCGCTGGGAGGAACACGGAGCCTATTATGACATCTATGTGGATGAGGAGTTGGCGGTCAGGATCATGAAAAGCGACTGCGAGGGCAATTCTGAGCACGATATCCGGGTTGGCGATAAGGTGTGCCAGTTCGTGGTGTATGACGGCAAGCCGGACCTGTCGGTGGACGGCATCCTTCAGCGGGCCGAGGCGGAGCTGCTTCGGTCCGAGCGGCGGAGCAGAAGGCAGAAGCTCATCGGGGGCGCCTTTCTGATCATCATGTGCACCTGGTCTGTGTTTGCCTGGTTCGGTTTCCAGGCGGCGGGGGAGCCCCTTTTCGGCGGCAGCGCCGTGGGACTCATCGGCGCGCTGGCCTTCCTGGCCGTCGGCATTTGGCTGGTGGTCGGCACACTGCGGAAAAAGTAGCCGCCTTCCCGAAGCGGATGGGTCAATAACGCGCGATTTGAAGGTTGACACTTCCTGTTTTCGGGCCTATAATATTGGAAGATAAAACAAAAGGAGCGATTTTCTCAATGAGTTCTTGTAATGGAAATTGCAGCAGCTGCGGCTCTGACTGCGGCGAGCGCAAGGCGGAGAGCCTGCTGGCCAGCCTGAATCCCAAGTCCACCGTCAAGAAGGTCATCGCCGTGGTCTCCGGCAAGGGCGGCGTGGGTAAGTCCACTGTCACCTCCATGCTGGCGGTCCACATGGCCCGGAAGGGCAAGCGGGTGGCCGTGCTGGACGCCGATATCACCGGCCCCTCCGCGCCCACTGCCTTCGGTGTCAGCGAGTGCCAGGGCGCCACGGAGGAGGGCCTGTATCCTGCCCTGAGCCGCGGCGGCATTCAGGTGATGTCCATCAACCTGCTGCTGGATAATCCCGCGGATCCCGTTGTTTGGCGGGGCCCTGTCATCGCCGGCGCGGTGAAGCAGTTCTGGACCGACGTCATCTGGGAGGACGTGGACTATATGTTCGTGGATATGCCTCCCGGCACCGGCGACGTGCCCCTGACGGTCTTCCAGAGCCTGCCTGTGGACGGCATCGTCATCGTGACCTCTCCCCAGGATCTGGTCAGCATGATCGTCTCCAAGGCTGTGAAGATGGCCAATATGATGCATATTCCCGTACTGGGCTTTGTGGAGAACTATTCTTATCTGAAGTGTCCCGACTGCGGCAAGAAGATCCAGGTCTTCGGCAAGAGCCATCTGGATGAGGTAGCCGCCGAATTCGGCCTGCCCATTCTGGCCAGACTTCCCATCGATCCCGCCGTTGCCGAGGCCTATGACAACGGCCTGATGGAGACGGTCTACACCGACTGCGTGGAGGGCGTCATCGAAGCTGTCGAAAAGGCAGAGTGCCGTCATTGAGCATAATAGCCGGTCCGAAAGGACCGGCTTTTTCTTTGCGGATGAAGATAATTTTTGACAACTTTCCTCAGAAAACTTTACAAATTCTACATCATTTGATATACTAAAGTGTAAAATAAAAACGCAATGGAGGAAAGCGCGTGGAACACGAAGAATTCAATTTCGACGACATTATGGCGGAATTGCAGTCCCAGCTTTACGATACCCCGGCGCAGGCGGAGCCGGAAACCCCGCGGGAGCCCAGGCAGGAGCGGCGGGAGGAGATCCCCGCTCCGAAGAAGCCCTCTGCCGCCCGGCGGGTGGGCCGGTTCTTTGCCCGGCTGGCTATTTTCCTGGTGGTGACGGTGCTGCTGATCGTGACGGCCCTGTACGGCGTCATGTACGTCATAGCCAGAGGCCCCTCTCCCAGCGCCCGTGACATTTTCGTGATGTCCGTCCGGGAGACCAGCGCCATCGGCTTCCTGGCGGATCTCTTCTTCACTGAGGAGGAGATCGCCGCCATCGAGAACAAGACTGAGGTGGAGGAGTATGTCGAAACCGATACCTCCCTGATCACCATCACCAAGCCTGAGGACAAGACCGACGAGTCCCATGAGGGGGAGGAAGTTCAGGGCCCTGCCGCTGACGAATGGGGCCTGGTGGACGAGGACGGCGACGGCATCATCATCGAGCCCGTCAAGGGCGAGGGCTACTCCGGCTACATGATGGTGGTCCTGGACCCCTCCCGGGTCATCATGGGCAGCGTCCCCAGCTCCTACGGCGGACGGGGCTATACCGTCGAGCAGATGGTGGAGCAGTTCGACGCTGTGGCCGGCATCAATGCCGGCGGCTTCGAGGACCCTGAGGGTCACGGCAACGGCTCCATCCCCAACAGCATGGTCGTTTACGAGGGAAAGGTCTACTATGAGAGCAAGGGCGTTCAGGACGGCTTTGTGGGCATCGACAGTGACTACATCCTCCATGTGGGCAAGCTGACCTCCAAGGACGTGCAGGAAAAGAATATCCAGTACGGCGTCAGCTTCGGCCCGGTGCTGGTCTCCAACGGTGAGGCCTGCGATGTGGGCACCAGCGGCGTCAATCCCCGGACCGCCATCGGCCAGCGCTCCGACGGCGCCATCCTGATGCTGGTCATCGACGGCCGGCAGGTCATCAGCCTGGGCGCGACGTATCAGGACATGGTGGACATCTTCCTGGAATTCGGCGCGGTGAACGCCTGCAATCTGGACGGCGGCTCCTCCAGCCTGATGTGGTATGGCGGCGATTACATCAATAACTGCGCGTCGGTCATCGGCATCCGCCCGGTGCCCACCACATTCCTGGTGCTGAAGGAAGGAGGTGCCGGCAATGAGTAAGTATTATCAGAATCAGCCGGTCAAAAAGCAGAAGGTCAAAAAGGCCCGCTGGTGGCTGTTCTGGCTGCTGATGTTCCTGTATGTAGCGGCCTTCCTGGGTGCCACGGTCTACGGCCTGAAGTACCTGTGGAGCTATCTGGATGCTTATGAGGCCTCCCGCTCCAAGGTCGCGCTGAATGACTATATGGATCATCTGACCGATGCGCATATCTGCGATATGGGCATTGCGGTCATGGATCAGATCGACACCAATCTTCAGAGCGAGGAGGAGTGCCGGGAGATCATCCTGGAGAGCATCAGCGGCGGCGTGACCTACGCCAAGAAGTCCAGCGAATGCACCGACACCCGGCAGGTCTATGTCCTGCGCAGCGGCGGACAGGTCATCGGCCAGTTCGCCATCGAATCCGGCGCGGCGGATGAATACGGCTTCACCCCCTGGAGCTTCGCGGAGGAGTCCTTTGATTTCTCCTTCCTGGTCTGGAACGACACCGTCTCCATGACCGTCCCCAGCGATTACAGCGTCAGCGTCAACGGCCATGTGCTGGGTGAGGAATATATCATTGAGGACAACATCCACTACGAGGAAGTGGAGGCCTATTATGAGGACTACGATCTGCCTGTCAAGGTCACCTATCAGGCCGGTCCCTTCCTGGGCCAGCTGGAAATGACCGCCTCCGACCCCGAGGGCAATCCCGCCGTGTTTGACGAGAACACCGACTGGTCCCAGTTCTATCTGAACTGCTCCGAGGAGGAGACCAAGGCGCTGGATGAATTCACCGCTGAATTCGTGGAGCGGTACGTGGCCTTCACGGGCTCCAATAAGAATACCCGCTACGGTACTTATGATCAGCTCATCGAGCTGGTGGTGGCCGACAGCGACCTGGCATCCCGGCTCCACGCGGCCATCGAGGGCCTCCAGTTCGGCCAGAGCAAGGGTGACGAGGTGGTCTCCATCACGACCCACCTGCAGTTGCGGATCGAAGAGGGCAAATATCTGTGCGACGTGACCTACGAGGTGGACACTACCGGCAAGGAGGGCGTTGTCCGCACCAGCACCAGCGCGAAGCTGACCATCGTCAAAACCGATTCCGGTCTGCTGCTGGAATCCATGAATATCTATTGATACAAAAATTCCCCGCCTTTCGGCGGGGAATTTTCATTACAGCACATGGCCCAGCAGATACCACATGATCAGCAGTACGATGACCAGCGGGATGTAGCCCGTTAACGCGGCGGCGGTGATGCTCACCACGCCGAAGCCCAGGTAGCCCAGCAGATAAACCAGGGCCGACAGGAGCAGGGTAGTGGTGACGGCCTTGCCCAGCATCTTGCCGATCTTCGAGGAGAAAAAGAAGGCATAGATGGCGCCGAGGATGGGGTTGGTGATGGTCAGCACCAGGCCCAGAAGGGCCTTCAGAACGCCCAGCAGGACCATGACCAGCAGGATGCCGACCAAAATGATCGGGGCGTAGGTGACCAGCACGCCGGGCAGGTAAGCGGTCAGCAGACCGGTGACCACCAGTTGCGCCGCCATGGCCAGTACCACGGTCACAAACCGCAGCAGATACCAGGTCAGCACATTCCTACCCTTGGGGATCACGGTGTCCAGAAGGTTCACCAGGAAGGCCAGGATGACCATATTCAAAATCTCTGCGCAGATGGCCGGGAACTCGGAGCCGGTGAAGGAGAAGATCAGCAGATACTCTCCATGGAAGGAAACAAAGGGCAGGGGAGAGAGGAACCGGCTCAGATTTGCCGGATCAAAGGTATAGATGACGATGGTGACGGCATAGACGAACAGGATGCCGATGGCGGAGGAAACGCTGTGGTTCAGGCCGGAGCGCTTTCCGAAGACCAGACGGCCCACCAGTCCCAGCAGCAGGGAGCCCACCGCGATGATCAGCACCAGCCGGAGCATACCGGCCAAATCGAACTGGGCCGTCAGGCCCGCCAATAAATCTTTCGTAACAGTTTCCATAGGGGCCTCCATAAAGTGGATAAGCAAACAGCCGCCATTACTGGCGGCTGTTGTATGTTTGGGTAGAAATCAATTACTTGATCTCGGCCTCGGCGCCAGCTTCCTTCAGCTCGGCGACCAGCTTCTCTGCATCTTCCTTGGAGATAGCTTCCTTCAGGGTCTTGGGGCAGTTGTCAACCAGATCCTTAGCGTCCTTCAGGCCCAGGCCGGTAGCGGCACGGACAACCTTGATGACGTTCAGCTTGGAAGCGCCAGCGGCCTTCAGGATGACGTCGAACTCGGTCTTCTCTTCGACAACCTCAGCAGCGGCAGCGGGAGCAGCGACAGCAGCGGCAGCGGCGGAAACACCGAAAACTTCTTCCAGGGTGTGAACGAGCTCGGACAGCTCCAGAACGGTCAGTTCCTTAACCTGCTCGACCAGAGCAGTGATCTTTTCAGATGCCATGATAAAATCCTCCTAAAATTTAAGTGAGTAGAGTGTTGTTGTGTTTACGAACAAATCAAGCTTCTGCTTCTGCAGCAGGAGCGCCGCCTTCCTTCTGGATACGAACCTGATCCAGGACGAAAGCCAGGCTGGAGATAGGTGCCAGGAAGGTACCCAGGACGGAAGCAACCAGAGCGTTCTTGCTGGGCAGCTCACCGAAGCCATTCAGCTGGTCAGCGGACAGAACAGAACCCTCAACGATGCCGCCCTTGATGGACAGGGTGCAACCCTTGTTCTTCTTGGCGAACTCGCAGACGATACGAGCAGGGGCGATGGGGTCGCCGGTGGTGGAAGCCATAGCGGTAGTACCGTTCAGAACCTCAGAGAAATCATAACCTGCATTCTTAGCAGCGAAATTCGTCAGAGTATTCTTAACAACGGAGTACTCAACACCGGCCTCACGGAACTGCTTACGCAGCTCGGTATCCTGAGCAACATTGATACCCTTGTAATCGACGAAGACGACGGAAGTAGCTTCCTGGATCTTGCCGGTCAGGGCCTCGACAACAGCCTTCTTGCTCTCAAGAACCTTAGCGTTGGGCATAATTTTCACCTCCGAAAATAAAAAAAGTGTCTTCCTGCCAGAAGACAGAAAGACACGCGAAACAATCACATTCAGCGCACCTCGGCAGGACTTACGTTCTTTCGAACACCTGCTGTCTTTGGCAACTCCGATATATTAACATATGTGATTCAGTTTGTCAAGCATTATTTTTGAAATTTTTTGAGTTTTTTATAGGGACCGGCATCCTTGACGGTCCGCTGGGAAGGATGGCAAAGTGAGTGCCTGGTTGGTTTCATTCAGTGACGGACCGTTTTTCCAGGAGCATCAGGAGCTTGTTAAGCTTGCCTAAAAGCACTGCGGGTAGGTAAGGATGAAATTCAGAGTCCAATCACCATCTGATATGGGGATGTAATAGTACAGCTGGAACGATTTTAAGTCTTCGTCGGCCAGTAGATATCTCTTTTCTTTTATTTGGAATGAATTCGAACTCCAGTGTGTTCGCTCGTCTACGAAAGCAGGGTGTTCTGAGTTGATGGAAACCTTTGAAGTCAGCGTTTCCATTTGGTTCCAGGAGATCCTTGCCTGAGTCTCGTCGATACCGGATTCAGTGATATATCCATCAAATCGGTCTGTAAGAAACAGGTAGTCGTAGTATGTACCCCGGAAGCGTACTGTAGCTGTTTGTAAAGTATCCGAATTGTTGTCAAGCGATACGGTGCAGAGGAAAGACTGATCGATTTCTCGTGCGGCAGGCAGGAAACAAAGACAGCCAATCAAAAGGTTAAGGCCTGCGATGATGCCGATAATCAATTTGCGTTTGAACATCAAAGACGCTCCTCACTTGACCGGAGATTCGGTAGCGCCGGAAGGCGCGAGGGAAATGGGGCTTGCTTCATATTCAGCAGTCAGCTGATCCCAAAGCCATGCCACATCCGTAGGAGTGAAGTAGGCAAAATCCCCATCGGAAGAGGATAGAAGGCCTTCCTTGACGCCGAACCCCTCGTATTGCATGCTGAAACCATGACCATCTTTCAGGCCAATGCGGATGCGCAGCGTGTCAGAAGGGTCAGAGAGGTTTCTACTGTTTGTCTCAAGATGGATCTCATTGGAGAACATGTTGTAGATGTACTGGATGTCCTCACTGCCTGTGACGATCTTCTGCCGGGCATCGGAGGGATCCCCGGTGTAGTAAACCAGTGCGATCTGCTGGATCTCCGATTCTTCGAAGGGGAGATCGATGCCTTGGATGGATTTGTTTGTATTGCAGCCCGCAAGGAACAGAATGCCCAACAGCATAATGACCGATATCAGCTTTTTCATTGCCAGCAACCCCCTTTTTCTTTTAGTATATCATAGGGATTTTTGGATAGCAAATTAATTTTACCTTAATGTGATATCCTCATCGTAAATAGAAAAACTCCCTCAGGCAAGCCTGAGGGAGTGAATCGTATCAAATTACAGATACTTGGCAGTGGAGACCTTGACGCCGGGTCCCATGGTGGAAGCGACGGTGCAGGAACGGATATACTGACCCTTGGCAGCTGCGGGCTTAGCCTTCACAACAGCGCGGACCAGGGTGTCCATGTTCTCAGCCAGCTTCTCGGTGCCGAAGGAGACCTTGCCGATGGGGCAGTGGATGATGTTGGTCTTGTCCAGACGGTACTCGACCTTACCAGCCTTGATTTCCTTGACAGCGGCAGCGACGTTGGGGGTCACGGTGCCGGCCTTGGGGGAGGGCATCAGACCCTTGGGGCCCAGGACCTTACCCAGACGGCCAACGATACCCATCATGTCGGGAGAAGCGACGACCACGTCGAACTCGAACCAGTTCTCCTTGGTGATCTTCTCGACCAGGTCCATGCCGCCGACATAGTCAGCGCCAGCAGCCTTGGCCTCATCCAGCTTGGCGTCCTTGGCGAACACCAGCACGCGGCGGGTCTTGCCGGTGCCGTTGGGCAGAACGACAGCGCCGCGGACCTGCTGGTCGGCGTGACGGGAGTCGACACCCAGCTTGATATGCAGCTCGACGGTCTCGTCGAACTTAGCGGAAGCGCCCTTCACAACCAGATCCAGGGCTTCATTGGGATCATACTGAACAGCGCGGTCGATCAGCTTCGCGCTTTCCTGATACTTTTTGCCTCTAAACAATTTAATTTCCTCCTATAAAGTGGTGATGCGGAATAATCCTCCCACATTTCCGGGCAGCTCCCGGATTAGCAATTATCAATCAACAACGGTAACGCCCATGGAGCGGCAGGTGCCAGCAACCTGGCTCTCAGCGGCTTCCAGGGAAGTGACGTTCAGGTCGGGCAGCTTGGTCTTAGCGATCTCGGTGATCTGAGCCTTGGTGATGGTGCCAACCTTAGTCTTGTTGGGAACACCGGAACCCTTCTCCAGACCGATGGCCTTCATGACCAGCAGGGGGGTAGGAGGAGTCTTGGTGATGAAGGTGAAGCTGCGGTCTGCGTACACAGTGATGACGACGGGGATCTTGTAACCCTCCATGTCCTTGGTACGAGCGTTGAATTCCTTGATAAATGCAGCGATATTAACGCCATGCTGACCCAGAGCGGGGCCAACAGGGGGGGAAGCGGTAGCCTTTGCGGCGTTGATCTGAAGCTTAATAATGCCAGTGACTTTCTGTGCCATAATAAGCACCTCCTGAATAAAATGTGGT
>JAFUMG010000042.1 GCA_017473225.1 Oscillospiraceae bacterium | reverse complement strand
GTACAGGTTGACAGCGGCAACGTACAGAGCTGCGCAGGTAACCAGGTCGGACTTCCAGGTGATCTCGTTGGGAGCGTGAGCCTGAGACTCAGCACCGGGGCCGAAGCCAACGCAGGGGATGCCGTAGCGGCCCTGGATAGCGACACCGTTGGTGGAGAAGGTCCACTTGTCGGTCAGGGGACGGCCCTCGCGCTTAGCCTTGGCGATCTCGGAGTTGGGGCAGGTACGGGTGTCGCCGAACAGTGCCAGATGTGCGTCCTCCAGAGCCTTGACGTGAGCGGACTCCTTCTTGTTGATCCAAGTGGGGAAGTAGCACTCGGTCTCGTAGACTTCGCCGGTCCAGGAGGGACGATCGTACATGTACATGGAAACCTTGACGTCGTCGCCATACTTCTTGACGTTGGGCAGATCGCGGATCTCCTGCAGGCAGGAATCCCAGGTCTCACCGGCGGTCATACGACGGTCGATGGAGATGGAGCAGGAGTCAGCAACAGCGCAGCGGGAAGGAGAGGTGAAGTAGATCTGGGAAGTGGTGCAGGTGCCGCGGCCCAGGAAACGTGCATCCTCGTAGTGATCGGGGTTGTACTTGGGATCCAGCATCTTGACCAGACCCTTGATCTCGGTCTCGTCAGCAGCGTCGTTCTCGTTCAGAGCACGGACGTCCTGCAGGATGTCAGCCATCTTGTAGATCGCGTTGTCGCCGCGGTCGGGAGCGGAGCCATGGCAGGAAACGCCCTTGACATCAACGCGGATCTCCATACGGCCGCGATGACCACGGTAGATGCCGCCGTCAGTGGGCTCGGTGGAGATAACGAACTCGACCTGCTCCTTCTTGATGCCCTTCTTGGGGAAGTGCTTGTTCACGACGTACTGCCAGCACATGCCGTCGCAGTCCTCTTCCTGAACAGAGCCGATGACCATGATCTTGTAGCCCTCGGGAATCAGACCCAGGTCCTTCATGATCTTAGCGCCATAGGTAGCGGAAGCCATGCCGCCCTCCTGGTCGGAGCCGCCGCGGCCGTAGATGACCTCGTCGTCTTCGTAGCCCTGGTAGGGGTCATGGGTCCAGTTGTTGATGTTGCCGATACCGACGGTATCGATGTGGGAGTCAATAGCGATGATCTTGTCGCCGGTGCCCATCCAGCCGATGACGTTGCCCAGGCCGTCGAACTCAACTTCGTCGTAGCCCAGCTTTTCCATCTCAGCCTTGATACACTCGCAGACCGCGCCCTCTTCGCAGCTTTCGCTGGGGTGGGAGATCATTGCACGCAGGAAAGCAGCCATGTCAGCCTTGTAGCCTTCAGCGGCAGCCTTGATCTGAGCGTAGTCCAGATTTGCATTAACCATTGGTAGTTTCCTCCTTGAAATTATTGATTATGTAAATAGACCTTGCTAGGGTTTACACGGTAGCGTACTCGCCGCCCCAGACGATGCTCTTGTACTTGTCGGGATCGGTGTCGCCTTCGGTGGAGAACAGCAGGACCTTGGAGTCCTTGTTCAGGCCCAGAGCTTCCTTCAGCTCTGCGTAGTCGGGATCGGTCATCAGGGAAGCGATGACGCCCATGCCGATAGCGCCGGACTCGCCGGAGCAGACAGCGGGGTCGCCCTTGACGGGAGCTGCCAGCATTCTCATGCCCTTAGCTGCCATCCAGTCGGGGCAGGAGCAGAAAGCGGTGACGTGGTTGCGCAGGATCTCCCAGCAGACGATGTTGGGCTCGCCGCAAGCCAGGCCAGCCATGATGGTCTGCAGATCGCCGTCAACGATGCGGTACTTGCCGTCGTTGGCGACAGCGCCCTGGTACAGGCAGTCGGCGATGCCGGCCTCGGCGATGACGATCTTGGGGGGATTGTCGGGGAAGGAGTTGACGATGTAGGCGCAGATAGCACCGGCCATGCAGCCGACACCGGCCTGCAGGATGACAACGTCGGGGCGCTCAACGCCGTAGCCCTTCAGCTGCTCCAGAGCTTCGGAGCCCATGGTGGCGTAGCCCTGCATGATCCAGCTGGGGATCTCGGTGTAGCCTTCCCAGGCGGTATCCTGAACGATGACACCGTGCTCAACGGAAGCGGCCTCGGCGGCAGCGATACGGACGCACTCGTCGTAGTTCACTTCCTCGATGGTGACCTTGGCGTTCTCCTTGGCGATGTTATCGAAACGGGTCTTGGAAGAGCCCTTGGGCATGTGGACGATAGCCTTCTGGCCCAGCTTGTTGGCAGCCCATGCCACGCCGCGGCCGTGGTTGCCGTCGGTAGCGGTGCAGAAGGTAGCCTGGCCGAACTCTTCCTTCAGAGCGGCGCTGGTCAGATAGTCATAAGTCATCTCGGAAACGTCCTTGCCCAGTTCCTTGGCGATGTACTTGGCCATAGCGAAGGAGCCGCCCAGGACCTTGAATGCGTTCAGGCCGAAGCGGTAGCTCTCGTCCTTGATGCACAGGGTGTCCAGGCCCAGGTAGTCAGCCATCTTGTCCAGCTTGGCCAGAGGAGTGATGCTGTACTGGGGGAAGCTCTCGTGGAAAGCACGTGCCTTGGCGACGTTATCCAGGGACATGATCTCCAGCTCGTTGCCATCGCCCTTAGGCATGGTGTTCAGTTTCCATTTCATTTTGGGTTCCATCGTTACTTTGCCTCCTAATAAATTAGTATGCTAAAAATTTTTCTGGTTACAAAACTTTTTGTCTGGTATACATCTATAATACCATGCCATGGCCGAAAGTCAAGATGTTTTTCGCCAAATTATTGGAGAAAATTTCGGGTTTTCGGGGGAGAAAACACCCTGTTTTTTGGGCATTCTGCCGTATCGTTTTTTGATGCTTTGGGGGATAAAACCCGGCTTTGCCGATGGCAAAAGTGGGGCCTATCGGCCTTGTGCAAAATACACAATACAGCAGGGCTCCCGGATAGGGCCCGAAGGGGGTGCCCCTTTGGTGATATTCACCATGGGGTACCTGACAAAAAGTTTGGTAATTCATCCGTACCATCCGGCGGCGGAGCCGCCGGATGGGGGAGGGATCAATACTTGCCGGTCAGGACACCGCGGGTGTCGATGATGGCGCCGCGGGGGCAGTTGACAGCGCACATGCCGCAGCTGAGGCACTTGCTGTCGTCGATGACGGCCACGTTGTTCACAACGTGGATGGCGCCGGCGGTGCAGACCTTCTCGCACATGCCGCAGCCGATGCAGCTGACTTCACACACGGCACGGGCGTCCTTGCCCTTGTCGTGGTTGGAGCACTTGACCACGATGTAGTTGGCGCACTCGTGGATGTGGATCAGGTTCTGGGGGCAGTAGGTGGCGCACTTGCCGCAGGCGATGCACTTTTCCTCATCCACCTCGGCGACGCCCAGGTCATTGATGTGGATGGCGCCGAACTTGCAGGCGATGACGCACTGCTCACAGCCGATGCAGCCGTAAACGCACTTGGCGTCGGGGGTCTTGCTGGCCCGGCAGCCGCCGTTGCAGGCCACGACCGCGGCCTTGTAGGGGAACTTCTTCTTAACAGCCATAATTCAAATATCCCCCTTTACTTCTTATAAGGTGTGCCGGAGATGGGCAGGCTGTAGCGGCGCTGGCCGTCCCACTGGTAGTAGGCTTCGGTGATGGCGGGAGCGGTGGGGATCGAGGTGATCTCACCGATACCGATGGCACCGCCCGCTACGTTCAGGCCGGGCTTGTCGACAACGATTGCCTTGATCTCGGGAATTTCGTGTGCGCGGAACAGGCCCAGGGAGCCGTACTTCTCCAGGGGCTTGCAGTTCTCGTCGATGGGATAGTCCTCACGCAGGGCATAGCCCATGCTCATGACCACGCCGCCTTCGATCTGGCCTTCGCAGGACAGGGGGTTGACGGCCTTGCCCACGTCATGGGCAGCGATCATCTGCTCGACCTTGCCGGTCTTCTTGTTCAGGATGCAGACCTGGGTGGCATAGCCGTAGGCAACGTGAGAGACGGGGTTGGGCACATTGGCGCCCAGAGGATCGGTCTTGGCCAGATACTCGCCGTAGAACTCCTGACCGACCAGATCAGCCAGAGTCTTGCCGGAATCCAGAGCTTCCTTCAGCAGGCGGCAGGCCCGGATGCAGGCCTCGCCGGTGACCAGAGTCTGGCGGGAGCCGGAGGTGGTGCCAGAGTCGGGGGCGTACCAGGTGTTGGAGCGCTCGTAGACGATGTCGTCACGGTTCAGGCCGGTGTACTCGACCACGTTCTGGACCAGGACGGTGCCCAGGCCCTGGCCGATGCAGGAAGCGCCGGAGTAGATGTGGACCTTCTGGTCCTTCTCGATCAGCAGCTTCACGCGGCCGGTATCGGGGATGCCGACGCCGACGCCGGCGTTCTTCATGGCGCAGCCGATGCCAACGGGCTTGCCGGCGGCCACAGCCTCGTCATAGTAGGGCTTGACAGCCTCCAGAGTCTCCACCAGGCCGGTGGAATCGTCGACGATCTGGCCGTTGGGCAGGACGCCCCAGGGACGGATGGCGTTGCGGTAGCGGATCTCCCAGGGAGAGATGCCGATCTTCTCGGCCATCATGTTCAGCAGGGATTCGGTGGCGAAGCAGGTCTGGGTGACGCCGAAGCCACGGAACGCGCCCGCAGGAGGATTGTTGGTGTAGTAAGCGGTGCCCTCGATCTCGAAGTTCTCGTAGGCGTAGGGACCGGCGGCGTGAGTACAGGCACGCTGCAGGACGGGGCCGCCCAGGGAGGCGTAAGCGCCGGTGTCGGATTCGCAGACGGCCCGGACGCCCAGGATCTTACCGTCGTTGTCGCAGCCCATGGTGAAGTCCATGACGAAGTGGTGACGCTTGGGATGGACCAGCAGGGACTCGGCGCGGGTCAGATTCATCTTGACGGGGCGGTGGGTATGGTAGACAGCCAGAGCGGCCAGATGCTGGACGGTCATGTCCTCCTTGCCGCCGAAGCCGCCGCCGACCAGGGCGTTCTGGACCTTGACCTTCTTGGTGCCCAGCAGCAGCTGGCACTCATGGAGGGTCTGGTGGGCAGACTGGTCGGTGGAGTAGATGAAGACGTCGCCGTCCTCATCCAGATACGCGGCGCAGGCTTCGGGCTCCAGGAAGGCGTGCTCGGTCCAGGGAGTCTCAAAGTGATGGGTGATCACATGGGGAGCGTTGGCGATGGCTTCCCGGGCATTGCCGCGGGAGATGTGCTCGTGGGCCTGGACATTGGACTTGTCGGTCTCAAAGACCAGGGGAGCGCCGGGAGCCTTGGCTTCCTCGATGCTGTGGACAGCGGGCAGAACCTCATATTCGACCTTGATCAGCTTCTTGGCCTTCTCAACGATCGCCATGCTCTCGGCGACGACCAGAGCGACGGCGTCGCCCAGGTAGTGGGTCAGCTCGCCCACGGGGACCAGAGTGTACTGGTCATGCTTCAGGTGGCCGATCATGTTCTCACCGGGAATGTCCTCGGCGGTCAGGACGGCGACGACACCGGGCAGGGCCTTGGCCTTGGAGGTGTCGATGGAGAGAACACGGGCGCGGGCGTACTTGCTGCGCAGGGCGCCGGCATAGGTGGTGTCTTCGGGGTAGATGTCATCGGGGTACTGGCCATAGCCCAGGACCTTCTCAGCCACGTCCAGACGGTGGACGCGGTTGCCCACGTGCCAGTCGGTGGTGGAGGCCTCGGGGATGGCGCCGGCGGCCTTGATCTTGGCTGCCAGCTTCACGGCGGCGATGATCTTGACATAGCCGGTGCAGCGGCAATAGTTGTTGCGCAGAGCGTACTTGATCTCATCCTCGGTGGGGTTGGGGTTCTGATCCAGCAGGGCCTTGGTGCACATGACCATGCCGGGGATACAGAAGCCGCACTGAACAGCGCCGGCTTCGCCGTAGGCATAGGTGTACAGCTCCTTTTCCCAGTCGCTCAGGCCCTCGACGGTGACGATGGTCTTGCCGTCCAGACGGTCGGTGGTGGGAACGCAGGACTTGCAGGTCACACCGTCGATGATGACGGTGCAGGCGCCGCAGGCGCCCTGGCTGCAGCCGTCCTTGATGGAGGTCAGATGCAGGTCATCACGCAGATAACGCAGAAGAGATTTCTTTTCATTGGTAGTACGCTGGACGCCGTTTACGGTAAAGGTACTCATAGCGGAATCCTTTCTTGAAAAAAGTTTGGATGGGGAGGGGGAAAAGCTCCCCCTCCCGGGTAATGATGGGATTACTTCAGCAGGTAGGCGTAGTCCTTCTCGACAGCCAGGATGACCTGACGCAGGGGCTCGTACAGGCCGCAGTTGGTGTCGGCCACGACGTACTCCTTGACGGAGTCGCCCAGACGGACCTTGACCTTGCCGTCGCCCAGCTCAAGCCAGCCGGCGTTGGTGGAGTTCTCGAAGTCCCACTCGGTCCAGAACAGGGTCCACTTGTCCTTGTAGGGGCGGGAATCGTAGGGGCAGAAGATCAGGCAGTTGCCGCACTCGTTGCACATGCCGTCCACATGGACGATCTGGCGCTGACGCATGCCGGGAACAGCGATGGCGACGTTTGCGCGGTTGGGGCAGACAGAAGCGCAGGTCTCGCAGACGGTGGCGCAGCCCAGGCAGCCGGAGCTCTCGCAGCTGGAGCAGTCGGTGCACAGCTTGCCCTTCTTGTCCAGGACCTTCTGGTAATCGGGCTCGATGTTGGCCTCGGTGTACTTGCCGAAGTCGTAGCCGGCGATGGCGGTGGTAGCCTTGGCGGCGTCAGCGATGCCCTCAACGATGGTGGCGGGGCCGCGGCGGCCGTCGCCGACAGCGTAAACGTGAGCGACAGAGGTCTGCATGTTCTCGTCCACGACGGGAGTGCCCTTCTTGGTCAGCTCAACGCCGATGCCCTCGTACAGGCCGGTCTCGACCTTCTCACCGATGGCGGTGATGACGATGGAAGCGGGGACCTCGACCTTCTCGCCGGTGGCCTCAACGCCGCGGCGGCCGGAAGCGTCGGGAGCGCCCAGCTTCATGACCTCGCAGGTCAGGACGCCGTCCTTGACACCGATGGGTGCCAGCAGCTCCATGAACTCGACGCCGTCTTCGATGGCCTCAGCCAGCTCTTCCTCGTCGGCGGGCATGTAGCGCTTGGTGCGGCGGTAGATCAGACGGACATTGGCAGCACCCAGGCGCTTTGCCACGCGGGCAGCGTCCATGGCGGTGTTGCCGCCGCCGATGACGACGACGTCATTGCCCAGGTTCAGGGTCTCGGGAGCGTTCTTGGCGGCGTACAGGAACTTGATGACGTTCAGAGTCTCGCCGTACTCAACACCGGAAGCACCGGCCTTCCAGGCGCCCACAGCGACGATGACGTCGGTGTAGCCCTGAGCCAGCAGGTCGGAAACGGAGGTGACCTCGGTGTTCAGCTCGAACTTGGCGCCGTATGCCTTGCACAGAGCCACGTCGTTGTCGATGGCCTGGGTGGAGATACGGAACTCGGGGATCACGTGACGGACGATGCCGCCCAGCTTGTCGGTGCGCTCATAGACGGTGACGTCGATGCCGGCGCGGGACAGGAAGGAAGCGGCAGCCAGACCGGCGGGGCCGCCACCGATGACGGCGACCTTCTTGCCAGCCACGGGAGCGGCGGGCTTCAGGGAAGCGATGACTTCCTCGTAAGCGCCGTTGGCGGCGGTCAGCTTGGCCTCGCGGATCTTGACATGGTCGTCATAGTAGTTGCGCATGCACTTGTCGCCGCAGTGATGGGGGCAGATGGTGCCGGTGATGAAAGGCAGTGCGTTGCGCTCCAGGATGATGTTCAGAGCGTCAGCCATGCGGCCCTCGCCGACGGCGGTCAGGTAAGCGGGGATATCCTGCTCAATGGGGCAGCCGTTGCGGCAGGGAGCGTTGAAGCAGTCGACCAGGGGGACCTGCTTGCCGATGTGGCGGACGGGCAGGGGCTTGATGGGCTTGTGGTACAGCTCGTCGGTGGCAACGCCGTCGTCCAGAGCGCGGACAGCTTCCACGTTCAGGCCGCTCCAGCGCTGGTCGCCGCAGTCACCCAGCTCGTTGTAGATCTGGGTCATACGCTCGTATCCGCCGGGCTTCAGGATGGTGGTAGCCATGGTGATGGGCCAGATGCCGGCATCGAACAGGGCCTTGATGTTCCGGGCTTCCGCACCGCCGGAGTAGGAGATGCGCAGCTTGCCGTTGAACTGGTCGGTGATACGGCGGGCCAGGGAGATGGACAGGGGGTACAGGGAGCGGCCGGACATGTACATCTCGTTGGAGGGCAGCTCGCCGGCTTCCACGTCGACGGGGAAGGTGTTGGTCAGCTTCAGGCCGAACTCCACGCCTTCCTGCTCGCACAGGGCGATCAGACGCTCGAACATGGGAACGGCGTCGCACCACTGCAGGTCGGTCAGGAAGTGGCTGTCGGTGAAGGCAACGTAGTCGAAGCCCAGGGAGTCCATGCGGGCGCGGGCGTACTCATAGCCCAGCAGAGTGGGGTTGCACTTGATGTAGGTGTTCAGGTGCTTCTCGGTGATCAGGTAGCGAGCGATGGCTTCAATCTCGCTGGGGGGGCAGCCATGCAGGGTAGACTCGGTGATGGAGTTGGAGATACGAGCGGAGATGTTGTTGACGTAGTCAGCATCGACGTTCTCGAACATATCCAGATTATTCAGAGTCCAGTTCTTGCAGGAGTTCCAGATCTCGGTGCGGGAAGCGTCCATCATCTGATCAATGTAGGAGTTGGTCTTGTTCTTCTTGATGTCAGCCAGGTTGTAGCCAACGGACATGTTGAAGACAAAGCCATCGGGATCGCCCATGCCCAGTTCCTTGGCCATCAGCTTACATGCCCACCATGCCTTGACGTATTCGACGTATGCTTCGGTGACGTACAGCTCGGTGGACCACTCGCAGTTGTAGCACTCGTCGCCCGCGGTGATGCAGGGCTTGTTGACGCATTCGCTCAGCTCTTCGCCATCCATCTGCTGAACAGTCTTCAGCTCGAAGAAGCGGGAGCCTGCTGCGTAAGCGGCGACGATGTTCTGTGCCAGCTGGGAGTTGGGACCTGCGGCGGGGCCGTAGGGGGTCTCGATCTTCTCGTCGAAGATGGGCAGAGCCTTGCCGGTGGTGTGATGGACCTGCTTAGCAACACCGAAGATGCTGCCATGCTCCTTGTTTTCGGTCAGGATCCAAGTCATCAGCTGGCCAAAGGGAATGGGGCGCATAATATCTGCCATGATTGTTTTCCTCCAATGTTTATGTGATTTCGGGAGACCGGGCTCCGGTGGGGAGCCCGGCCGCAAAGGATTTATGAAATTAGTAGACGCGGTTGTTCAGTTCGCCCCACAGCTTCTTGGACTGCTCCATGGTCCAGGCGTTGATGGCGTCCTCGTCGATGTTCACGAACTCGCGATCCTTGTACAGGACCTTGCCGTTGATGATGGTGGTGCGGTTGTTCTTGCCCATCATGCCGAAGATCATGTGACCGTCGATGTTCTCGTCGGAGAAGGGGGTGAAGGGCTTGTAGTCATAGATGCACAGGTCAGCAGCGGCGCCGGGGGCCAGGATGCCCAGAGGCTTCTTGCAGTACTTGGCCATCATCTTGGCGTTGTTCTTGAACAGCATGTCAGTGCCCTCGCACCATGCCACGTTGGGCATCTGGGCGTTGTGGCGCTGGATGATCAGGAAGACCTTCAGGGATTCCAGCATGTCGTGGGTGTAGGCGTCGGTGCCCATGCAGACGTGGATGCCCTTCTGGAACATCTTCAGCACGGGGCTGCAGCCGACGGCGTTGCCCATGTTGGACTCGGGGTTGTTGACGCACATGGTGCCGGTAGCGGCGATGGTGTCCAGCTCGGAGTCGGTCAGGTGGATGCAGTGGCCCAGCATGGTCTTGGGACCCAGGATGCCGCCGATCTTCTCCAGACGCTCGATGGGGTAGCAGCGGTGGTTGTTCAGGGAGTCGTAAACGTCGTTCAGACCCTCGGCAACGTGGATGTGGAAGCCGGTCAGGCCGTTGTTTTCGGCGACCATCTTCTCAAAGGTCTTGTTGGAGATGGTGAACAGGGCATGGCCGCCGAACATGGCGGAGATCATGTCGTCGTTCTGAGCGGCGGCCCAGCGGGCGAACTCGGCGTTCTCCTGGATGGCCTCGGCGGTCTTGATCTCGCCGTCACGCTCGGAGACCTCGTAGCACAGGTTGGCGCGGATGCCCAGCTCCTTGCAGACGTCCTTGATGGCGAACAGGGTGCCGGGGATCTCACAGAAAGACGCGTGGTGGTCGACGATGGTGGTGACACCGTTGCGGATGGAGTCCAGAACGGTGGCGTAGGCGCAGGCCTTGGTGCCGTCCATGGTCAGGTGGCGGTCAATGTTCCACCAGGTGTCCTCCAGGACCTCGATGAAGTTCCGGGAGTTCTTGCCGGCGATGGACAGGCCCCGGGCCAGACCGGAGTAGATGTGGGTGTGCGCGTTGATCAGACCGGGCATGATAACGCCGCCCTGGGCATCTACGAATTCAGCTTCGGGGTACTTGGCCTTCATGGCGGCCAGGGTGCCGACCTCCTTGACCAGCTCGCCGTCGATGACGACAGCGCCGTCTTCCAGGTAGGGATTTGCAGGGTCGCGGGTGATGAGTCTACCGTTACCTACTAACAGCATGATGTTTGCCTCCTTTGGATGAATATGATATAAGTTTTTCTTATTTTAAAGCCGGGCCCGTGCGCGTAGCACTGCGTTTCAGCCTGCAACTTTGACAAAAAATTTGTTTTCCTGACGAAAATTACGTCTGGAATCGTTGAAATTTTCAATTTACCTGATATAATGGACCCAGAGAAATCCAGAAAGGGGTCCCTGTCTATTATGAAAGTATCTGAAATCGACTTCTGTGTAAAGCTTGCCAAGGGCATTGCCCGGCAGTTCGGACCGAATTGTGAGGTAGTTGTTCACGATCTGTGCGCCGCCGAGGTGGAGCACTCCATCGTTGCCATTGAAAACGGTCATATTTCCGGCCGCCGCATCGGCGATGGCCCCTCCCATGTGGTTTGGGAAGCCCTGAAGGCTGATCCCAAGCTGCTGGAGGACCGCCTGGCCTACCTGACCCGGACCGAGGATGGCAAGATCCTGAAATCCAGCACCATCTTCCTGCGGGATGACAGCGGCAAGCCCGTGGGCATCTTCGCCATCAACTACGACATCACCATGATGAAGGCCATGGAGGACGCGCTGCATGTCTTCACCGCGCCGGAAGAGCCCTCCCAGGAGCCGGAGACCATCACCCACAATGTCAATGATCTGCTGGAAGAGCTGATCAAGCAGTCTTCGAAGATCGTGGGCAAGCCTGTGGCGCTGATGAACAAGGAGGACAAGGTCAAGGCCATCCGCTTCCTGAATGAGAGCGGCGCGTTCCTGATCACCAAGGCCGGCCAGCGGGTCTGCAATTACTTCGGCATTTCCAAGTACACGCTCTACAGCTACATCGATGAAGCCAAGGGCGAAAAGGATAAGTAAAGGTCCGGAATATCGGTTTACAGCAGTTCGGGGAATCTCCGGACTGCTGTTTTATTTCCTGGGAAAAGCACAGCCGGGGATACCGCCGCCAAAAGGGCGCAACAAGGACGCCAAAATGGTTAGGCCTATAAAAAGTATACCATCAGACTTTACAAAATTCAAGGAAAAATTGATGGCAGACTGCCGATATTGGCAAGCTCAAATTGGGCAGTATGCCCAGAAATACCAGGCCTCATTTGGTAATTCCATATTTTCCGACTGAAAATATCCACAAAAAGGCGGCCTTCACCGGATATTTTTCCAGCTTTTGGGTCCAAAAGAAATAGATACAGAAAAAGGCGGTGATTGCAAAGCTCCGCCCGGAGTGCTACAATATCAAAAACAGGAAAACGAGGAGGAATGGTCATGTTTGATTATCTGATCCAAAATGCCAGGATCGTGGACGGGACCGGAAAGGCGCCCTTCGCCGGTGATGTGGGCATCCGGGACGGAAAGATCGAGGCGGTGGGCGACCTGGCGGGCGCCGCCGCGGAGCGGGTCATCGACGCCCGGGGAAGATTCCTGACTCCCGGCTTTATCGATGTCCACCGACATGGCGAGGCCGCGGCCTTCCGGCCCGGCTACGGCAAGGCGGAGCTGGCCCAGGGCCTGACCCTGGTGATCAACGGCAACTGCGGCCTGTCCATGTGCCCGGTCCGGGGGCCCCACCGCCAGGAGATCCTGGATTATCTGGCCCCTGTGGTGGGCGATATGCCCGCGGGCTGCGATTTCACCACCGTGGCGGAGTATAAAGAGCAGCTGTCCCGGGTGCCCCAGCGGATCCACTCGGGCATCCTGGTGGGCATGGGCACCCTCAGGGGCTGCGCCGCCGGCTTCTACGACGGAAAGCTCAGCGACGAGCAGTACCGATTCATCTGGCAGCTGCTGGAGCAGGGTCTGGCGGAGGGCGCTCTGGGCGTCAGCCTGGGTCTGGGTTATGCCCCTGAGTGCTTCTATGATACCGAGGGAATGATCAAGTCCCTGGAGCCCCTCCGGGATTCCGGCACCGTCATCACCGTCCATATGCGCCAGGAGGGCGACGAGGTGGTGGAGGCGCTGGAGGAGATGCTTACCGTTGCCAAAGCTCTGAATACCCCCATGCAGATCAGCCATCTGAAGGCCATCGGCACCCGAAACTGGGACCGCTGCGTGCCGAAAATGATCGAGCTGCTGCGGGCTGCCCGGGCGGAAGGGGTGGACGTGACCTGCGATGTGTACCCCTATCCCGCCGGCTCCACTCAGCTGATCCATGTGCTCCCGCCCGAGTTCCAGGCCGGCGGCATGGATGCCCTGACAGAGGCGCTGCTGGACCCCGAAAAGCGGGCCATTATGAAAGAGCGCATGAAGACCGGAAGGGACTTCGAGAACATCTCCCTGCTGGTGGGCTTTGAGAATATCCAGGCCACCTCCCTGCGCCTGCCGGAAAATCAGGCATACGAGGGCAAGAATATCATCGAGATCGCGGCGATGCAGGGGAAGGACCCCTACGACGCCCTCTTCGACCTGCTGGCTTCCGAGCACTGCACTCCCGCCATGATTGACCGGATCACCAGCGAGGATGACATCGACCGGATCCTGGCGGAGCCCTATTCCAGCGTCATCTCCGACGCCACCTATCCCGAGAACGGCCTGATGCACCCCAGAGTTTACGGCAATATCCCGAGACTGCTGGAGCACTATGTCCGGGAGCGGGGCTGTCTGACCATCGAGCAGGCGGTGCACAAGATCACCGGCCTGCCTGCCTGGCGCTTCGGCCTGAAGCAGAAGGGAGAGATCGCCATTGGCAGGGACGCGGACCTGTGCCTGTTCGATTTGGCCAACATCCACCAGACCGGCACCTGGCAGAAGCCCGACCAGCTGGCCGCCGGCATGGACACGGTGTTCGTCATGGGCAAGCCCGCCCTGCTTGAGGGCGAATTCACCGACCATTTCGGCGGGCAGATCCTTTAAGGAGGTACTGCTATGTTTGAAGCGATTTGTTATGGAATCCTGAGCCTGCTTGCCGGCGGCTTCGCGGAGCTGTACAACGACGGCTGGGGCGCTGTGGTGTCCATCAGCGTCATCGGCGTCGGTATCATTGCTGCGCTGAATCGGAAGAAGGAGTGAGGGGGGGAATTGTAGTTTGGCGCACTGTTGAATAGTGGTTGCGGCATCTAAAAAATACGCTGTCATTGCGAACCAGTCCGCAGACTGGCGTGGCAATCCCCTACGGCGGCGCAATGCGGTTGGACACCAAAAAGCTGAGTGTTTCTAGGTGCATTCTACCGTTTTCTTCTCTGTAAGGTTCCGGAAGAATCGGGAGATTGCCACGCCAGTGTGAGCACTGGCTCGCAATGACATACTTCTTTTTAACTGCACTATAAACTACAATTTGAACCCAAGAACAACAAAGCCCTGCCGGGGTTTTCCCGGCAGGGCTTTTGGCTGTTCATTTACTCCAGATAGATGGAAGCGTCCAGCTCTTCGGTGACGTAGCCGATGATGGCTGCCGCGGGGATGGACTGCTTCAGCTCGGCAAGGCATTCCGCTGCTTCCTCAGCGGGCAGGGCGAAAAGCAGACCGCCGCTGGTCTGGGGATCGAAGAAGATGTCCTGCAGCGCCCGGCTGACGCCGGCCACATTCTTGACGCCCGCTTCGGCGAATTCCCGGTTCCGGTAGGCACCGGAGGGGATGAAGCCCATCTCCGCCAGCTCGTAGGCTTCGGGATGGTAGGGCACATCGGCGGTCTTGATATGCAGGGTCACGCCGCTGCCCTGGGCCATTTCGTAGCCGTGGCCCATCAGGGAGAAGCCGGTGACATCGGTGCAGCTGTGGACGCTGTATTTCACCATGATGTCCCGGGCGGCCTTGTTCAGCGTCGCCATCTGAGCGTAGATCCGGTCCATGACCTCGGGCGCCACCATGTCCGCCTTGGCGGAGGTGGTCAGGATGCCCACGCCCAGGGGCTTGGTCAGGATCAGGGCATCGCCGGGCAGCGCGCCGGAATTGGTCAGCACCTTGTCGGGATGCACGAAGCCGGACACCGCCAGGCCGTAGATGGGCTCGGCGCCGTTGATGGTATGGCCGCCGGTGATGATCAGGCCGGCCTCGTAGGCCTTGTCATAGCCGCCCCGCAGGACCTCCTGAACGGCGTGCTTGTCCATCTGGTCGGAGACGCACATGATGTTCAGGGCCAGCTTCGGCTCGCCGCCCATGGCGTAGATGTCGGAGATGGCGTTGGTGGCGGCGATCTGGCCGTAGAGGTAGGGATCGTCCACGATGGGAGGGAAGAAATCCGTGGTCTGCACCAGGGCGGTGTTTTTGTCCAGATAGTAGACGCTGGCGTCGTCGGACTTATCGTAACCCACGATCAGCTTGGGGTCATAGTGGGTCTTGAAGCCGTCCAGCATCTTGGCCAGGGTGCCCGCGCCCACCTTGGCGCCGCAGCCGGCGCATTTGGCGAGCTTCGTCATTTTTACTTCGGTTTCCATTGAGTTCCTCCTGTTGCGGTTTGTTGTTTTGTTGAAAAGCTGCTGCGGTGCCCCGAATTTGCTGTCATTGCGAGCCAGTGCGCACACTGGCGTGGCAATCCCCTGCGGCGGCGCATGGAGGCCGGATGTCAAAAGACTTTGGTGTCTCTGGGAAAACTACAGTTCCTATCTTTGTAGGTTCCCGGAAAATCCGGGGGATTGCCACGCCAGCGTGCACGCTGGCTCGCAATGACATATTTCAGTAGGGAACGCCCGGGAGCGTTCCCTACTGGGGATGTTTTCAGCTGTCCATTGCCCGGTGGCGGCAGACGTAGCCGCTCTGCGTCACCTCAACGATCTGCTCCACTTCCTCGGGCATCTGGTCGGAGGGACAAAGCTCGCTGCCCTCGTAGCGGACGCAGGTGCCGCAGCTGCTGCTCAGGTCCCGGGGGACCGGCATGACCCGGGCGGGCCAGCCCTTGCTCTCGCAGAGCTTTTTATACCGGATGGCGCCGAAGTGGGAGAAGAAGGTCGCAATGTAAGTCATGATAAAACTCTCTTATTTCTTAATAGTCAGGGTGTACTCGCCGCCGTTCTCGCTCACCGTGACGGTGTAGCCCTGATGCTCGGCATAGCGGGTGACATTTTCCTTGGAGGTCACGTTATCGACCACCATGGTGTATTCATTTGCCTTGGAAGCCATGGCCTTGCGGATCATGACAACGGGTTCGGGGCAGGAAAGTCCTCTTGCGTCCAGCATTGTAATTGCTCCTTTCGATTACTTCTCTTCCTTCTTGCCGAAGGTGTTGACACAGGCGATGATGGTGACCACGATCAGGCCGAGGATCACGGCGACCTTGCCATTGATGCCGGGGCCGCCGACGATGTACTCACCGGCGTCGTTGACGGAGTCGGCGGCGCCTGCCAGACCGAAGTTGTGGCAGAAAGCGGCGCCCACGATCAGGCCCAGAACGGTGACGGCGGAGTCGGTGTTGCCTTCGCCGGCCAGAATCAGCTGACGCAGGGGGCAGCCACCCAGCAGGGTGCAGCCGAAGCCAACCAGCATCATGCCCAGCACGTTCCACAGCTGCGCGCTGTGGGAGACAGCCTGGCTCTGGGTGCCCAGCTTGAAGAAGGTGGCCTCCTGGGTGCCGTTGAGGATCAGGTTGGCGACCAGGGCGGCAACGAAGATGGCGATGAAGCCCAGCAGGAGCTTGAATTCACGGAACAGGACGGCGTCACGGATGCCACCGACCATGCACAGACGGGTGCGCTGTGCCAGAGCGCCGACGATCAGGCCGGCAGCCAGGGCGATGATGATGGGAGCGTGCTTGGAGCCGGGGCCGGACTCGGAGAAGGCCAGCAGGGAAGAGAAGCCCACCAGCAGGACCAGAACGATCACCTGGATGATGGGGAAGGCAGCGCCCTCCAGCTTGGGCTGCTTGTAGGTGCGCTTCAGGGAGTAGCCCTTGTTCAGGAAGAACACGCCGCACAGGATGCCGGCAACGAAGCCGATCAGGCCGAAGACGGCGTTCAGGTCACCGCCGGCCAGACGCAGGATCATGCGGAAGGGGCAGCCCAGGAAGGCCAGGCAGCCGACCATCACGAAGAAGCCCAGGATGAAGCGGGTCAGGGGAGCGGAGCCGCCCTTGGGGGCCCATTCCTTGTTGAGGGAAGCCATGATGAAGCTGCCCAGCACCAGACCGATGATCTCGGGGCGGACATACTGCACGACGGCGGCGCTGTGGAGCTTCAGACCGCCGGCGGTATCACGCAGGAAGCAGGCGATGCAGAAGCCCATGTTGGTGGGATTGCCGAAGAGCACCAGCAGTGCCGCGATGATGCCGATGCCCAGACCGGCCAGCGCGATGGCGAGCTTTTCATTTTTCAGTTTCATTTCTTATTCTACCTCCATAGTTTGGGATAAGTCAAGTATAGCACGGTGTTTTTCAGCGGGCAACTAAAATTTATTAATTAAAATGTTGATTTGATTTGAAATTTGAATAAATATATGTTATCATGTACAAAACAGGAGAAACAGAGGAGCCCAAATGGAGAAGATTTATCTGGATAACGCCAGCACCACCTTCCCGAAGCCGGAGGCGGTTCCGCGGGCGGTGTACACCTATATGACGGCCCAGGGCTGCAACATCAACCGGGGCTGCTACGACGGAGCCTATGATGTGGAGGAGACCGTCTTCGAGACCCGGCAGATGCTGGCGGAGCTGTTTCACGGCGGCGACTGCAAGAATGTGGTCTTTACGAAGAACGTCACGGAGAGCCTGAATGTGATCCTGAAGGGCTTCCTGAAGCCGGGGGACCATGTGCTGGTGTCCTCCATGGAGCACAACGCCATGATGCGCCCCCTCCGCCAGCTGGAGAAGCTGGGGGTGGAATTTGACCGGATCCCCTGCGGCGAGACCGGCGAGCTGAAAATGGAGGAGCTGGAAAAGCTGCGCAGGCCCAATACGAAGGCCGTCGCCATGATGCACGCCAGCAATGTCTGCGGCACGGTGCTGCCCATCGCGGAGGTCGGGCAGTTCTGCCATGCCCACGGTCTGAAATTCATTGTGGACTGCGCCCAGACCGCCGGCGTCCTGCCCATCGATATGGAGCGGATGCGCATCGACGCCCTGGCCTTCACGGGGCACAAGGGCCTGCTGGGCCCCCAGGGCATCGGCGGCTTTATTTTAAAGGAAGAGATGATCCCGCTGATTGACCCACTGCTCTCCGGCGGCACCGGCTCCATCAGCCATACGGAGGAGATCCCGGACTTTATGCCGGACCGCTTCGAGCCGGGCACCATGAATCTGCCGGGCATCGTGGGACTTCACGCGGGACTGGAATGGCTGGCCCAGCGGGGCATTGATACGGTCCGGGATCATGAGCTGGCCCTGACCGCCCGGTTCCTGGAGGGACTGGCACCCCTGGAAGCGGCGGGAAAGCTGCGGATCATCGGAAAGCGGACCTGCCAGGGCCGCACTGGCGTGGTCAGCATCCAGACCCTGACGAAGGAGCTGTCCCAGGCGGCCTATGAGCTGGACGCGGACCATGGGATCATGACCCGGGTGGGCCTGCACTGCGCCCCCTCGGCCCACATGACCCTGGGTACCTATCCCACCGGCACCATCCGTTTTTCCTTCGGCTGGAGCAACACCCCGGAGGATGTGGAGAAGGCCTTGAAGGCGCTGGAAGAGATTTTGGGATAATATTTATAGAATATAGTATAAATTGTAGTTTAGCGCACTGGCGCGGGAGCGCCAAACTTGCCTCTCCCTTTGGGAAAGGTGCCCCGAAGGGGCGGAGAGGGCCCTCTCAGTCACGCCTTCGGCGTGCCAGCTCTCCCAGAGGGAGAGCCAAGTGGGTTCGTGAACAGCACTACAAACTACAATTCGAAACGGAGAGCAATATGGAATTCAAACAGCTGGAATCTTATGCCGCGGTGGTGCGCTACAGCAGCTTCACCCGGGCGGCGGAGAATCTTTACATATCCCAGCCTACCATCAGTACCCACATCCGGGCCCTGGAGGAGGAGCTGAATGTGCGTTTGATCATGCGCACCACCAAGAATATCGAAGTGACCCCCGAGGGCATGAAGCTCTATGAGTACGCCGTCAACCTGCTGGAGCTGCGGGACCGGATGCTGAATGAGTGCTCCGCCGACGCCCGGCGGATCATCCACCTGGGTGCTTCCACCATTCCCTCGGCCTATGTGCTGCCGGAGGTCCTGCCCAAATTCGGCAAGCTGAACCCCAATGCCTATTTCGCCATCCACCAGAGCGATTCCCAGGCGGTGGTGGACGGCCTGATCGACGGCATTTATGACGTGGGCCTCATCGGTATGCCCTGCGAGCGGGAGAGCCTGGTCTGCCAGAGCTTCTGCCGGGACCGGATGGTGATCATCACCCCGGTGACGGAGCATTTCCTGAAGCTCCAGGCCCGGAAGGAGACGCCGGTGGAGGAGCTGTTCCGGGAGCCTGTGATCCTGCGGGAAAAGGGCAGCGGCAGCAAGAAGAGCGCCGACCTGTTCCTGGAGCGGATGGGCCTGTCCGATGACAAGCTGCAGATCTCTGCCCGGGTCAATGACCCGGAGGCCATCAAGAATCTGGTGGCGGGAGGCCTGGGTATCTCCGTCATCTCCGAGCGGGCGGCCCGGAATTTCATCCAGGAGAAGCGGCTGCTGAGATTCGATCTGCCCGATTCGGGCAATTTCCGGGACCTGTATGTGGTCTACCGCCGGGATCAGAGCGGGAAGGGCTATATTCAGGAATTTGTGGATTTTGTGCGCCGGCACTACTATGGCACCTTCGAGCTGTGAGGGCCCTATGGCGGAATTTTCCTGTTTACATTGTTGCGCCGCGGGAAAAGCGATTTTTGTAAGGTTCTACAAAATTTCGGGATGGACATCGAATTCACAAAAAAATGATTGAAAATGTGTCCATCTGCGATATAATAATGTGTGTTGATTAAAGATTCTATCCGGTTGGGCAACCCCGCCGGGGAAATGAGGTTTCATTATGGAAAGAAAAGTCGGAACTGTCTCCAGAGGCATTCGCTGCCCCATCATCCGTGAGGGCGATGACCTGGCCAAGATCGTCGTCGACAGTGTTCTGGAAGCCGCGGAAAGCGAAGGCTTCGCCCTGCGTGACCGTGACGTCGTTGCCGTGACCGAGTCCGTTGTGGCCCGTGCCCAGGGCAACTATGCCTCTGTCGACGCCATCGCTGCCGACGTCCGCGCCAAGCTGGGCGGCGAGACCATCGGTGTCATTTTCCCCATCCTGTCCCGTAACCGTTTCGCGATCTGCCTGCGCGGCATTGCCAAGGGCGCCAAGAAGATCGTCCTGATGCTGAGCTATCCCTCCGACGAGGTGGGCAATGAGCTGGTCTCCTTCGATCAGCTGGACGCAGCCAAGGTCAATCCTTACTCCGATGTCCTGAGCCTGGAAAAGTACCGTGAGCTCTTCGGCGCTAACCCCCATCCCTTCACCGGCGTGGACTATGTTCAGTACTACTCCGACCTGATCAAGGAGATGGGCGCGGAGGTGGAGGTCATCTTCGCCAACGACTGCCGGGCCATCCTGCCCTATACCAAGAACGTCCTGAACTGCGACATTCATACCCGTGCCCGCACCAAGCGTCTGCTGCTGGCTGCCGGCGCCGAGAAGGTCTGCGGCCTGGACGACATCCTGAACGAGTCCATCGACGGCAGCGGCTATCAGGAAAAGTACGGCCTGCTGGGCTCCAACAAGTCCACTGAGGACACCATCAAGCTGTTCCCCAGAGACTGCCAGGGCCTGGTCGAATCCATCCAGGCAAGCCTGCTGGAGAAGACCGGCAAGCATGTGGAAGTCATGGTCTATGGCGACGGCGCCTTCAAGGATCCCATGGGCAAGATCTGGGAGCTGGCGGACCCCGTGGTCTCCCCCGCTTACACCCCCGGCCTGGAAGGCACCCCCAACGAGCTGAAGCTGAAGTATCTGGCTGACAACGACTTCGCGAACCTCAGCGGCGCGGAGCTGAAGGCCGCTATCGAAGGCGCCATCCGCGCCAAGGACGGCAGCAGCCTGGTGGGCAACATGGCAGCGCAGGGCACCACCCCCCGCCGCCTGACCGATCTGATCGGCTCCCTGTGTGACCTGACCTCCGGCTCCGGCGACAAGGGCACCCCCATCATCCTGATCCAGGGCTATTTCGACAACTACACCAACTGATGGAATATATGAAAGGAGGCGCGAAAGCGCCTCCTTTTTGCGTGGGGTATGAGCTTATCGATCAATTATGCAATACACTGTAGGGACCGGCCTCCTGGACGGTCCGCGACGCAATGATTACGTATTCGCCGAAACTGATGTGAAAATGGGCCGAATTACTGCCGGACCGTCGAGGACGCCGGTCCCTACGGGGACGTATAAATACGGACACAAAAATACAATCTCATTGTCTGACAGGTAGAAAAATAGAACTCCCGGATGCTTTCGCATCCGGGAGTCATTTTTATGTATGGAATTACTCAGCGGTGTAGACCTTACGGCCGGCGGACCAGACAGCCTGGACGGCGTCGGGCTGACGGCGGTAGATGCAGCGCTCGAAGCGCTCCTGAACGCTCAGCTCGCGGACTGCGGGCAGCTGGTCGTCCTTCAGCACGATGCAGTGCAGGGGGTTGCCAGCGGCGAAGCCGGGCTTCTCATCGAAGAAACCGGCGGCAGCGGAGGTGGCCAGGTAGTAGCCTTCGGGAACAGACAGGAACTCGGTCTGCCAGTTGTCCATGATCCGGCGGGCCTTGGAGCCGCGGATGGTGGAAGCGGTGACGTCGAACATGGAGATGCGGTCGCCGCCGGCGATATCGGAGCCCAGAGTGACCTTCATGCCCTCGTTCAGCATCTGACGGATGGGCATATAGCCGGAGATCAGGTTCAGGTTGGAGTCGCCGCAGTGCGCGATCCACACGCCGGCGTCCTTGATGGCCTTGCGCTCACGGACATCGGACCAGACGCAGTGGGCCATGACGGTCTTGTCGTTCCACAGGTTGTACATGGAGTAGGTCTCCCAGTACTGGGCGCACTCGGGATGCAGCTCCTTGACCCATGCCAGCTCGCCGGTGTTCTCGGACAGATGGGACTGGATGGGCAGGTTCTTCTCGGTAGCCAGCTTGCCCAGGAACTCCATCAGCTCATTGGTGCAGGTGGGGGTGAAGCGGGGGGTGATGATGGGCTTGATGTGCTCGAAGTTGCAGGCTTCCAGCCACTTGATGGTCTCTTCCATGGACTCCAGGGTGGTCTCCTGGTAGTTCTCGCCGCCGTTGCGGTCCATGTTGACCTTGCCGACGTAACCGGTGACACCGGCCTTCTCCAGCTCTTCCATCAGGATCAGAGTGGACTCACGGTGCAGGGAGGAGAACATGACGACACGGGTGGTGCCGTTGGAGATCAGCTCGTGGGCCAGCTGCTTATAGATCTTCCGTGCCATCTCGGTATCGGCGAAATGGGCCTCGGTGGGGAAGGTATAGGTGTTCAGCCAGTCGATCAGGGGCATATCCATGCCCATGCCCAGCATCGCGTACTGAGGAGCGTGCAGATGCATGTCGGAGAAGGTCTGGAAGATCAGGTTGTCGCCGCAGTCTTCCACTTCACAGCCGGCGTACTTTTCGGGAAGGGTCTTATAGACACCCACAATGATGCCGTCCTCGGCTACCAGATAGCCGTTTTCGGTGATGTCCAGCTTGCCCAGCTCGGGGGCGGAGACGATGTTGCCGTGGAGAATGGTCGTTTTCATAGTTCAGGTGGCTCCTTTCAAGTTTGGGAACAAATGTATGATTTGGGAACAAGTACATGAAAAAGAGTATCCAGAGTTTGGATACTCGCGGCAGGCCTTCCGGCGGGCCGTGGAGACACAGGCACCGATTTCATTGGTATGTATGATGATAAAGGAATCATTTGTCGTCGAAATCACACATCATTAGGATACCATATTTTTGTATCGAATTCAATGGTAGAGGGTGTAGAAAATCATGGGCCGAAACAGGGCAGGATGAACAATTGACAGAAAAAATCCCGGGTCTCATTTGTGAGACCCGGGAAAAATTGGTAGGTTTACTCGGCGGACTGCTCCTTGGCCAGGTTCTTGTACATGGCCTTCTTGATGGCCTTCTTGACGGCACGCAGGATGTTCTCGTAACCGGTGCAGCGGCACAGGTGGCCGGACAGCAGCTTACGCAGCTGATCGTCGGTGTACTCCTTGCCGGTCTCGATGATCTCCTGAGCGGTCATGATGAAGCCGGGGGTGCAGAAACCGCACTGGATGGCGGCTTCCTCGACGAAGCACTGCTGAACGTCAGACAGCTCGCCGTTGGGGCCCACCAGGCTCTCCAGGGTACGGATGTTCTTGCCCTCTGCCCAGACAGCCAGCCACAGGCAGGAGTTGATGGCCTCGTCGTCGATCAGCACGGTGCAGGCGCCGCACTCGCCGACTTCGCAGCCCTTCTTGACGGACAGCATGTGGAAATCGTTACGCAGCATATCGGTCAGAGATGCGCGGACATCCACGGTCTGCTCCACTTCCTTGCCGTTCAGGGTGAAGTGAACAGTCTGATACTGAATCTGATGCTTTTCCATTACAGTTCACCTCCACACAGCTTGACGGATTCAATGAACGCGCGCTTGGTGCACTCCACAGCCATATGGGTACGGAATGCCTTGGATGCACGCCAGGAGTCACGGCAGCGCAGGTCGGGCACGACATTCTTGGCGACCTCTTCGATCAGCTCCATGGACAGGGGCTTGCCGTTGCCGATGGCCTCTGCGGTGTAAGCACGCAGGGGGGTGGGGCCGGCGACGCCGAAGGCGATGCGGACGCGCTCGACAGTCTTCTTGTCGGCGGACAGGCGAACGTTGACGGAGGTGCCCAGGGTAGCGATGTCCAGAGCCTCACGCATGGCGTACTTGATGTAGTGGCCGTAGGTGTTCTCGTAGCTCTCCTTGGGGATCAGAATGCCGGTCTGGATCTCGCCGGGACGCAGGTCGACCACGCCGGGCTTGATGTAGAACTCGTTGATGGGCAGGCGGCGGATGCCGTCGGGGCCGGTCAGCTCCACGATGGCTTCCCAGGCGTGCAGGGTAGCGGTGGAGTCAGCGGAGACAGCGCCGTTGCAGGTGTTGCCGCCGATGGTGCCGGCGTTACGGATCTGGGGACCGCCGACCATGTCGACAGCCTCGCCCAGAACGTTGATGTACTTCTGAATGATGGGATCATTGGTGATGTGGGAGAAGGTGGTCAGGGAACCGATACGGATGGTGCCGTCCTCTTCCATCTTAACGCCGCGGATCTCGTCGATGCCCTGGATGCTCAGCAGGGACTTGCCGGCGCGCTTGCCTTCGCGCATCTGAACCAGAACGTCGGTACCGCCGGCGATAATGTCAGCTTCGGGATGTGCCAGATGCAGCTCGACGGCTTCCTGGACCGTCTTGGCCTGGTACAGAACATTAATATCATACATAATTATGATTCTCCTTAATCTACGATCAGTCCAGCCTCAGTGAACTCCTTGTACAGGACATGGGGGTTGATGGGGCAGACATTGATGGAAACATCGGTGGCGTTCCGGATGGCGTTGCGGATCGCGGAAGCGACGGGGCATGCGGGGGGTTCGCCCAGAGCCTTGGTGCCGAAGGGGTTGGTGGGCTCGGCGTTCTCGATGAAGCGGACCTCCAGCTCGGGATGATCCATGAAGGTGGACAGCTTGTAGTCCAGCAGGTTGTTGTTCAGAGGCTTACCGGTCTTCTCGTCGAAGAGCAGCTGCTCGCTCAGGCCGTAGCCGATGCCCATGGACATACCGCCGTGGACCTGGGCCTCAGCCAGCTGAGGATTGATCAGGCTGCCGCAGTCATGGACGTTGACGATCTTGGTCAGCTTGGCCTTGCACAGGGGGATGTCCACCTCGACCTCGGCGATGCAGCAGCCGAAGGAGTAGGCGTTGGACTTGATCTGGCAGGTGGTCTCAGCGGTGATGTGGTGGCTGTCCTCCAGGGAGTACAGGCTCTCCATGGCCAGGTCGCCCAGGGTCTCCAGGACGCGGCCGTCGGTGGTGCGGATGATCTTGCCGTCCACCAGATCCAGGATCTCGATGGGCATACGGGTCTGATCGTGAGCGATCTGCAGGATCTTCTTACGCAGCTCGGTGGCGCACTTGGCGATGCCCAGGGAGCCGATGTAGGTCTGACGGGAAGCGTAAGCGCCGGTGCCGTAGGGAGTCACGTCGGTATCCTGGCAGGAGACCACATGGACGTCCTTCAGAGGCACGCCGACAGCGTCAGCGACCATCTGGGAGTAAGCGGTGTCGCAGCCCTGGCCGATCTCGGTCTCGCCGGTCTGGTACTGGATGGAGCCGTCCTGATTGACGATCATACGGACGGAGCAGGATTCCAGAGAGATGGGCCAGACAGCGGTGTTGTACCAGAACACGGAAACGCCGATACCCTTGCGGATGGGGCCGGTCTGGTTCTTGTACTCCTCGTACTTGCGGTCGTAGTCCATGACCTTGATGGCCTCGTCCAGGCACTGGTTGAAGGAATCGAAGTACTGCTCGTTCTTGGAGAAGTTGTCCACATAGCCCTGAGGCATCAGGGTGCGGCGGCGGTACTCGATGGGATCCAGATTCAGCTGCTTGCAGATGTCATCGGTGTGGGACTCCACAGCGAAGGTGGTCTGAGGCATGCCGTAGCCGCGCATTGCGCCGGCGGTGGGACGGTTGGTGTAGATGGAGTAAGCGTCGCCCTCGTAGTTGGGGACGGGGTACAGCTGAGGAATGGAGCCTGCGCCCTTGGCGACGATGGAGTGGCCGTGGGAAGCGTAGGAGCCGCTGTTGGCGAACTGTTCGCCCTTACGGGCCACCAGAGTGCCGTCCTCGCGGACCCAGGAGATCAGGTGGGTGGTGATGGAGTGACGGACACGGTTACTTACGAAGGTCTCCTCACGCTCGCACTCGAAGTGGACCAGACGGCCGCCGACCTGAGTGGTTGCCCAGGTAACCAGAGGCTCGTACAGAGCGTCCTGCTTGTTGCCGAAGCCGCCGCCGATGTAGGGCTTGATGACACGGATATTGCCCCAGGGCAGACCGGTAGCCTGGCCGCAGATACGGCGGACGATGTGGGGGATCTGGGTAGAGGAGACGACTACGACACGGCCGTTCTCTTCGTAGGCGTAAACGCCGTGGTTCTCGATGTGGCAGTGCTGCACGGTGGGGGTGCGGTACCAGCCCTCGATCTTGATCAGGCCGGGCTCCTTGATGGCCTCGGCGTAGTTGCCGATGCTGGAGCTGGTGTGGGCCAGAATGTTGTTGGGGTACTCCTCGTGGATCTGGGGAGCGCCGTCCTTCATGGCCTCCTGGGGATCCAGGACGAAGGGCAGCTCCTCGTACTCAGCCTTGATCAGGCGGACAGCCTGGGTGGCGGCGACGGAGTTCTCGGCGATAACGATGGCGATATCGTCACCGTAGTAGCGAACATGCTGGTTCAGCAGCTTGCGGTCAGCGACGTCCTGGTGATGGGGATCGGTGGACCAGGGGTGGCCGGAGGTGGGGAAAGTGATGTCGGGGACGTCGAAGCAGGTCAGGACCTTGACGACGCCGGGGACAGCCTCAGCAGCGGAGGTATCGATGGACTTGACATAACCATGAGTGATCTTGGAATGGGCGATCTTCATGATCAGCGCACCGTCGGGAAGCATGTCTTCGACATACTTGGCGCGGCCGGTGGCCTTGTCATAGGCATCCACGCGGATCGCGCTTTTGCCGGTGTACTTTTTTTGCATGAGAATAATCTCCTTCCTGGCGGGTTGATTACAATACTTCTTTGTTCTTGGAACGGGATAACGCAGTAGTGATAAACGGGGTGTTATCTATCAAAAATTATAATATAACCAGCCTTGGATGTCAAGTTTTTTAAAGAGAATGTTTTGTATAAAAAAGGAGAAGAAAGGCCTTTGGATTGGAATTTTTTGTTAAATAATCCTTTTTTCTTGTTCAATTTGTCTACGGCGGACGAATGCTCTTTGCAGAATGACCAAAAAACGACGAAACTTTTCTACATTCCAATCAATAAAGAATTATTGAAAGAATCAGGGTGTTCTTGATAGACAGGCTCATAGGGCGCGGGGCGTTTCTTTTGGTTGACCGATGGGAAAGAAAATGGTATGATTAAGAAAAATATTGGGAGGAATCAGAAATGTCCAAAATGACGCCGCTGCAGCTGGGCCAGAAGCTGAAGCTGCCCGCTGTCAGCATCGAAGCGCTGCAAAAATTCGTGATCCCCGAGGAGACCGTCGACCGGCTGAAGGAGCTGTTCCAGAAGGACCCGGCGCTCTTTGAGCAGGAAGCCCGGAAGGAGCCCGACGCGGACCTGCTGGTGCTGGCGCTGTACCTGCGCTGGGCCATGGATACCCATTATATGTATGCTATCCGGGGCATGGACTGGGAGATCTTTTTCGATACTTTCCGGGACTTTACCCTCTGGGCCGGGGATTTCACCGAAAAGACCGGCCGCCCCGGCATCGGAGCCTGGGACTGGTGCGGCAGACTGATCAAGATGCGGGTCTTCCGGCTGGGCCGTCTGGAATTTGAGCCGGACACCCTGGCCGAGCCCCTGCAGGTGGGGGAGGACTGCTATCCTGTTGGGACCCGCGTGGTGAACGTCTATATCCCCGGTGGGGAAGACACCGTTCTGGAAGCGGAGGAAGAAGCCCTGGAGCGGGCGCAGCAATTCTTCCGGATGTATTACCGGCAGGATTATGAGCTTTTCCGCTGCCGCTCCTGCCCCCAGCCGGTGGTCCGGCTGGCGAAGTGAGCGGAAACCCAATTCTGGAGCGTGATTTCAAATTGTAGTTTATCGTACACAATGCCTTCCCCCTCGGGGGGAAGGTGCCCCGAAGGGGCGGATGAGGGGACTGCACTGCGTTGAACGGAAATGTACGAAAATTCAACGTTGCTCCCCTCATCAGTCATAAAAATCGTACCGATTTTTATGACAGCTTCCCCCCAGGGGGAAGCCATTGGCGCTCCCGCGCCAGCGCGACAAACTACAATTTCAACTCATCTCATCAAAAAACCGCCCCGAACGCGTTTGCGTTCGGGGCGGTTTTAATAGAAATGTTACAGCACGCTGCCGGCGGTGGAGCTCATGACGCTGATCTCCCGGACGCCGGGGACCTCCCGGAGGGAATCCATATGCTGCACGGCCGCGTCGGTCAGCTTGACCTCGGCCACCAGCTCGGTGTAGCCGGCGGTCATGGTCTTGTTCTTCAGCCGGTAGCCGGCGATGCCGGAGAGCTTCCCCTCAATGGGGCTGTCCGCATCGCAGCGGACCACGATCATGTAGCTACCGTACTTCTGCTTGCCGGCAAAGGCATGGACCAGCACGAACAGCAGGCCCAGCAGGAGCGTCGCCAGAATGGAGATGGTCACATAGCCTGCTCCGCAGATGATGCCCGTGGCGATGGCCCAGAACAGGAAGGCGGTGTCGGTGGGCTCCTTCACGGCGGTGCGGAAACGGACGATGGACAGGGCGCCCACCATGCCCAGGGACAGGACCATGTTGGAGCTGATGACCAGGATCACCAGGGTGGTGACCATGGACAGCATCATCAGGCAGCCGGTAAAATTGCGGCTGTAGTTGACGCCGGCGTAGGTGACCCGATAGATGAAGACGATGAACAGGCTCAGGGCGAAGGACAGGGCGATGGCCACCAGGGCGTCGCTCATGGAAATGGCGGAGAATTCCTCCAGGAATTTTCCCTTGATGATGTCGGAGAAGTTGATCATGGGGATGCGTCCTTTCTGTTTACAGATAATTCATGCAGAGTACGAATTTGGAGATGGCCATGGGGTCCTTCGGGATGCCGGCCAGGGCATCGCGCAGATAGCCGGGGAGGAAATCGTCGAATTTCACTTCCAGGATCACCTGATCCGGCTCCAGCACCGGGATCATGGCCCGGGGGGAGGCGAAGAGGTGGGCGATATAGGGCCGGGTCCGCAGGTTCTCGTCCAGGGTGATGCGGGTGTTGCCGTCCCGGCAGATGAAGGGCGTCCGGTCGTAGTCCACCAGCACCATCGGCCGCAGGCCCCGGGTCATGCAGCCGATGCGCAGCTCCTCGGTCAGTCCCTCGGGGTTATCCGGGCAGCGGCTGGACAGGGCGTATTCTAGGGACCGGGCGTCGGCCTTGGTGATGGTCTGGGCGGTCTTACGGGTCAGGCTGCCCAGCTTTTCCTTCCGCTCCAGCTTGATGACGGAGGCGTCGTAATTGTAGAACCGGATGCGGTACTTGGTCCGCTGGGCGATGCCGTCCAGCTTTTCATAGAAAGCGGTGCCGGAGAAATCATCGAAGTAGAGACTGCGGATGGTGTATTTCCCGGCGGGGCACGCGTGGGGGTCCGGCTCCATGATCCCCGCCAGCCGCAGCTTCAGAAGCTCCGCGTCGGTTTTGGAAATCAGGTATTTCAGTTCATTGCGGTATCCTTTTTCCATCAGTCCCACCTCGAAAAATAAGTGCTGGCTTCCGAACTGGTCAGGCCGATGTACTGCTTCAGCTTGTCCGGGATATAGCTCAGGTGTTTTTCCTTTACCACAAAGTCCTTCAGCTCCTGGACCCGGTTCTTCCAGGCCTCGTAGGTGCCGCCCCAGCGCTCCCGCTCCCGCTTGACCTCCGGGTCCAGCAGGTTTTCGTAGTACTCGATCCGGGCGATGACGTTCTCATCGCTGAGGGTGGTCTCCATGGCGTAGGACAGCCGGGAGAGGAATTTTTCCCGGAAGGTGGGATTCTTGATCAGATTCTTGGTGATGGTCATGTGCTGCCAGGTCTGATCGGAGGAGAAGATGTGCCGGAAGGTGGTGTGGTAATTGAAGGTCCAGTCCAGATCGTAGAAGGCGTACTGCCACTTGTAGCCCGTGTCGGTGCTGCGGAAGTAGCGCAGATTCTGCTGGACGTCGGAGTTGGTGCAGTAGCCCTCCATGATCATCCAGTCAATGAGACTGTCGATATCGATGATGGAGGAGAGGTACTCGTAATACTCGTCGGTTTTCTGATTGTTGGTGCGGCAGTACTTGTTGATCTGGTAGATCTCGTGGTCCATATCCACAGGGGCCTGGACGATCTCCACATTCTCCGCCGCGCCGCCCATGTTCTGGGTGTAGAAGGTTTCTGTGAAGGCCTCCTTCATGCAGTAGATGCCGAAGTATTCGCCGTTGACGTAGAGAATGGAGAATTTGTCCCGCTGGGCAAGCACGCTGTCGCTGAATTCCCGGCAGAGGGAGGTAAAGAGCTCGTCCCGGAAGATGGACAGGGGATAGTCCTGGCCCGCCCGGATGCACAGGGAGTCATAGACCTGGGGGCCGTCCTCGCCGTAGACGGGATAGGTCAGGTAGCTGGCTCCGTAGCGGCCCCGGAAATTGACCTTGAAGCTCTTCTTGGGATTTTTCAGGCCGGTATGGCCGTAGAGCTTGACGCCGCAGTCGATGGAGAAGCCCTCGCCGTCTTCAAAGAGCTTCAGGTTGCACTGGATCTCCTTGTCCTGATAGTACTGGGTGTAGATGCCGGTGCCGCCGAACATCTCGTCCGGGTCCGCCGTGATGCTGATGACCGGGAGCGTATGGTTCTCATTAATAATGTAGGCGGCGGTGACCACATCGCTGGGGAGCTTGCCGTCTTCCAGGCTGACCACCCGGATCACCGTGGTAGCGCTGAGGATGATGGGCATGGTGTACTGCCTGGAGCTGGCGGTGGGTACGCTGCCGTCGGTGGTGTAGTACAGGGGGCCTTCGCCGTTGAGGACCACGGTGACGTTCTGGACGTCATTGTAAACGCCGTCGGGGGTCTCCACCGTGGGGGTCTCAGAGATAAAGGCAACCCCGGTTCCGTTGTCGGTACCCGGGGTTGGGGTGGTGAAGTAGAAGGTACCGTTTTCGCCGTCCGCTCTGCCCACGCTGTGCTGGTAGGGCACATCGTAAACGCGGATGTAATCGGAGCAGCTGCTGTCCGCGATACGGCTCAGGTATACCCAGCTTTCCTCCCGGCTCAGGGTGAAGGGGGCATGGGTGTATTTGCTGTCGGTCAGGTCGGTGCTGCCGGAGCAGATGATCAGGTAGCACTGGCCGGGCTGCAATTCCACAGCGGGCAGCTGGAATTTGTCGGGATCGCCGGGATCGTCGGACAGGGCGTAATCGGCCAGATTGACCGTGATCTCGGAGGTGTTTTTCAGCTCGATCCAGTCGTAGAATTCGCCGTCGGCCTGCTGCAGGTACATGCAGTTGGAGGGCATGACCTCGCTGATGATCAGGGCGCCGGAGGGACTCTGGGTGGCCCGGAAGGCCTGATACCCGTCCTCGGTATTCTCGTAGCCGGGGGAGGGGTAGGCGGATTCGGTGTAGGTGCCGTCGGACTGCAGGGCCCAGGTCCGGTCCTCGGCCATCCGGGGGACCTCCACCTGGTCGATGACATTGCCTACAGCGCCGGACAGCAGCATGGTGAAGCCGTCCCGGTTCAGGGAGAAATCAGCCTCGCCTTCCGGCGCGCCGCTTCCGGAGCAGGGGATGACTGTCCGCTCACCGGCCTGGAGCGTCATGGTGGGGATGGGCCACTTCATGCGGTCCGCGGGATCGTCGGACAGGTAGGCGCCCTCCAGCGTCACGGCGGAGCCGGTGGGGTTATAGAGCTCCACCCAGTCGCACAGGCGGCCGGCCTGATTGGTGATGGTGCTGCGGTTGGCGGTCATGACCTCGCTGATGACGATCTCGGGGGTCTCATAGCCGACGGCGCTGAGCCAGGAGGCGTAGCCGGCTTCGGTGTTTTCGTAGCCGGGGGTGGCCAGGGTGGTTTCCGCGTAGGTGTCGTCATCCTGCAGGGCCCAGGCGCAGTCCTTGCCGATCTCGGGGACCTCCACCATGGAGATGGTATTGCCCATGGTGCCGGTGAGGATCACGGTGCAGCCGCTGCGGGACAGGGCAAAGTCTGCTTCGCCCTCGGCGGCGAGATCGCCGGCGCAGCGGATGACGGTCCGTTCGCCCGCTTCCAGGGTCAGGCTTTCGATCATCCATTTGGTCCGGTCTGCGGGATCGTCGGAGAGGAAGGAGCCGTCCAGGGTGACGGTGCTGCCGCCGCGGTTCCACAGCTCGATCCAGTCGCTCCGGTGGCCGTCGCCGTCGATGATGGCGTAGCCGTTGCCGGACATGATCTCGCTGATGACCACGCCGGTGACGCCGCCGCCTTCGCTCTTGAGCCAGGCCTCGTAGCCGGCTTCGGTGTTCTCATAGCCGGGGGTGGCCTGGACCCCGGTGGACCAGGTGCCGTCGTCCAGCCGGATCAGGGGCACGTTGTCGTTGGTCCGGGGGACTTCATATTGGTCCACCAGCACGTTGGCGCTGTTGTACAGGCAGAGGATGTCGCCGCCCCGCTTGGAAATGCCGAAGGTGGCATATTTTTCGGATTCGCTTTCCTTGTCGCACCAGCATACGATATAACCGTGGGCCTGGATCACCGTGCCGTTGGGGAAGGTATAGCCGATGGATTCGCCGTCGTCGGAGAGCATGTAGCCGGAAATATCTATGGGGGAGTCGGAGGTGTTGCGGACCTCCACAAAATCCAGATATGCCCCGTTGGGCGCGGGATAGGTCAGATTGCTGGCCAGAATTTCACTTAAGATGATCGGATTGGTGTTTTCGGAGTCGGTCCCGTCCTCACGGGAGAAGTAAAGAGAAAATAACACCGCTCCGGCAAACAGCACGATGCAGGCGAGAAGCGCCAGGATGGATTTGGTCCGTTTCACATCGTTTGCTCCTTTCGCGTCGTTTTTCGCATTCGTAACCAACATTATATCACGGCGGGAATGGAAAAACAATACAGATTTCCCCATATTCCGAGCAATTTTATTCAAATCGGCGGGATCGTCAAAACCGGGGCCGGCGGAGGAAAATTTTTCTGCGAAAATATCGTGGAGAATCTTCGGGAAGGATATTGTAATTTGGGACGAAAGGTGATAAGATACACAGAAAATACATTTATCCTTATACGGAAGACGGGAGGATGGAACTATGAAGTATATCGTGATCCTGGGCGACGGCATGGCCGATGAGCCCCTGGACCGGCTGGATGGCAGAACGCCGCTGGAATGCGCCGCGACCCCGGCCATGGATGCACTGGCCTGCCAGGGCGAAATGGGCCTGGTGAAGAATGTACCGGCATCCATGAAGCCCGGCAGCGATGTGGCGAATCTGGCGGTGCTGGGCTACGACCCGGCGGCCAACTATTCCGGGCGGTCACCCCTGGAGGCCCTCAGCGTGGGCGTGCCCATGGAGGAGACCGATGTGGTGTTCCGCTGCAACATCGTCACGGTGAGCGAGACGGAGCCCTACGCCGAAAAGACCATCCTGGACCATTCCTCCGGCGAGATCTCCACGGAGGACGCGGATATCCTGATGGACGCCGTCCGTGCGGCCTTCAATTCCGAGGAGATCCAATTCTATACCGGCACCAGCTACCGGCATATCACCATCTGGAAGAAGGGCAGGGTGCTGGATCTGGCCCAGCCCCACGACCATCTGGGGCAGGTCATCGGCCCCTTCCTGCCGGAAAACAAGCTGTTCCGGGACATGATGGAAAAGAGCTTCGACGTGCTGAACGATCACCCCCTGAATCTTCAGCGGGCGGCGGAGGGAAAGAACAAGGCCAATTCCCTCTGGTTCTGGGGCGCGGGCACGAAGCCGTCTTTGGGCAGCTTCAAGGCAAAGACCGGCCTAGAAGGCGTCATGATCTCGGCGGTGGACCTGCTGAAGGGCATCGCCGTGGGCGCGGGCATGGAGGTCATCGATGTCCCCGGCGCCACCGGCTCTCTGGAGACCAATTACGAGGGCAAGGCCGACGCGGCGGTGAAGGCGCTGCTGGAGGAGGGCAAGGACTTTGCCTACATCCATGTGGAAGGCCCCGACGAAATGGGCCATCAGGGCAGCATCGATCACAAGATCAAGTCCATCGAGTATCTGGACAGCCGCCTGATCGCCCGGGTGAAGGAAGCCATGGACGCTTCCGGCGAGGATTACCGGCTGCTGGTGCTGCCGGACCATCCGACCCCCATCCGGTGCCGTACCCACACCTCGGACCCGGTGCCCTACGTGCTCTACGACAGCCGGGTACAGCGAAAGAAAACAGCCCATTATAATGAAAAAGAAGCAGCCGCCGCCGGCCATTACCAGCCCGACGGCTATAAGCTGATGGATGAATTTTTGAAAAGGTAAATTGTAGTTTGGCGCTCTGTTGAATAGTGGTTGCGGCGTCTAAAAATATGCTGTCATTGCGAGCCAGTGCTCACACTGGCGTGGCAATCCCCTACGGCGGCGCAACGCAGTCGGATGCTGAAAATCCTAGTATTACCGGGCATAATTTATCGCTTCCATCTCTTTAAAGTCCCGGAAGGACCGGGAGATTGCCACGCCAGCGTGCGCGCTGGCTCGCAATGACGTGCTTCTTTTTAACTGCCCGCTAAACTACAATTTCAAATCATCGTAAGGAGGATGATCCTATGTCCAGAGTATACAATTTTTCCGCGGGTCCCGCGGTTTTGCCGGAAGAGGTATTGCAGGAAGCGGCGGCTGAGATGCTCGATTACAAGGGCACCGGCATGTCCGTCATGGAGATGAGCCACCGGTCCAAGGCCTATCAGCAGATCATCGACGAGGCGGAAGCCGACCTGCGGGAGCTGATGAACATTCCCGAAAACTATAAGGTCCTGTTCCTCCAGGGCGGCGCCCACCAGCAGTTCGCCATGGTGCCCATGAACCTGATGAAGAACAAGGTGGCCGATTATATCATCACCGGCCAGTGGGCCAAGCGGGCCTGGCAGGAGGCCCAGAAGTTCGGCAGAGCCAACGCCATTGCCTCCTCCGCTGACAAGACCTTCTCCTATATCCCGGACTGCTCCGACCTGCCGATCTCCGAGGACGCCGATTACGTCTATATCTGCGAAAACAACACCATCTACGGCACCAAGTTTAAGGAGCTGCCCGATACCAAGGGCAAGACCCTGGTGGCGGATGTGTCCAGCTGCTTCCTTTCGGAGCCCGTGGATGTCAGCAAGTACGGCATCATCTACGGCGGCGCCCAGAAGAACATCGGCCCTGCCGGCGTGGTCATCGTCATCATCCGGGAGGATCTGATCACCGAGGATGTCCTTCCCGGTACGCCCACCATGCTCCAGTACAAGACCCACGCCGACAACGGCTCCATGTACAATACGCCCCCCGCCTACGGTATCTATATCTGCGGCAAGGTCTTCAAGTGGCTGAAAAACCGCGGCGGCCTTGGGGCCATGAAGGAATATAATGAAAAGAAGGCGAAGATCCTCTACGACTACCTGGACGAGAGCAGGCTGTTCCACGGCACCGTGGAAAAGAAGGACCGCTCCCTGATGAACGTCCCCTTCGTCACCGGCGACAAGGAGCTGGACGCGAAATTTGTCAAGGAAGCGGAAGCCGCTGGCTTTGTGAATCTGAAGGGCCACCGCAGCGTCGGCGGTATGCGTGCCAGCATCTACAACGCCATGCCCATCGAGGGCGTCGAAAAGCTGGTGGCGTTTATGAAGGAATTTGAGGAAAAGAATCTGTAAATTGTAGTTTATCTGTCAGTTGTCTGCCGCACCCAAAGGCCCCCTTGTGTAAAGGGGGCTGGCTCGGCGATAGCCGAGACTGGGGGATTGTGCAGCAGAAGTCTGGAATAACCACCAACATTTCGGCGAATTCGTACT
>JAFUMG010000041.1 GCA_017473225.1 Oscillospiraceae bacterium | reverse complement strand
GCCGTTGGTCAGAGGCGTACCGTCGTACTGCTTGGAGTCAGTAGCGGAGGTCAGGGTGACCTGGCGCTTGTGGATGACCAACTCACCATCAACAGTCTTGACGATGAACTGTGCGGTAACATCGTTGCCCGCGGCATCCTTAACAACGGGAGTGCCGGTGATGGCATTGGTATACTCACCCGCATTGGTGCCGGAGACGGAAGCGCTCAGGCCCTCGACGGTGTAGGTATTGCCTTCCAGCACAAAGGTCAGGGTGTCAAAGCCGGAGACGGACTTTTCAGTGCCGTCATAGGTGTACTCACCGCTGTTGGCCTTCACAGTGATCTCGTAAGCTTCCTCGCCGCGGTTCGTGACCGTCAGGGTGCCCTCGTCCAGGGTAATGTTGTAGTTACCCGCAGCGGTATTGCTGTTCAGGGTATACACAATGGTATTGGTGCAGCTGCCGGGAACGGTCTGGCTGCCGGTGGCGGTGGCAGTGGCGCCCTCGCCGTCAGCCCAGCCCTCGCCGCCGACGGTAACGGTGGGTCTGGTCAGAGCCTTACCGTTATACATCTGGGCAGCGCCCTCGGAAGTCAGGGTGACATTACGCTTGGTCACGGTCAGGGTGCCCGGAACCTTTGTAATGTAATTTGCGAACAGCTCGGTCACATCAGTACCATTGGCTTTGGTAACAGTAACAGAGCTAACCACATTTTCGGTGGAACCAACGTTGGTCTGGCTGCCCGTAACAACAGCGGTCACGGTATAGCCATAAGGAACACCGGAAGTGGTGTAGCCGCTGTCAGTCAGCGCGGTACCGTCATAGACCTTCGTATCGGAATCAGCGGTAACCGTGATCGCGGGAGGAGCGATATACACAGTAGGATCGCCGATCGCGTCCTTTCCATAGGTCACCTCTTCGTTCAGCGCGGTGCTTTCGAAAGTCAGAGTGACATCGGCATTCGTATGAAGGGTACCGAAGGAGCCTTCATTGGGAGTAACCTTGAAGGTAACGGTTTCCGTTTCTTTGGTAATGTTGCCGATATCCCAAGTCAGGGTCTCGCCATCCTCAGAAACAGTCAGACCCTCATCGGCAGAACCGGCGACCAGAGTAAAATCATCGGTGTTGATCAGGTCCGTCATGACAGCATTGGTGCCGGCATGGATGGTATTCTCGATCAACTTCTGAATCTCACCGAGAATGGCATCAAGTGCGTTAGTGCTGTCACCAGAGGTGGAAGCCTCATAGTACAACTTCTTGCCACTACTGTCAGAAGAAGAAATTGCCTTCAACGCATTCTGAGCTTTTGTGCTGCTGCCGATATCAACGCCAACAGTAATAACGGTAACACCCGCATCAATAAGCTCACGCGCAACACTAGTACCATCGCCGCCATTAGGCTCACCGTCAGAGATAAACACCACAAACTTCTGGGTCTTCGTACTACTGCTCAGAATATTCTTTGCACCGTTCAGACCCAGAGTGTAGTTAGTGCCATCACCCCAACGGGGCATGGACAAATCTTCGATCGCGGTTGTCAGTGCAGTAGCATTACTGGTCAGTGCTACATTGGTACGGTTGGAACCAGAGAAGTCGTAAAGACCAATTGCCACACCATCATTTGCCAGCAGACCAGTAACAAACTGCTTTGCTGCAGCCTTCGCTACATCCAAACGATTCGTTGTACTCGTAACCCTTTCATACATACTGGTAGATGTATCAACTACAAGTACAATGTCCGCAGGAAGCTTCTGCGTTTCCGTAACATCTTCAGATGTACCTGTTACGGACAGTGTAATGGTATAATTACCATCCGCGTCAGGTCCCGACACCGTCTTGGTAGCCGTGACACCGGTTGCCGCGGCACCAGCAGCCGCGTCAGAGTATTCTGCCGCAAATGCCGTTGTAGGCAACATGCCAATGACCATGACGATTGCCAAGAACATCGCAAGAAATCTTTTCACGTTCATGATCCTCCTTGAAAATAGTCTTTTCCCATGGAGATCCACAGGAGAGTTAAAAAATATATGTAAAACGACAAAGCGTCGTGGATTTTCGAAAAGGGCATAGTAACCCCTTATATTGAAGATATCAACATTATAGCATCCCGCTGTGCAGAAAACAAGTACCTTGTAAAATTTTCCAGTTGTTTTTTCAGCTTCATTTCAGCTCCCCTCCTCCATCGTGTCTATATATATAATGTATATGCCCTCCCAAACGGCATAAAAAAGCCGCCCCATGGGCGGCACAGAATATAGAAAAAGCCATAAAAAGCATGTCATTGCGAACCAGCCCGCATTGAATTGTGGTATTGCCACCGGCAGCCATCATAATCCTGATTCGCTGCGCGGAGCACCACTGGTGTGGCAATCCCCTAAATAGAAGCATCACCTCAATTATCGAGCAAAAAGTTCATACATCCGGGAGATTGCCACGCCAGTGTGCGCACTGGCTCGCAATGACGAGTATCTTATTTAGAGCGTTGCATTTATTAGTTCGAATCTCATCTCGTGAATGCCACACCAAAAAAAGAAACACCACCCGGAGGGTGGTGTTTCTATTTTGGTGGACCTGAGGAGATTCGAACTCCCGACCCCTACAATGCGAATGTAATGCGCTCCCAGCTGCGCTACAGGCCCATGCGGTGCGTTACCGTAATTTGGATTATACCCCCGGGACGGTCAGTTGTCAAGTAATTTTTATTTTTCCTTGTGGAAGACTCCTTTCTGTGCTATCATATTCAAAACTGAAAAGACACGAAGGGAGATATTATGACGAAAAAGGCGATCCTATTTGATCTGGACGGCACCCTGACCGACTCCGGCGAGGGTATCATCAACTGCGCCGGGCTGGCGCTGGCCCATTTCGGCCTGCCGGTCCCCGACCCGGATACCATGCGGGTCTTCGTGGGCCCTCCCCTGCGGGATACCCTGATGCACTTCGGCGTGAAGGTGGAAAATGTGGAGGAAGCCATGCAGGTATTCCGGGCAAGGTATACCACCGTGGGCATTTTCGAGAATAAGCCCTACCCCGGCATCCGTGAGCTTCTGGCAAAGCTGAAAGAGCAGGGCCATCAGCTCTATGTCGCCACCTCCAAGCCCGAGACCATGGCTCTGACGGTGCTGGATCATTTTGACCTGAGCCGGTATTTTGACATCATCGCCGGCGCGACCCTGGATAAATCCCGGGATACCAAGGCCGGCGTCATCGCCTACCTGAAAGAGCAGACGGGCGCGATGACTGCTTCCGTCATGGTCGGCGACACCGCCTTCGATGTGACCGGGGCCGCGGCCCACGGCATTCCCACCATCGGCGTGGCCTGGGGCTACGGCAGAATTGAGGACATGAAGGCCGCCGGCGCCATCGCCATCGCCCAGACGCCGGAGGACCTTTTCGAGCTGCTCCAAAATTAATACTGTTTCTTAATTAAAATCTTCAATTTTAATTAAGAAGACACCGCCTTGCGGCGTTGTCGATTTTTTGATTTTCGGAATGGAAAATCAAAAAACTTCGTCTCATTATGATCTTCATATTAAAAACTTCAATTCTATGAATTAAAGTTTTTAATTGAATATCAATATAAGGAGGTACTTATGGCACGTTTGCTGGAAGTTTGTGTGGATTCTCTGGCATCTGCCCGGGCGGCTATTGCCGGCGGCGCGGACCGACTGGAGCTCTGCGGCGCCCTGGCCCTGGGCGGACTGACTCCTTACGCCGCGCTGCTGGAGCAGATCCGGGAGGAAAGCGATATCCCCATCCGCTGCCTGATGCGTCCCCGGGCCGGTGATTTTCTTTACGAAAAGGAGGAGATCCAGCTGATGGCCCGGCAGATCCGTACTCTGAAGCGCGCGGGAGCCGACGGTTTCGTCATCGGCTGTCTGACCCCCGGCGGAGAACTGGACACGGAGGCCATGAAGCCTCTGACCGACGCCGCGGAGGGCAGCGGCCTGACCCTCCACCGCTGCATCGACGTCTCCCGGGACCCACTGAAAACCTACCGGGACGCCATGGCGCTGGGCATCGACACCGTCCTGACCAGCGGCGCCGCCTCCGGCTGCATGGGCGGCCTTCCCCTCATCCGTCAGCTGTTGGCGCAGCGGGATGAATGGGGCGGCCCCGAGGTCCTCATCGGCGCGGGGGTAAAGGCCCCGGTCATCTCCGCCATTCTGGACCAATGTCCAAACGCCCGGGCCTTCCACATGAGCGGCAAGACCGAGATCGAAAGCGGGATGGTCTTCCGCCGGGCTGAGGTGCCCATGGGCCTGCCGGGCCTGGATGAATGGCACATCCAGCAGACCAGCTTTGAGGCCGTCCGGGCCGCGAGGACGGTTCTGGATCACCATTCTTAATTTTGCAATATTCAATTCTCAGAAATTCATTTTTCCCCGGTGCGGTCCGCCGCACCGGGGTTTTTTTGCATAAATTTCCGTGGTATTGTTCATTAATTATCCCTTCTCTATTGACAAAAAACATCTGTATTTGTATAATAGACACAAATTTCCATCAGGAGGAAACCTATGAATCTGAATGAAGCAGTACTCCTGCACAAGGACGCCATGATCGAAACGCTCCGCCAGAACCTGCGCATCCCCAGCGTTCAGGGCCCCGCCGAGCCCGGCGCGCCCTACGGCGCGGAGGTCCGCCGCAGTCTGGACCACGCCCTGGAAACGGCTGAAAAGCTGGGCTTCCGGGCTGTCAATGTGGACGGCCACATGGGCTGGTGCGAGTTTGGCGAGGGCGATGAAATGGTCGCCGTGCTGGGCCATCTGGATGTGGTCCCCGCCGGGGACGGCTGGTCCTGCGAGCCCTACGGCGCCGAGATCCGGGACGGAAAGATCTGGGGCCGCGGCACCACCGATGACAAGGGTCCCTCCATCGCCGCCCTTTACGCTCTGGCAGCGCTGCGGGATTCCGGCCTGCCCATCCGCCGCAGGATCCGCGTCCTGCTGGGCTGCAATGAGGAAACCGGCTCCGCCGACGTCAAATACTATCTGGCTCAGGGCGGCGAGGTGCCCGTCATGGGCTTCACCCCCGACGGCGAATACCCCGTCATCAACGGCGAAAAGGGCATCATCAATGTCACCTTCTCCAGAACCTACACCCAGGACGGCCCCCTGAAGCTGGTGGAGCTCAAGGGCGGCTCCGCCCCCAATGTGGTCCCCTCCTATGCCTGCGCCCGCTTCGAATGTGAAGCAGGACTGGCGGACCGGCTGAGCCAGCTCTATGCCCCCTCCATGAAATTCACCCGTACCCCTGCCGGCTTTAAGGCGGAAGCCTTCGGTGTCAGCGCCCACGGCTCCACTCCCGGTCTCGGCGAGAACGCCATCGGCCGTCTGCTGATGGCCATGGACAATCTGCCCCTTTCCGGCGACCTGGCCGACGCGGTCCATTTCCTGGCGGAAAAGCTGGGTATGGAGACCAACGGCAGCTCCGCCGGCATCTACCTGCGGGACGATGTCTCCGGCGAGCTGACCCTCAACTGGGGCACCATCGAAGGCGATGGTGAAAAGCTCTACCTGAAGATCAATTACCGCTATCCCGTGACCTTCACCTATGAGGACTGCGGCCCCAAATTCAAGGCCCAGTTCCTGGACGCGGGCTTCAGCCTGGACAGCGAGGTCCACAAGGCAAAGCTCTATATCCCCGCCGATTCCCAGCTGGTCTCCTCCCTGATGAAGGTGTACCGCCAGCAGACCAGCCTGGAGGGCGAGCCCAAGTGTATCGGCGGCGGCACCTACGCCAAGAGCATCCCGAATCTGCTGGCCTTCGGCCCCATTTTCCCTGGCGACGAGGTCCGGGAGCACAAGCCCGATGAATACATCTCCATTGACAATCTGGTAAAGAACGCTCAGATCATAGCCGCGGCCATGTATGAGCTTGCGAAATAATCCCCCGAAAGAAGGTATATCCCATGAAAATCACTGAAGTACGCATCGGCCGCATCTCCGTGCCCCTGCGGACCCCCTTCAAGACCGCCCTGCGGACCGTCAATTCCGTGGAGGACGTGGTCGTTGAGATCCACACCGATACCGGCGCGGTTGGCTACGGCGAAGCACCCCCCACCGGCGTCATCACCGGCGACACCACCGGCGCCATCATCGGCGCCATCCAGGACCACATCGCCAAAAACATCATCGGCCGTGATGTGGACGAATTCGAGACCCTGTGCCAGACGGTGCAGAAGTGCATCGTCCACAATTCCAGCGCCAAGGCCGCCGTGGATATGGCCCTGTGGGACCTGTACGGCCAGCTGTACAACATCCCCGTCTACAAGCTGATGGGCGGCGCCAAGAAGCAGATCGTCACCGACATCACCATTTCCGTCAACGATCCCGAGGTCATGGTCAAGGACGCCCTGAACGCTGTGGCCCGTGGCTATGACTGCCTGAAGATGAAGGTCGGCGTCAGCCCCGAGCTGGACGTTGCCCGCCTCAGTGCCGTGCGCAAGGCCGTGGGTGACGACATCGTCATCCGCATCGACGCCAACCAGGCCTGGACCCCCAAGCAGGCGGTCAAGATCCTGAACTCCATGCAGGACCAGGGCCTGAACATCGAGCTGGTGGAGCAGCCCGTTCCCGCCCGGGATTTTGAGGGTCTGAAGTATGTCACCGAGCGCAGCTACGTGCCCGTGCTGGCGGACGAGAGCGTCTTCTCCCCCGAGGACGCCATGACCATCATGAAGATGGGCGCGGCGGACCTGATCAACATCAAGCTGATGAAGTGCGGCGGCCTTTACAACGCCCTGAAGATCGCCTCCGCCGCCGAGGTCTTCGGCGTGGAGTGCATGATCGGCTGTATGCTGGAGGCCAAGATCGCCGTCAACACCGCGGTCCATCTGGCCTGCGCCAAGAACATCATCACCAAGGTGGACCTGGACGGCCCCGTGCTGTGCAGCGAGGACCCCATCATCGGCGGTGCCGTGTTCAATGAAAAGATCATTACCGTTTCCGACGAACCCGGTCTCGGCATCAAGGGCCTGGAGCCCGGCCGGCTGGTGTACATCGACTGACGGTTTGATAAACTTTCCGGGGGATCTGACCGGAAAGGAACTGGAATACCTGCCAGAGATGTTCCGCTCCCTTTCTGTTCAGATGCTCCGGCGAGAATCATAGAAGAAGGAGAAAACATATGATTACCAACGGTTTTACCTACATCGCGTTTCTGATGTTCATCGCCGGCGGCATGCTGGCCCTTCAGAAATACACCAAGTGGAAGATCTTTGATATCGTGCCTCCCCTGGTTTGGATCTATGTTCTGAACATGGTCTTCTGCACCATCGGCATGTACGATTCCGAAGGCTGCTCCACCGCTTACAGCTCTCTGAAGAACAATCTGCTGTACGCCATGATCTTCGTCATGCTGCTGCGCTGCGACTTCCGGAAGCTGGCCAAGCTGTCTGGCCGCATGATCGCTATCTTCCTGGGCTGCTCCGTCACCCTGGCCATCGGCTTCATCGTGCTGTATCCCCTGTTCATGAATTCCATGGGCGGCGGCGAGAAGAGCTGGGCTGCTGTTGCCGCCCTGTATGCTTCCTGGGTTGGCGGCTCCGCCAACATGGCTGCCATGCAGGATGCTCTGCCTGTTGATCCCGGCGCTTACAGCTGCGCTCTGGCTCTGGACACCGTTTGCTACTCTGTCTGGATCGCCCTGCTGCTGCTGGCTGTCAAGATCGCTCCCAAGTGGGACAAGGCTACCAAGGCCGATACCTCCAAGCTGCAGGCGGTGGCCGAGGCTGCCAACAAGGAAGTTGCTGACGAGAAGAAGAAGGCTTCCGCAGGCGACTGGATCTTCCTGATCGGCATTTCCCTGCTGGTCTCCGCCCTGTCTCAGAACGTTGGCGCTTCCGCCAATGCGGCTCTGAAGTCCGTGGGTCTGGGCATGTTCGACAAGGGCACCATCACCACTGTCTTCGTCACCATTCTGGGCCTAATCTGTGCCATGACTCCCATGGGCAAACTGCCCGCTGTTGAGGAGCTGTCCAACGTCTATCTGTACGCGGTCGTCTCCCTGCTGGCTTCCACCGCAACTGTCGTGGACCTGATCAACGCTCCCATGTGGGTCGTCTACGGCTTCATTATCCTGGCCATCCATGTTGTCCTGATGTTCCTGCTGTCCAAGCTCTTCAAGTGGGATCTGTGCATGGTATCCACCGCTTCTCTGGCAAATATCGGTGGTTCCGCTTCCGCTCCCATTGTTGCCTCCGCTTATGACCCCTCCTACGCCGGCATCGGCGTTCTGATGGGCGTTCTGGGCGCTGCCATCGGCAACTTCTTTGGTCTGGGTATGGGCGCCATCCTGAACTGGATGAGCGGTCTGCTGGGCTAAAGCAAAAACGCGTCTCCCGCCCATACCGGGCGGGAGATTTTTTATCAGGAGGTTTCTTCATGAACATCAATGATACCCTTCAATACCAGAACATCGGCCTGCCCGATGACATCCTCCGCAGAAAGCTCCACGGAGATTTTGAGGGCGCCATCCGCCTGATCGACCGCCGCCTGAAGGAAGAGAACCTGTCCGATGCCCTGCGTCACAGCCTGCGGGTCCACCGGGAGATGATCCTGCGGCTGCCGGAGGAATTCCCCTACAGCCGGGCTGAAGCCATCGATATCATCCGCCGGCAGATCCCGGACTTTACGGAGGAGGAATTTGACGAGCTTGTGGACAGCCGCCGCATCCGCTGGATCTACGTCAATGGAGAAATGCGGATCTTCAACCGCTTCTTCTCCTCCCTGTGCAAGGCCTATCCCGGCTTCGCACAGCGGGCGGGCGAGGTGCTGCCGGGCGTGGAAAGCGCTGTGGGCGGCGTTCACCTGCTGGACCACGCCATGGCTGTCATGAAGGAGCGGGGCTCCATGACCAACCGGATCCGCATCCGGGCGTCCATGCGCATTAAGGACGAGCACTTTACCCCCGGCATGTTTGTCCGGGCTCACCTGCCCATCCCCAGCGCCTGCCAGCAGCAGCGGGATATCCGCATTGAAAAGGTGTACCCGGAGTCCGGTAAACCCGCCCCAGAGGACGCTCCCCAGCGAACCGTCTGCTGGGAGGAGCATATGACGGAGAACCACGAATTTGTGGTGGAATACTCCTATCTCCACACAGCCCGGTATCACGACACCTCCGCCATGCACGCAGAGCCCCGGCAGCTGGATTTCGACATTCAGGAGGAAGCGCCCCATATCGTCTTTACGCCCTACATCCGCCAGCTGGCCCGGGAACTGACCGCCGGAATGACGGACCCGCTGTGTAAAGCCCGGGCCTTCTACGACTTCATCACCCTGAATATGAACTACACCTTCATGCCCTCCTACTTTGTGCTGGACAACATCGCCGAAGCCTGCGCCCGGAATTATACCGGCGACTGCGGCGTATTTGCCCTGCTGTTTCTGACGCTGTGCCGCTGCGTCGGGATCCCCGCCCAGTGGCAGAGCGGCTTCGCGGCGGAGCCCGGCTTCTGCGGCGGGCATGACTGGGTGCGTTTCTACGTTGAACCTTATGGATGGCTCTACGCGGACACCTCCTACGGCGTATCCGCCCGCCGGAATGGCAACGAGGAGCGGCGGCGCTTCTATTTCGGCAATCTGGACCCCTACCGCATGGTGGCCAACAGCGCCTTCGCGGTGAATTTCACGGTTTCCAAGGAGCACTGGCGGGCTGATCCCTATGACAATCAGGTCGGAGAGATCGAGACCGCGGACCGGGGGCTGACCTATGACGAATTTGTAAGAGCCAAAGAGATCCTGCTCTGCGAGGAAGTATGAATAAAGGACGCGCTTCTTTTGGAGCGCGTCCTTTGACTTATTTCAGCTGTTCCCGTAAGTAATTTCTTGCTTCCTCCGGCGTCATTTCCAGCACCAGGGCGATTTCCGAGGACAGGAGCTTCTCCGCGTCCCGCAGGAAATTGTCGTCACATTGATGGAATTTCCGCCCCGCCGCGGCCTGGGCGTCCCTGTAGCGGTAAAGCGTCGTGACCATCTTCAGCAGTGCCGTCCGGTCGCCGCTGTTGATCAGGTCCCGGTATACCTGCTTGCGCTGGTTTTCCTCCTGGACCCACACATTCTCCCGGATCTCTTCCGACGCGAGCAGCGCCTTCAGCTCCTCCGCCGGGAGGATGGCTTTCAGCTTCACCATAGCCGTGGGATTCCCGGTGGGGAGATAAAACCGGGATTCATTGTGGCTCAGGGGCTCCAGAACCAGATATTCCGTCCGCTTCCGGTTCACCAGTTGCTTCTCCGTACCGACCACGCGGCAAACGCCGTGGATGCCGTATAGTACCCATTCTCCAGTCTGTAACATTCCAAATCCCTCCGTAAAAATGCCGCAAATACCCTTACTATATATTGATTATAGCATTAATCCAGAAGAATTTCACGTAGTAAAATTGCCAAAATTTCTCTTTTGCGTTCGTGTAAAAATACCGCCATCCCGTAAAAACGCAACGGAATGGCGGTATTTCTATGGTTATACCTGCTCGATCTTGATGGTATTGGTATTGCCGGACTTGCCGTTGATGGGGCCGCCGGTCAGGACCACATTGTCGCCGGGCTGCAGATTCAGGACCTTCTTGGCGCTGTTCAGGGCGTAGTAGAACATCACGTCCATGGTGGGGAACTCCTCGGAGAACACAGGGGTGACGCCCCAGCTCATGGACAGGCGGCGCCAGATCTTCCGGCTGGTGGTCATGCCGATGATGTCCACAGGGGTGCGGAAGCGGCTGACCAGCATGGCGGTCTTGCCGGAGACGGAGCAGACCACAATGCCCTTGGCATTGACGTCGATGGCCATGGAGCAGACGGCGTGGGACAGGCAGTCCAGATTGTTCTTGCCGTTGTACTCGGTGGCCAGGAAGCGCTGCTTATACTCGGTGTGCTGCTCGGTATACTCAGCGATCTGTGCCATGGCCTTGACGGCCTCCACAGGATACTTGCCGGCGGCGGACTCGCCGGAAAGCATGACGCAGGAGGTACCGTCGTAGACGGCGTTGGCCACGTCGGAGATCTCGGCACGGGTGGGCCGGGGGTTATTGATCATGGATTCTAGCATCTCGGTAGCAGTGATGACGCGCTTGCCCAGCATCCGGCACTTGCGGGTCAGCATCTTCTGGACCGCGGGGACCTCCACAAAGGGGATCTCCACGCCCAGGTCGCCGCGGGCGATCATGATGCCCTCACAGACAGCGCAGATTTCATCGGCGTTGTCCACGCCGGCCTGGTTTTCGATCTTGGCGATGATCTCAATATCATTGCCGCCATGGGCATCCAGGAAATCCCGGACATCCTGGGCATCCTGCCGGGTGGAGACGAAGGAAGCCGCCACGAAATCCACACCGTTCTCAATGCCGAAGAGCAGGTCCGCCTTATCCTGCTCGCTGAGGTAGGGGCCGGACATGACCTTATTGGGGAAGCTCATGCTCTTCTTATTGCTGAGGACGCCGCCGGTGATGACGGTGCAGATGGCGTCGCTGCCCTTCAGCTCCCGGACCTCAAAAACGACCATGCCGTTGTTGACGGTGATCCGGTCGCCTACGTTCAGGTCATTCACCAGGCCCTTGTAATTGACGGCCACACGCTCCTGATTACCCTCCACCTCGTCGGTGGTGAAGGTAAAGGTATCGCCGTCGGCCAGGGTGATCTTTCCGTTTTCAAAGGTGCGGATACGATACTCAGGACCCTTGGTATCCAGCATGATGGCAACGGGCTGGCCGGTCTTTTCCCGGGCGCTGCAGATCAGGTCGATCTTGCGCTTGTGCTCCTCATGAGTACCATGGGAGAAATTCAGCCGGGCCACATTCATGCCCGCTTCGATCATTTTGATCAGGGTCTCTTCGTTCTCACTGGCAGGGCCAATGGTACAAATCAGCTTCGTCTTCCGCATACTGGAACCTCCTGTTATTTCTAATGTGCATATTCCACAAATAATATATGTTTGACTTAGTCAATCTAACAATAACATTTTAGCATAAACCCGGGCCGCCGTCAATCAGGATTTCGTCAAAAAGTGAAATCGATTTTGTAAGCCTTCAGCCAGAAATCGATCTGCAGCAGATAGGCAATGGTCTGGGGCGTTTTCATCAGCTGGCCGTACCAGGGCCAGGGCTCGCTGCTGTCCAGAAGCGAAGCGGCGGACTCCCTGGAAACCAGATAAAACAGCGGCGAATCCTCCCCCAGCAGCTGCCGCAGCCGCCCGCTGACCAGCTGGGTGTACCGGGGATCGAAGGTCTTGGGATAGGGGCTCTTCTTCCGCCACAGGACCTCCTCCGGCAATACCCCGGCCATGGCATGGCGCAGCAGGCCCTTTTCGTGGTCCTGATAGTCCTTGAAGACCCATGGAACACCGTAGAGGTATTCCGCAATGCGCCAGTCACAGAAGGGCACCCGGACCTCCAGCCCGGAATACATGCTCATCCGATCCTTCCGGTCCAGCAGCGTCTGCATGAACCAGCGGAAATTCAGGTTGACCATCTCCTTCATCCGCCGCTCCTGAGGAGAAGTGCCGGGGAGGATGTCGCTTTCCCGGCAGGTTTGCAGGTATCGCTCGTGGACATACTCGGCCCCGTTGATCCGCTTCCGCAGCCCGGGACATAGCATCCCGCATCGGTAATCCGTATTCTGGGCCCAGGGGAAGCCATCCGCGGCCCGGACCTCCGGGTCCCGGTACCAGGGATAGCCGCCGAAGATCTCATCGGCACATTCCCCGGACAGGGCGACCTTCACATCCCTGCGGATCTCCCGGCAGAAAGCCAGCAGCGAGAAATCCACGTCTGCCATACCGGGCAGATCCCGGGCCAGGGTGGCATCCTCCAGCGCGCCCAAAAGGTCCTCCGGGCTCAGCACCGTCCAGTGGTGGTCCGTGTCCACTGCATCCCGCATCAGACGGATGTAGTAATTGTCGGAATTTGGCTGGAATTTGCTGGCCTGGAAATACCGGTCGTTATCCACATAATCCACCGAATAGGTCCGCAGCCGCTCTCCCCGCTTCCCCATCTCCCGGGCGCAGATGGCGGTGATCAGGCTGGAATCCAGACCGCCGGACAGAAATGTGCCGATGGGCACGTCGGACACCATCTGCCGCCGGATGGCATCCTCCACCAAATAACGGACATGGGCCGCCGTCTCCTCAAAGGTCTCCCGGTGCTCCCGGTCCCGGAGCTGCCAGTACCGGCGGACCGTCAGACGCCCGCTTTCAAAATACCCGCAGCAGCCCGGCTCCAGCTCCGAAATGCCCCGGAAAACGCCGCAGCCCGGCGTCCTGCCGGGGCCCAGCAGCAGGATCTCCGCCGCCCCTTCCTCATCCAGTTCCGCCTTCATGGTGGGGTATGTCAGGATGGTCTTGATCTCGGAGGCGAAGATCAGCCCGCCCCGGTGCAGCCCATAGAACAAGGGCTTCACGCCGATCCGGTCCCGGGCCAGAAAGAGCCGCTGTTTTCCACGCTCCCAGACGCCGAAGGCAAAGATGCCGTTAAGCCGCTCCAGACACCCCTCTCCCCACTGGGCATAGGCGTGGAGCAGCACCTCCGTATCGGAATGGCCCGCGAATCCATGGCCCAGGGATGCCAGCTCCCGCCGGAGCTCCTCCGTATTATAGAGCTCCCCATTGTAGACGAGGGTGTAATGCTCCCCGCCGAAGTCCAGCTCCATGGGCTGCCTACCGCCGGCCGGATCGATGATCGCGAGCCGGGCATGAAGCAGGGCGCAGGGGCCCTCCCTCCAGGTCCCCTCCCCGTCCGGGCCCCGGCGGGCCATGGTCTTCAGCATTCTTTTCAGGGTGTCCTCTTCCGCGTTCAGGCCGATGAGCCCGGCGATTGCACACATAATCATCACATTCCTTTCCATCCATGTATTCTATGCGGCTCTTTTCGTTTTTGGAACGCATATTTTACACTATTGCGGGAATGCTGAAACAGGTGATGAACATGAAAACCAACAAAGAGATCCTTTCCTCCATTCTGAAAACGACCCAAATGGGCCAGATCGGCATCCGCAGTGTGCTGGACGCCTCCATGCGGCCCGGTCTGCGCAAGGCGCTGGAATCCCAGCTGCAGGAATACGACCTGATCGAGTCCGAAGCCCATTCCATCGCCGCCCAGCGGGGCTGGGAGGTGCCGGAGCTGGACCCGGGAGTCCGCTTCATGTCTGAAATAATGACCCGGGCCAAGCTGGCCTACGGCAACGCCGACTCCAAGATCGCGGATATGATGATTCAGGGCAATACCCGGGGCATGATCACGGGCCTGAAAAACGTCCACCAGTGGGCGGGTCAGGACGGCCAGGTGTCCACCCTGTCCCAGAAGCTGCTGGACTGTGAAACCGCCAATATCCGCCAGATGCAGTCCTTTCTCTGAGCCGCCGGGGGCCTTTTCCGCACCGAAAAGGCCCGGCACGCATATGATTATTTTAGCCATGAAAGGAGTGATCGTTCTGTCATCAACAGGATACATACAGGTACGGGCCTTTGAGAGCAACGCCCGGATCCCCCTGGCGGATGTGGCCGTCTCCGTCACCGCCACCGACGGCACCGCCATTGCCCTGCGCATTACCGACCGCAGCGGCCAGATCGTCCCCATTGCGGTTCCCGTGCCGGATATCGAAGCGGGCCAGACCCCGGACACGGGCCAGATCCCCTTCACCCGGGTCAATCTCTATGCCCGGCTGAAGGGCTATGAGCAGATCGAAAATGAGGACCTTCAGGTATTCCCGGACACCACCACCGATCAGAATCTGGAGCTGATCCCCATTTCGGAGCTGCCGGACCAGTGGGACAGGCGGGAGCTGTTCGTCACCCCGTCCCAGAATCTGTAAAGGGGGTGCGCCATGCCGACTGTTATCCCCTTTGTACCCCAGTCCATCACCGTCCACTTGGGCGCCCCTTCCGCTTCCGCCGCCAATGTGACGGTGCCCTTCGCGGACTATGTCAAAAACGTGGCATCCAGTGAGATCTATCCCACCTGGGAGGAAAGCGCCCTCCGGGCCAACATTCTGGCCATCGTCTCCTTCGCCCTGAACCGGGTGTATACGGAATTCTACCGCAGCCGGGGCTATGATTTCGACATCACCAGCTCCACCGCCTATGACCAGTTCTTCGTCAACGGCAGAAGCTACTTTGACAACGTGGCCCGGATCGTGGATGACCTGTTCAACGATTATCTGCGCCGGCCGGGCTTCGTGGAGCCCCTTGCCGCCAAATTCTGCAACGGCACCACCGTCACCTGCGAGGGGCTCAGCCAGTGGGGCAGCCAGAATCTGGCCCGCCAGGGCTACAGCTCCACCCAGATCCTCCGCAGCTATTATGGCAATGTGGAGATCGTGACCAACGCCCCCATCCGGGGCAACACCTCCTCCTATCCCGGCACCGCCCTGCGCCGGGGCTCCTCCGGCCCCAATGTGGTGGTCATCCAGGTCTCCCTGAACCGGATCTCCCAGAATTATCCCGCTATCCCCAAGGTCCCCACCGTGGACGGCATCTTCGGCAGCCGTACGGAAGCGTCGGTGAAAAAATTCCAGGAGATCTTCAATCTGACCCCCGACGGCATTGTTGGGAAAGCCACCTGGTACGCTCTGGTGCGGCTTTACACCGCCGTCACGAGTCTTTCCGAGCTGCGCAGCCAGGGTCAGCAGTTCTATGCCATCAACTGGTCCTACCCGGACCCGCTGCAGCAGGGAGATACCGGCGACAAGATCCGCCATTTGCAGTATATGCTGTCGGTCCTCGCCGCCTTCATTCCCCAGATTCCCGAAGTGGCTGTTGACGGTATCTTCGGTCCCCGGACCCGGGACGCGGTGTTGGCCGCCCAGCGGTGGTTCGGCCTGCCGGAAACCGGGCAGGTGGACGATGATACCTGGGATGAGATCTACGATCAGTTTTCCGGCATCGAGAACATCGGCCTGCGCAGCCGGGAAACCTTCCCCTACACCGCCGCGGAAGCCGCCAAGACGCCCCCCAGAAGCCGCTATTCCAGGACGACAACCATGACCCAATTCCCCGGAAACGACCTCCGGGTGGGCAATCAGGACCCTGTGAGACAGGAGGTGGTACGATGAGACCCAATGAATCCTTTATCGCCCAGCCCATCCGAAGCCTGCAGACCATGCTGCGGGTCCTGGCCGAATCCGACAACAAGTACGCCCGGGTCATACCCGACGGAATCTACGGCCCCCAGACCATGGCGGCCGTCAGCGCGTTCCAGCGCAACCACGGTCTGGGCGTCACCGGCGTCACCGACCAGGCCACCTGGGAAGCCATCGTCACCGCCTATGACCCCGCGCTGACCGCGTTGGTGGAGGCCCAGCCGGTGGATATCATTCTGAATCCCAATCAGGTGCTCCGCCGGGGAGAGTCCAGCCCCTACCTGTATGTTGCCCAGGCGCTGCTTCTGGTGTTATCCCAGACCTACGCCAGCGTTGGGACGCCCAGCCAGTCCGGCACTCTGGACGCGGCCACCGGCGACGCCATCTCCTCCTTCCAGACCCTCAGCGGCCTGCCCATGACCGGGGAGCTGGATAAGGTCACCTGGAAGCAGCTGGCCCTCCATTTCCCGCTGGCGGCCAATATCGGGCGTGGAACCGTTCGTCAGGTCAGCGGACCGTAAATTGTTGACAATTTATTAATTTTTCCATTTCGCTTCCATAACCTCTTGATTCGCTTGAAAATCATGCCTATAATATAGGGTAAAGTCTGTGTATCCATTCATACACCTCACGGAGGAATATCCATGTTCATAAAAGACTGGAAGAAAGACGTATTTACCATTCCCAATATTCTCAGCATGTTCCGGCTGGTGCTGATCCCCGTCTATGTCATTATCTACCTGAACGCGGAGGACCTGACGGACTATTTCCTGGCTGCGGCCATTCTGGCGGTCTCCTGCCTGACGGACATGATCGACGGCAAGATCGCCCGGCATTTCAACATGATCTCCACCCTGGGCAAGATCCTGGACCCCATCGCCGACAAGGCCACCCAGTTCACCCTGACATTGTGCCTGTCCATCAAATACCCGGTGCTGCGGTTCGTGCTGGTGCTGTTCGTCATCAAGGAGCTGTTCCAGGGCATTGCCGGCCTGGTGAATCTGAAACGGGGCAAGATGCTCCCCGGCGCCCTGATCGCCGGCAAGGTCTGCACCACGGTGCTCTTTATCAGCCTGATCCTGCTGGTGCTGCTGCCGGATCTCAGCGAGGGCTGGATCAACGCCATCGCGATCCTGGACACCTGCTTCCTCACCTGGTCCTTCATTTCCTATATTCTGGCCTATTTCGGCAAAAACATCAAAGTGCGGGATATGGAAGAGTAAACATGTCAAAAGCGCCTGAACGCAACGCGTTCAGGCGCTTCAGCTTATCTAAGAACTTCATGGCGTTCCATGATGCAACCGACGGCGGGATCGTCCTCCCTGGACGCTCCGGCAGCAATGCTTCTGCTTTCTCCCATCGGCTTCGTCAAATTCGTAGCTGCCACGCTGCGGACCGTCCGGAGGCCGGTCCCTACAATGGCGATTAAAAAAATGGAAAGCAGCGGCCAGGGCTGGCCGCTGCCGGATGTGGATGTTCTCTCTGAGACGAGGTCTGTCACGAGTCCGCCGTCGGGTCATCCGCGGATCTTTCCACGGCATCGGCTTTCTCCACCTCACCTGTTGTGTACCTACAGTATACCACACCCGCGTGGAGATTGGTGAAGAATTCTTGAACAACCTAGAAACAAACTGTAGAGATTCCTTCCCCACATTTAGACATCTTGCACAAACCCTTCAGAACCACGCGCGCCTGTACCATTCTATGCGGAAACCCCCGGTTTTGTTCTCAGCAAAACCGGGGGTTTTTAGAGGTTGCCTATTCTTTGCGGCTTCACGCCGGATAGATATTGGTCAGATAGATCAGATAAGGCAGCACCAGCGTGAAAATGCTGATGATCCATGGATACAGCACCTTGCGGGAGAAGAACATCAGCAGCAGGCAAAGCATCGTCACACCCAGGGGGCCGTAGACCGCGTATTCCCGGGTCACCATCTGGGCAAATTCGCCGGTGGACTGGAGATTCAGTCCCACCATCTCCGGCAGCCGCTCCATATTCATGCCGGCGATCCGAATGGCAGCCACCACAACGGGGATCGCCAGGAGCACTCTTCTGAGTCTGTAGATCCACAGGCCGATCTGATAGAGCACATGCCTGATCTTCTGGAATACCACGCCTGCTTTGCGCAGGGCGGAATCTTCGCCGTTCCGCTTTTCCGCGGAATCTCCGGAATTTTTCATAATCCACCTCCGGACAAAATTTTTAGTTATCATACCATATTTCCGCCAAGGATGCAAGCACCGGCAGAAAACCTTAACAAAGGATTCAATTTCTCCATATCAGTCCGTTTTATTGTACCCGAACATTTGTATACTGTAGTCACAGAAAACAAAGGAGGTACAAACCATGAAACACACAGCCAAGAAAGAAGCAAAGCGCAGAGCCAATCTTCACGTCTACCGCCGTGCCTATCCCAATGCCGCGGACCCTTCCTATTTCGTCAACAAAGCCATCGACACCATGCTGGCTGTGGTCACCGGCATGGGCAGCGTCACCGCGCTGCTGTTTCTGATCACCATGTGATCAGCTCCGCTTGTTGTCCCGGTACAGCGCCGCCAGGCCCTTGATCAGCAGGTCCTTGTCATAGATGATCTCCCGGCGGCACATGGGGATGACGAACTTGGCAATACCGCCGGTGGCGATGACAGTGGTCCTGTAACCAAGCTCCTCCTCCATCCGCTGGATCATCCCGTCGATCATGCAGGCCGTGCCCATCATGATGCCGCTGCGCATACAGTCGATGGTGTTGCGGCCGATGGCCTTCCGGGGCTGGTCCAGCTGCAGTCCAGGAAGCAGCGCCGTCCGGTCCGTCAGGGCGTCCATGGAGATCTTCACGCCGGGGCTGATGCAGCCGCCCACCAGGGCGCCGTTCTGATCCAGGACAGTCATGGTGGTGGCCGTGCCCATATCGATGACGATCAGGGGCGCCTTGTGCTCCCGCAGGGCCGCCACGCTGCCCACCACCAGGTCCGCGCCGGTCTGGCCGGGATTCTCGATCTGGATGTTCAGGCCGGTCTTCAGGCCGGGGCCCACCACCAGAATACTCTTGTCGGAGATCTTCCGAATGGCCGTCTGCATGGAATTGAGCACCTGGGGCACCACCGAGGCAATGATGGAGCCTTCGATGTCCTGGGGTGTCCTTTGGTTCACGTCCAGCAGCATCTTCAGATCGATGCAGTATTCGTCCGAGGTCTTGGTGGCGTCCGTGCGCAGTCTGGCTTCGAAGAGAATGCTGTCTCCCTCCACGCCGCCCAGGACAATATTGGAATTTCCGATATCAACCGTCAGTATCATAAACCATCCTCCAGATCTTCCTGCCGCAGGAGCCGGCAGCAAGCAATTTTACCGTCTTTCGTTTCGATCAGGCCGGCGGTGCCGCCGAAATAGCCGCAGGAGCCGGGATTCAGGATCCAGAGTCCCTCCGGGTCCTGATAGCAGTTGGGCACATGGGTGTGGCCGTAGAGCACCGCGTCCACCCGGCTGGCTTTCGCGTCCCGCAGGAGCAGGCCCGTATCCTGCTTCACCCGGTGCCGGTGGCCATGGGTCATATACAGGTTCACGCCGCACACCCGCTGGACCAGCATTTCCTGTACGAAGGGCGGACAGCGGTAGCGGTCGCAATTGCCCGGCACCTGGGTCAGGGGGATATTCGGATATTCCTCTGCCATGGCCTGACCATCGTCATAATGATCGCCCAGGTGGATGATATGGTCCGGCTTCACTTTTTCGATGCACAGCCGCATGAAGCTCAGCGCGGAATGGGAATCGGACAAAACAAGGATCTTCATAGTTCACCAACTATTCTTTGCTGCATATAGTATTACAGGTAATAGGGATATTATAGCAGGAATTCAGACAGGAGGCAATCAGATGCAGGAAAATTCCAATCAAAATTTGATGCAGGAGGCCATGCGGCTGGCGGGGACCCCTGCGGGACAGCAGCTTCTGGCTCTTTTACAGAAAAATGGCGGCGCGGAGCTGAAAGCAGCCATGGACCAGGCGGCAGCCGGGGACTATGAGCAGGCGAAAAAAGCCCTCTCCTCCCTGCTGGCGGACCCGGAGGCGAAAAAGCTCCTGGACCGGCTGGGGAGGTAGCCATGGATCAGATGGAAGAAAAGCTGGGGGCCATTCTGGGAAATCCGGCGATGATGCAGCAGATCATGTCCATGGCCCAGTCCCTGGGCGGCGCCCAGCAGCCCCAACAGGTCCCGTCACCCCAGCCGGAGCCGCCCCGGCAGGAAGCCGCCATGCCGGAGCTGGACATGGCGTCGCTGCAAAAGCTCATGAGCTTTGCCCAGCAGACAGGCATTGACCGAAACCAGCAGAATCTGCTGAAGGCGCTGGACCCCTTCCTCTCCCGGGACCGGATCCGCAAGCTGGAACGGGCCATGCGTGCCGCGAAGCTGGCGAATCTGGCCACCTCCGCCCTGGGACAACTCAATTCAGGCAGGTGAATGCCATGTATAACCGTTACATCCCACAGTCCGACGGCTCCTACCGCCGCAATCAGGTGCCGGAGCAAAAGTCCCCGCCCCCGCAGCGTCAGAACCGCACCCCGCCGCCGGCTCCGCCCCATGCTTCGGAGCCCTTCCGGCAGCCGGTCCGTTCCATGCCGCCCATGAGCTTCCTGCGGAATCTGCTCCCGAAGGATTTTGACACCGGGGATCTTCTGATCGTGCTGCTGCTTCTCCTGATGGCCGGCGACTGCGCCGAGGAGCAGAATACCGCCATCCTGACGCTGGCGCTGTATCTCTTTTTATGAATCTTGTTTCATACGCCCCTATAATACAAAAAGCACCCCAGTCGATGGGGTGCTTTTCAAGTTATTCTTCAGGCTCTTCCTCGGCGTCCTTCATATTCTTTCTCATGATCGCCCATACCGGGATCATAGAAACCAGGATATACAGGGCCGCCACGACCATGATCACAGCCGCAAAGCCGGTCAGCTTCAGATAGACCGTCAGGCCGATCATCAGCGCCGCGATCAGGATCCGCATGAAGGTGGATTTTTTTACCTTATCCCGGGCAACTTCCTTCCGCAGCTCCGGGTCCATCTCTTCATAGCTGTTATTTTGCATATCGTTCTCCCTGTGGACCATTATCTGGCGACGAAGCCGACCTTCTTATAGACCTTACGCAGGGTCTTCTCCGCCACATAGCTTGCCTTCTCCGCGCCGGCCCGGTAGACGGATTCCAGATAGGCCTTATCCTTCATGATCTTGGAGGCCTCCTCCCGGATGGGACGCAGATGCTCGATGACCGCGTCGCCCACCACGGGCTTGAAGGCGCCGTAGCCCTTGCCAGCAAACTCAGCTTCAATCTCGGCAAAGCTCTTGCCGGTGACGGCGGAATAGATGCTCATCAGGTTGGCAACGCCGGGCTTGTTCTCCGGGTCGAAACGGACGCAGTTTTCCGTGTCGGAGTCGGTGATGGCACGCTTGAACTTGCGCTGGATGTCCTCGGGCTTCTCCATCAGGAACACGCAGCCCTCGGGCATGGACTTACTCATCTTGCTGTCGGGGGCGTTCAGGCTCATGATCCGGGCGCCGGTCTCGGGGATGTAGGGCTCGGGGACCTTGAACACATCGCCGTAGATGCCGTTGAACCGCTGGGCAACGTCCCGGGTCAGCTCGCAATGCTGCTTCTGGTCGTGGCCCACGGGCACCAGGTCGGGCTGGTACAGCAGGATATCCGCCGCCATCAGGGCGGGATAGGTAAACAGGCCGCCGTTGATGTTCTCGGCGTGCTTGGCGGACTTGTCCTTGAACTGGGTCATGCGGCTCAGCTCGCCGAACATGGTATAGCAGTTCAGGACCCAGCCCAGCTCCGCGTGCTGGTGGACATGGCTCTGGATGAACAGGGTGTTCTTCTCCGGGTCCAGGCCGCAGGCAATATACTGTGCCAGCTGCTCCAGGGTCCGGCGGCGCAGGTCCGCAGGGGTCTGGCGCACGGTGATGGTGTGCATATCCGCCATAAAGTAAAAGCAGTCATAGTTATCGGACCGGGCGCTCCAGTTCTTGATGGCGCCCAGATAATTACCCAGGTGCAGATCGCCGGAGGGCTGGATGCCGGAGAGCATTCTCTTCTTAACAACAGTTTCTTCCATCTCAATAACCTCTCAATCAGGTGATATCATTTTCTTCCCACATCATATCACACGCCCAAGAAAAACGCAACGTAAAAATTGACATTGGCAACGGTAAGTGGTATATTGTATGATATGAAATTATAGGCAACCTCTAAAAACTCTTTTTTGATGATTTGGGCAAGAGATTTGGCTCCAAATCAAGTTGCGGAAATTCCGGAATACTTTGTGTATTGCGGGATTTTCGCAATGCAAAGTTGGGGGCAAAGATCCGTCCAAATCACAAAAGGGGAGTTTTTAGAGGTGCCCTATGGAATAGAGGTAGATTTCTATGGATTATAAAGTTTTAGCCGAAATCCTGTTTCCCGATGTGACCGACACCCCCGAGTCCCTGGAGGAAAAGTTCCCGCCCCGGAACTATCCCGAAGGCGCGGTCATCACCCGTATGGCCCCCTCTCCCACCGGCTTTGTCCATCTGGGCAACCTGGTCCAGGGCCTGACCTCCGAGCGGATGGCCCACCAGAGCGGCGGCGTTCTGTTCCTGCGCGTCGAAGACACCGACGCCAAGCGGGAGGTCCCCGGCGCGGTGGAGGTTCTGATCAACACCCTGAAGCACTATGGCATCCAGTTCGACGAGGGCGCCACCATCGACGGCGACGCGGGCCTCTACGGTCCCTACCGTCAGCGCCAACGTGCCGCCATCTACCATGTCTACGCCAAGAAGCTGGTTTCCGAGGGCCAGGCCTATCCCTGCTTCTGCACCGAGGAGGAGCTGGCCGCCATGCGTGAAAAGCAGGAAGCCGCCAAGGAGACCACCGGCTACTACGGCCCCTATGCCATGTGGCGTGACCGCTCCATGGAGGACATCCAGGCCCAGCTGGACGCGGGCAACCCCTGGGTGCTGCGTTTCCGCTCCACCGGCTCCATCGAGAACCAGTTCAAATTCGACGATCTGGTCAAGGGCAAGCTGACCATCACCGAGAACAACGTGGACCATGTGCTGCTGAAGTCCGACGGCATCCCCACCTACCACTTCGCCCACGCGGTGGACGATCATCTGATGCGCACCACCCATGTGGTCCGGGGTGACGAGTGGCTGCCCACCCTGCCCTTCCACATCCAGCTGTTCAAGGCTCTGGGTTTTAAGCTGCCCAAGTATGTCCACATCGGACCGCTGATGAAGATGGACGGCTCCTCCAAGCGGAAGCTCTCCAAGCGGAAGGATCCGGAGCTGGCCCTGACCTTCTACAAGGCCGAAGGCTTCCCCGTCAAGGCTGTGTACGAATACATCATGACCATCCTGAACTCCAACTTTGAGGACTGGCGCCGTGCCAATCCCGACGCCCCTGCCGAAAGCTTCAAGTTCAGCCCCAAGAAGCTGAACCCCGCTGGCTCCCTCTTCGACTACGCCAAGCTGACCGACGTCTCCAAGAATGTCATCTCCAGAATGACCGCCGAGGAAGTCTACGGCCTGCTGACGGAGTGGGCAAAAGAATTCGATCCCGGCTTCGGCGAGAAGCTGGAAGCCGATCCTGCCTACGCGACCAGGATCCTCGCCATCGGCCGCGGCGGCAAGAAGCCCCGCAAGGACCTGGCTGTCTGGAAGGACGCCAAGGACTATATGGGCTTCTTCTATGACGAGTATCTGGATGCCCCCGTGTTCGACGAGAAGTTTGACAAAACCGTCGTTACCGACGTGCTGAACCGCTTCCTGGCCTCCTTCGACATCGGCGACGACTCCGGCGTCTGGTTCGATAAGGTCAAGGCCATCACCACCGACATGGGCTTCACCACCGACATGAAGGCCTACAAGGCAGACCCCGCCGCTTACAAGGGCACCGTTGCCGACATTTCCACCATGATCCGTGTAGCCGTCACCGGCAAGACCAATTCCCCCGACCTCTACACCGTCATGCAGATCCTGGGCAGCGAGCGCACCATCCAGCGGATCCGTGACGCCATCGCCTCCCTCGCCTGATCGGGGGAGCCTGATGAACAAACGCTCCCTGCGGAATGAGGATATATTCAGTACCCTCATCCGTTCCTACAATACCCTGACCAAATCCGAGACCAAGGTAGCCGATTATATCCTGCGGCACAAGCAGCAGGTCCATCTGCAGAGCATCTCCGAGCTGGCCGCCGCCAGCGACGTCAGTGAAGCCACCATCAGCCGCTTCTGCCACAGCGTGGGCTGCGGCAGCTTCAATGAATTCAAGCTGGCTGTGGTCCAGTCCATCTCCAGCTCCGACACGCAGGTGACGGGCATCGACCTGTACAGCACGGTCCTGCCCACCGATTCTCTCGACCAGAAGAGCCGCAAGCTCTGCAACATCAGCATCGACGCCCTCCAGCAGACACTGAAGGAGCTGGACCTGTCCCGCATCGATGAAGCTGTGGACCTGCTCAGCCAGGCGAACAGCATATTCTGCTTCGGCCAGGGCAATTCCTCCATCGTCGCGGAGGATACCTGGGGCCGCTTCACCTGCGTCAGCCCCAAGTTCCACTATATTTCCAACGCCAATCTGCAGTTTGACACCGCCCGCCTTCTGGGCAAGCACGATGTGGTGCTCTACTTCTCCTTCTCCGGCAATATCCGGGAACTGAATGAGGTGGGCGAGATCCTGCGGCACAGCGAAGCGAAGCTGATCCTGGTGACCCGCTTCCCCAATTCCCCCGGCGCGGAGCTGGCGGATCTGGTGCTGATCTGCGGCGCCAACGAAGCGCCCCATCAGCAGGGCTCCATCGCGGCGAAGGTCAGCCAGCTGTTCATCGTGGACGTGCTGTTCCACGAATACTGCGCCCGGAACCGCATCACGTCCATCTATCAGGACCCCTATCCCCTGCCGGGCCGTTATTGATGAAAACACCCTGTACTGCAAGAACAGGGTGTTTTTGAGACTCTTAAGAAACATGTCATTCCGAGCCAGTGCGCACACTGGCGTGGGAATCCCCCTGATTTTCAAACATTTTAAACACATAATCTGGGTATTTCCCTTCTATTTAGGGGATTGCCACACTAGTGGTGCTCCGCGCAGCGAATCAGTATGATTATGGCTGCCGGTGGCAGCCATACCACAATTCAATGCGGGCTGGTTCGCAATGACATCTTATTCTTTGACACACTAAGAGGACACCCTTCCGGGTGTCCTCTTAATGATATCAGATCTCGATCAATTCATATTCCTTGCTGCCCATGCCCAGCTTGACCGCGTGGTCCACGGCGGAGCGCCAGTTGGTCTCCGGGTGGCTGTTGGTGAAGTGGTCATTGTGGGGCTTGGGGAGCTCATCGAGCACACTGCCGGAGATGACGCTCTGGCGGTTCACGGCATCGGCACAGGCCACATCCAGCGCCACCGGGTCAAAGGACGCGAACATACCCACATTGGGCACGATGGGCACATCGTTTTCCGCGTGGCAGTCACAGTTGGGAGATACATCCACCACCAGGCTGATGTGGAAATTGGGGCGGTCCTTGATGACAGCCAGGGCATACTCCGCAATCTTGCAGTTGAGGATGTCGTTGGATTCATCGTTGGCTGCCACAGCGGCGTCCATGGGGCAGATGCCGATGCAGCGGCCGCAGCCGACGCATTTGTTATGGTCGATGGAGGCCTTCTTGTCCGCGATGGTGATGGCGCTGTGGGCGCAGATCTTCGCGCAGGCGCCGCAGCCGACGCACTGGCCCTTGAGGACCACAGGCTTGCCGGCGGAGTGCATCTCCATCTTGCCGGCCCGGGAACCGCAGCCCATGCCCAAATTCTTCAGCGCGCCGCCGAAGCCGGTGGCCTCGTGGCCCTTGAAGTGGTTCATGGAAATGACGATATCCGCGTCCATCACAGCCCGGCCGATCTTGGCTTCCTTCACATAGTCGCCGTCAATGGGCACCAGCACCTCGTCGGTGCCCTTCAGGCCGTCGGCGATGATCACATGGCAGCCGGTGGTGAAGGGGTTATAGCCGTTTTCATAGGCCGCTTCCAGATGGTCCAGCGCGTTTTTCCGGCGGCCCACATAGAGGGTATTGCAGTCAGTCAGGAACACCTTGCCGCCGGCACCCTTGATCAGGTCCACGATGACCTTGGCGTAATTGGGACGCAGGTAAGCCAGGTTGCCCGGCTCGCCGAAATGGATCTTAATGGCGGTGTATTTGTTTTCAAAGTCGATGCCCTCCAGTATTCCGGCCTTTTTGACCAGCCGCGCCAGCTTCTGGGGCAGATTTTCCCGGTAAGTGGTTCTGAAATTGGTGAAATATACCTTGGATGCCATATGTATCCTCCTTTGTGTTATATAATATAACTATACCCGCAAATCACGAAACTGTCAACCGGGTTTCTGCCACGCGGCGTGTTATCCCGATACGCGGCCCTACGCTACTGCTTCCAAGGCTCGAAAAAGGACACCTTTTCAGGTGCCCTTTTCGTTTATCTTCCAAAGAGACTGCCGCCGCTCTCCACGGCGGTGGAAAGCTCCAGGGTGTCATAATAGGCGTAATAACAGGTCTGGCCTTCCTGAAGGCCGGAAAGGATCTCCACGTTTTCGCCGTCAGAGATGCCGGTCTCCACCACGACGGGCTCCCCCAGCTCCCCAGACTTTTCGTCATAGGAGGTGTAGACAAAGGTCTCGCCGCCGTTTTCATTCAGGGCCGCCACAGGAACCGTCAACACCGACGCGGCCGTGTCCAAGCCGATGGTCACGGTGGCGTTCATGCCGGAAAGCATCCGCTCTCCCCGGTCCAGGGTCAGCTCCACGGTGAATTTACTGCTGCCGCTGGTGGCCACATCGGTGACCGTTGCGGTGAAGGTCTCATTCTTCAGGGCATCCAGCTTCACCTCTGCGGTCATACCCTCGGTGAGCTTGCCGATATCCAGCTCGTCCACGGTGATGGAAACGGTCATCTGATCCTGGGCGGTCACGGACATGATCGTGGTGCCATCCAGAGAATAGAGCTCAAAGGTCTCCTCCTCGGCGGTATCGCCGCCGGTAATCCCCGGGAAGGAGCCGGTATAGCCGCCGTTCTGGCCGGGCGTCACGGTAACGCCGCCTTCCGAAGGCATGGTGGGCACTGTGGATCCTTCCGTATTTTCAGGCTCCGTGGGAGTGGTGGGCTCAGTAGGCGTGACCGGTTCCTCTGGCTCCGCAGGCACGGTCGGCTCCGTAGGCTCTTCCGTCTCCGCATCGCCGCTGATCCGGACCACCCAGACGAAGCTGCCCGTCTCATCGCCGGCGAACAGCAGGATGTCTCCCGCCGCGATTTCAGAAGCCTCGATCTGCCGCCATTCTCCCTCCACCAGCTCATAGATCGGCGCCGTTCCGGCGTACACCGCCGCTTCCGTCATAAAGGCGGTCTCGATCTCCACCTCGGACAGGAGCTTATAATCGGTGATCTCAAGGCTCTGGGGATTCACCAGCAGCTCCCAGCCGTTTTCACCGGTCAGCGTCACCTGGGCCAGGTAATTGCTGTAGGTCTTCTCATCATCACCATTGGGGGCGTTGGCGAGGAAGCTCAGGAACCAGCCCTCGCCGCTGTCGGACAGCAGGAACGCGCTGTCCTCATCCACGCCGGAGACCACGCCGCCGCAGGGAGCCAGGACCTCCTCCGTCTGGTACAACCGGAACAGCTCCAGCATCAGCGCCTCGTATTCCCGGCGCTGCTGGCTCAGGGTCTGGAACTGGGCGGTGAATTCCGTATCCGTCAGGGTCATCAGCGTCGCCCCGGAGGAGACGGTGGCTTCCTCCGCCACCTTCACCCCGGAAACCGTGCCGGAATAGGCGGTGGCCCGCCACTCATTGTAGATATACAGCGTGCCGCTGCCCAGACGGCGGTCCTCGTTGGAGACGTACACTGTGGTGCCGGGCTCATAGCCCTCATCCTCGACGGTCACCACCACGGTGCCGCCCAGTGCGGACTCCACAACGCCCTCCACTTCCGTGCCATCCTCAAAGGTCACATAAACGCTGTCGCCGGTGGCTACATCGCCGCCACTGTCCAGCTTCACCGCCATCAGGCCGTCCAGGGACAGCACCGCCAGAGCGCTGTGCTCCAGCATGACCTCCTGGACGCTGTCGCCGGGCTCGGCGTAAAGGATCTTCACACGGCCGCCGGTCTGTGCGGTGACAGTATCGGAGACCTCCTCATCCCGGGCGTCCTGGAGCTGCTCCGCCAGATATTCCAGCGTCTCCTGGACCTGGGTGATGGCGTCCATCACGCTGACCCGGTCCACTGCCGCCAGGGCATCGCCCTCCGCCACCGTATCGCCGTTCTTAACCAGAAATTCCTTCAGCATCACGCCGCTGGGGACGGTGATCTCCACAGCTTCCTCTTCAGCGAGGGTGCCGCCGCCCTTGACGGCGGTGGAAATGCTGCCCATCGCGGCATTGCCGGACAGGATGCTGGCGGTGGGGCCCTCGGCTTCCGCGTCGGAAGCGGCCAGCAGCGGCATCACCGCCAGCAGCACCACGACCACCGCGACGCAAGCCAGCGCGATGATCCGCTTGATCTGTTTTTTCTTCGTTTTATCCATCATTGGGTCATCCTCCATAGTGCAGCGCATCGATGGGCTTCATCTTCGCCGCCTTATTGGCGGGGTACAGGCCGAAGACCACACCGATGAGGAAGCAGAATACCACCGCGATCATCACCACGCCGCCGTTCAGGCCGAAGGCCATGCCGGTGCTGGCCACCACGGTATTCACCGCCTGAAGCATCGCCCAGCTGAGGAAAATACCCAGGCAGCAGCCCATCATGCACAATACCACCGCTTCTATCAGGAACTGGGTCAGGATCGTGCCCCGGCTGGCGCCGATGGCCTTGCGGATGCCGATCTCCCGGGTACGCTCGGTAACGGTGACCAGCATGATATTCATGATGCCGATGCCGCCCACCACCAGGGAAATGCCCGCGATGCCGCCCAGCAGAATCGTGAGGGTGGAGGTGATGCTGCTCATGGCATCCTCCAGCACATCCTGGGAGGAGATACTGTAGGCATCCTCATCCTCTTCAAACCGCTCCAGCAGAAGCGCTTCCATTCTGGCTTCCGCCACATCCAGAGCGCTTCCCTCCGCCGCGGCCACATAGAAGCTGGTGATCTCCCCGGTCACGGAATCGGACAGCCGCATCAGAGAGGTATAGGGAATGTAAGCCACCAGGCTGCCGGAGGAGAACACCGCCGTCAGGGAATCGTCATCGTCGGACAGAATGCCCACAACGGTGAATTCCACCCCGTCCAGAGACAGTGTCTGGCCCACGCAGTCGGTATAGCCGATCAGCTCCGCAGCGGCGGTCTCGTTGATGACGCAGACATAGCTGTGATTGTCCAGGTCGGTGCTTTTCAGCCAGCGGCCCATGGACAGCTGCAGGTCCTGCACCTCGTAATAGGCGGGGGTGGTGCCATAGACCGTCACGGAATCATATTCTCCCTCATGCTTGCCGGTGACGGAATCGGTGGCCGCCGGGGCGATCAGGCCCAGCTCCTCCTCATCCATCCATTCCTCCAAAGTTTCCAGGGTCACAGGAGCGCCCTTGTCATCAGAGACGGTGACGCTGATCAGGCTGCTGCCAAGATCGGACACCGCGTCGGTGACCGACGTGGTCGCTCCGCTGACCAGACTCACCAGCACCACCAGCGCCATGACGCCGATGATGATGCCCAGCATGGTCAGCATTGCCCGCATTTTGTTGGCGCTGATACTGCGCAGCGCCATTTTAAAAGACAGCATTACAGCTTCACCTCCGTGATCCGGCCATCGAGAATGTGGACGCTTCTGGAGGCCTGCTTCGCAACGTCATTGTCGTGGGTGATCAGGACAATGGTATTGCCCTGCGCGTGGAGATCATGGAAAATGTCGATGATCTCCTGGGTGGTTTTGGAATCCAGCGCGCCGGTGGGCTCGTCCGCCAGGATCAGCTTGGGGTTGGTGACGATGGCCCGGGCAATGGCCACACGCTGCTGCTGGCCGCCGGAAAGCTCCGTGGGAAGATGCTTGGCCCGCTTCTCCAGACCCACCCGCCGCAGGGCTTCCTTCACCCGCTGCTGCCGCTCCGCCCGCTTCACACCCTGATAGATCAGGGGCAGCTCCACATTTTCCTCGGCGGAGAGCTTGGGGATCAGATTGAAGCTCTGGAATACGAAGCCGATCTTGTGGTTGCGGACCTGGGCCAGCTGGTTTTCGGAATATTGCTCGATGGGCAGGCCGTCCAGCAGATAGCTGCCCGCGTCCGCCACGTCCAGACAGCCGATGATGTTCATCAGGGTGGATTTGCCGCTGCCGGAAGGACCGATGATGCTGACGAACTCATGGGGATAGATATGCAGGCAGGCATGGTCCAGCGCGCGGACCCGGTCCTCGCCCACCTGATAGAATTTGCAAACGTCTTTCAGCTCGATCATAAGGATGCCTCCTTAGCCCATGCCGCCGGGTCCGCCGCCGGAGGGCATACCGCCGGAATTGCCGCCCCGGTCGCCACGGTCACCGCCGCCGGAAGGCATACCGCTGAAATCGCCGGAAGGCATACCATCGCCGGAGACCTCGAAGGAGAAGCCGCCCTCCATGCCACCCATACCGCCGAAGCCGAAGCTGAAGGTCACTTCCTCGGTGTAGTAGACCGTGGTGCCCTCCTCGATGCCGGAAACGATCTCCACATAATTGCTTCCCCACAGGCCGGTGACCACTTCCACCATATCGCCGTAGGTCTGGGTCTCTTCATCGTAGCTGGTATAGACATAGCTGATGGCGCTGGTCTGATGGACCGCCTCCACGGGCACCAGAATAGCGTCCTCTACGCCCTCGATCTTCACATCCACGCTGGCGGTCATACCCGGGAGCATACCTTCGGCCTTATCCAGCGTCACCACCGCGGAATACACCGTGACGCCGGAGGAGGTGGTGGCCACCTTGCTGATCTCCGTGACGGTGCCGGTGAAGGCATCCTCGCTGACGGAGCTGACGGTGATGTCCGCCTCCTGCCCCTCTTCCAGAGAGAGGATATCCGTCTCGTCCACGCTGATGGTGACGCTCATCTGCTCATTGGGGCACATGGTCAGCAGAACTGCCGTGTTCTCCTCGCTGTAGTCGATGGAGCTGACCTTGCCGGAGAAGGGAGCCAGGATGGCGCCGTCCCGGTAGATGGTCAGCACCTCCATCAGCTCCTCTTCCTTCTCACTGCGGCTGCGCAGGAGGGTGTCATAATTGGCGCTGGAGCTGGTGTCCTTCAGGGTAAACAGCGTGGTGGTGCTGTAGATCCGGCTGTTCAGAGACACAGACACATTGGAAACGGTGCCCGCGTAACCGGTGACGGACAGCGGATTGTGGATATACAGTTTCCCGGTGCCGATCTGGGTGCCGTCGGCGGAAAGTACCGTAATTTCCTCGTCGTACTCCGGGCCGTTGTCGCTGACCAGGATGGTGGCGACGCCCCGGCTCACGGTCTCGACGGTGCCGTCGATCTCGCTGCCGTCAGCGCGGAGCACCGTCACTGCATCACTGGCGCTGAGGGCATCGGTCTCAATATCCGCCGCCATGAAGCCATCCAGCGAGATCACCGCCAGCGCGCCATTTTCCGCCATGCAGTTGACCACGCTGTCGCCCTTCCGGGCGTAGAGGATCTTCACCCGGCCGGAGACACCGGCGGTAACGGAGCTGCTGACGGTATCGCCCTTGGCGTCACTGATCTGCTCATCCAGCTCGTCCAGCTCCGCCTGGAGGCCGGACAGGGCGGTCATGACGGAAGCCATATCCACTTCGGCCAGCACATCGCCTTCCTCGACGATGTCATCCCGCTCGGCCAGGACCTCCAGGATCTCCACGCCGTCGGGGATCTCCAGCTGCTCCAGGTCCACCTCCGTCAGGCTGCCGGAGCCGGAGACCGTGGTGCTGATGGTGCCCCGGCTGGCTTCATAGCTCTGAACCTCCGCGGTACTGCCGGCGAAGCGCTCCCGCACCTGCCGGCGCAGGATCACCACCGCCGCCGTCAGGATCACAGCCAGGACCACCACCACGATCACCACCGTGCGGATGATCTTCTGCCTGCGTTTTTTCTTATTTTTTCCCAGCGCTTCAAAGAGCGCGTCATCCCGTTGTGCTTCGTTGCTCATAATCGATACTCCTTTTCTGGGATTGTCGCAGCCATTATCGCATATCAACTTGAATTGTCGCTGAAAAACAATGGAACAAATTGTGAACTTCTGCCAAAAAGATCCAGGCTGTGGGCATCACAGCCTGGATCTTCATCATTGTTTTCCTTTGTTCTTCCAATTCTGCAGGATGAAGTGGTCCTTCCAGAAGGAGACCAGGCCGTCATCGCGCATCCGCCCCAGCTCATTGGACAACGCGCTGCGGTTGACACACAGATAGGACGCCAGCTCCTCCCGGGAAAATGGGATCTGGAAGGAAGGATAGTGGCGTTTGTCCGCCTGCATGGTCAGATAGGTCATGATCCGCTCCCGCAGGCCCTTCTGGGAAAGGATCGCCAGCCGATAGTCCTTTCGGACGCTGCCGTTGGAAATGATCATCAGCAGCTTGTTGATCACCTCCAGCCGATATTCCTCCGGCAAGCTGCGCTTTTCCATCACAAAGGAGATCGGGAACATCAGGACCTGGGAGGGCACGGCGGCCACCGCGAAATAGGGGGACACCCGGCTCTTGGTGCAGATCAGGTCCGCTCCCAGGACCTCGGACACCTCGATGGTATCGATGATGCTGTAGCTGCCATCCGGGAAAACATGCTGGGTGTTGATCCTACCGGAAACCACCACGCTCAAATAATCGACCTGCTCCTGATACATGATCAGATGGCTGTCCTTCGGATATTCCCGCAGCGTTCCGCAGGGCAGAACATACTCTTCCACGATCCGCTCGGGGATATCCCGAAACAGCATACAGGCGCAAAGCGCCTCCAGAATCTCGTCCATTGATAAATCCTCACATCTTATTTTAATTTTTTATGATTATATCACAAAAATGTTGTTCTGCCAACTGACTTTTTTCTTTTTTTGTGATATACTGATCGACGAAAGCAAAAAGCGACGAGTTGCACGCTTCATCTTTCAAATATATTCCACATTTCAGGAGGAAGAACCATGAAAAAGATCCTTGCCATGCTGCTGACCATCGCCATGCTGGCCGCTCTGTTCGCCGGCTGTAGCAGCAACGACACCCCCGCCACCGAGGCCCCCACCGACGCTCCCGCCGTGGAAGCTACGGAAGCTCCCACCGAGGCAGAAGCGGAAGCCGAGCCCGTTGAGCTGATCGTCTTCGCCGCCGCTTCCATGCAGGAGACCCTGACCGAGCTGGGCGCCATGTACATGGACGAGAACCCCAACGTCACCCTGACCTTCAACTTCGACTCCTCCGGCACTCTGAAGACCCAGATCCAGGAAGGCGCCGACTGCGACATCTTCATCTCCGCAGGCCAGAAGCAGATGAACCAGCTGGACATCACCGCTGACGCTTCCGTCAACACCGATGGCCTGGACTTTGTGCTGGAAGGCACCCGCTTCAACATTCTGGAGAACAAGGTCGCCCTGGCTGTTCCCGAAGGCAACCCCGCCGGTATCGAGTCCTATGACGATCTGATCGCCGGCCTGTCCGACGGCTCCATCATGCTGGCTATGGGCAACGCCGACGTCCCCGTGGGCCAGTACACCCAGAAGATCCTGGCTTACTTCGAGCTGGTCGAGGAAGATCTGGCCAACGCCGGCTGCATCACCTACGGCTCCAACGTCAAGGAAGTCACCACCCAGGTCAGCGAGGCCACCGTTGACTGCGGCATCATCTACCAGACCGACGCCTTCTCCGCCGGCCTGACCGTCGTGGATACCGCCACCGCCGAGATGTGCGGCCAGGTCATCTACCCCGCCGCCGTTCTGAACGTCTCCCAGAACGCCGAGGCTGCCGAGGCCTTCCTGGAGTACCTGACCGGCGACGCCGCTGACGCCGTTTTCGAAAACGTCGGCTTCACCCCTGTTGCCTAATCGCGAAACATATGCTATAATCGGATACAGGCGGGCGGATTTCCGCCCGCCTGTTTTTCATAATTGGAGGAAAAAGTTATGGATTGGTTCCCTCTATATAATTCCATCCGCATCGCTCTGATCAGCACGGTCATCATTTTCTTTCTGGGCATCTTCGCGGCCTACTACATCGCCAAGACCCCAAGGCTCATCAAGGGCGTGCTGGATGTGTTTCTGACCCTGCCGCTGGTGCTGCCGCCTACGGTCGTCGGCTGGCTTCTGCTGCGGATCCTGGGTCCCAAGCGGATCATCGGCTCCTGGTTCCTGGAGCATCTGGATCTGAAGCTGACCATGAACTGGTGGTCCGCCATTTTCGCCACCACCGTCGTCATCTTCCCGCTGATGTACCGCACCGCCCGGGGCGCTTTTGAGTCCTTTGACGAGACCCTGGCCTACTCCGCCCAGAGTCTGGGCCTGAGCAACACCTATATCTTCTGGCGGGTACGGATGCCCTACTGCCGCCAGGGTATTCTGGCGGGCACGGTCCTGGCCTTCGCCCGTGCCCTGGGTGAATACGGCGCCACCTCCATGATCTGCGGCTACACCCCCGGCAGGACCGCCACCATTTCCACCACGGTCTATCAGCTCTGGCGCACCAATGAGGACGGCTCCGCCATGAAGTGGGTCCTGGTGAACCTGGCCATCTCTTTCGTGGTGCTGCTGGCCGTGAACATGCTGGAAAAGAAAAACGGCAGCCGCAGGAAAGGAGGGATTTAAATGTCCATCTATGTTGACATCGAGAAAGATCTGGGCTCCTTCCGCCTGAAGACCAAATTCGAGGCCGGCGACGAGACCATCGCCCTGCTGGGCGCCTCCGGCTGCGGCAAGAGCCTGACCCTCAAGTGCATCGCCGGTATCGAAAAGCCCGACCGGGGCAAGATCATCGTAGACGGCGTCACCCTCTTCGATTCCGAAAAGAAGATCAACCTGACCCCCCAGCAGCGCAGGACCGGCCTGATGTTCCAGAACTACGCCCTGTTCCCCAACATGACGGTGCTGCAGAATATCCAGGCCGGCGCCAAGCGGGAAAAGGACAAGCGGAAGCGTCAGGAAGCCATTGATTCCGTCATGGACAGCTTCGGTCTGACGGAGTACGCGGGCCGCTATCCCCATCAGCTCTCCGGCGGCCAGCAGCAGCGGGTGGCTCTGGCCCGGATCCTGGTGTCCAATCCCCGGATCCTGCTGCTGGACGAACCCTTCTCCGCGCTGGACAGCCACCTGCGCTTCAAGCTGGAGCAGGAGGTCCGTCAGGTCATCCGCAAATTCGGAAGATCCGTCATTCTGGTCTCCCACGACCGGGACGAGGTCTTCCGGATGTCCGATAAGATCGCCATCATGGCAAATGGCCGGGTGGAGGCTCTGGGCGCCAAGGCCGATGTCTTCGCCGACCCCAAGACCCGCGCCGGCGCGACTTTAACGGGCTGCAAGAATATCTCCGCCGTCCGGCGGATCGACGCGGACACGGTCTACGCCACGGAGTGGGGCATCTCCCTGAAGCTGCCGAACCTGACCGACCAGGTCACCTCCATCGGCATCCGGATGCGCAGAATCCGCCCCGCTCCCGGCGAGAATACCTTCCGCTGCAAGGTCGTTGCGGAAATCGAGGATCCATTTTCCTATACCGCCATGCTCCGGCCCATCGGCGCCGACGAGGGTGCGCCCCTCGGCTGGCTGATGGACAAGGACAAATGGCTGCAAATACGGTCGGATGAAGTGGAGATCTGCCTTCCCCCGGAGTCCGTGCTGCTTTTACACGATTAAAAAAAGAGACGAGGAACGCATATGAAAAAGATCAATGTTGAAAACGCTGTGGGCATGGAGCTGTGTCACGACATCACCGAAATGAAGGACGGCTTCAAAGGCGCCGCCTTCAAGCGGGGCCATATCATCCGGGAGGAGGATATCCCCCACCTGCTGGACATCGGCAAGCGGACCATTTTCGTCTGGGAAGCCGACGCCGGAGAGATCCACGAGGAGGACTGCGCCCGCCGGATGGCCGCCATGTGCCCCGTAGAGGGCGCCCACTATACCGAGCCCTCTGAGGGCAAGGTCCTGCTGTTTGCCGACCGGCGGGGCATGTTCCGGGTAAACCGGGAGCTGCTGACCAAGGTCAATTCCATCGGTGACCTGACCATCGCCACCCTCCCTGACCATTATCCCGTGGAAGAGGGCGCCCGTCTGGCTTCCATGCGCATCGTCCCCCTGGTGACCAAGGAGGAGCAGATCATCGAGGCCGAGCGGCTGTGCGCCAACGAAAAGCTCATCGACCTGCGCCCCTACAAGGACAAGAAGCTGGGCGTGGTCATCACCGGAAGCGAGGTCTACACCGGCCGCATCAAGGACAAGTTTGAGCCCGTGGTCCGGGCCAAGATGAAGCAGTATCCCTGCGAAATTGTGGGCGTCACCATCTGCGATGACGATCTGGAAGGAATCGTGAACGCGGCGAAGGCCCATCTGGACAACGGCGCGGACTTCCTGATCTTCACCGGCGGCATGAGTGTGGACCCCGATGACCTGACCCCCACCGCCATCCGCCGTCTGGGCGCCGACATCGTGACCCACGGCGTTCCCTCCCAGCCCGGCAATATGACGCTGGTGGCATACTTGGGCGATATCCCCGTGCTGGGCGTCCCCGGCGCGGCCATCAGCCTGCCCACCACCGTTTTTGACGTACTGCTGCCCCAGATCTTCGCCGGCGACAGGATCACCAAGGAAGAGCTCACCGGCCTTGCCGACGGCGGCCTGTGCCAGATGTGCAAGGTCTGCCACTGGCCCAACTGCACCTTCGGCAGATATTGATCCCGATAAAAAACAGCTCCACTGTGACTGTACTGCCCCAGATTGTGCGGACAGTACAAAAAGCCCCTATGTAGGAAATATTTAGTTTTACGCGGAGTGGCGCAGCGTCAGCGGCGCCACTCCAGTTTTATTCTGGATGCGCTCGGAGTTATAGAAGTGGATGTATCTG
>JAFUMG010000077.1 GCA_017473225.1 Oscillospiraceae bacterium | reverse complement strand
TCTTGTGTCTTACTTGCTTCTCCAGGTGATCCGACCCTGAGTCAGATCGTAAGGAGACATTTGAACGGTTACTTTGTCACCGGGCAAGATCTTAATGAAATTCATTCTGAGCTTGCCGGAAATGTGTGCCAGAATGGTGTGACCGTTGCCAATGTCAACAGTGAACATTGCATTCGGCAGTGCATCGACTACGATGCCCTCAATCTCGATTACGTCGTCCTTTGCCAAGTTGTTAACCTCCCAGGTTGTTCGCTTGCATTTCCCCGGCCAGGAAGGCCAGGTCTCTTCGTAATTCGCCGTTGAGCACTTTGCCGCCGTTTCTTAATTTACCGGCGACTCTGGTCTCAGAGCGAAGGACCTTTTGAACGTGCTTCCGCTTTTTCCGCTTCGGCTTATCCAGTGTACGGTCCTTTCCGTTGACCAGCATCAGGAACATATCATCTGTGCCTATCACATAGAACAGCTGTCCCTGATCCCGGCCTGCTGTGGAAACTACCACATCCGAAATTGTAATATCCGGTATAGCTGGATCCATAGTTCAAAGTCCTTCAGTGACGGTGAGTATTTCCGGCTCGCCGTCGGTGATGAGTACAGTATTTTCATAATGGGCCGAGAGCTTGCCGTCGGCAGTGACGGTTGTCCAGCCATCCTTGAGCACCCGAACGTCGTACACACCAGCGTTCACCATGGGCTCAATGGCCAGCGTCATGCCCCGCAGCAGTCTGGGACCATGTCCGGGTCTGCCGAAATTCGGCACCTCCGGCTCCTCATGCAGCTGTCGTCCCACGCCGTGACCTACGAAGGAACGAACAACTGAAAAACCGTTAGACTCCACATACGTCTGAATGGCGTGGGAGATATCAGAGACGCGATGTCCCTGGGTCGCGAAGCGAAGGCCCTCGTAAAAGCTCTGCTTCGTGACATCGATCAGCTTTTGTGCTTCGGCGCTGATCTCACCGCAGGCATATGTCGCAGCACAATCTCCATGAAAACCCTTATAGTAGGCACCCACGTCCACACTCACGATGTCCCCTTCCTTCAGAACGTAACCGTTCGGAATTCCGTGGATCACCGTGGAGTTGACGCTGATGCAGGCACTTGCAGGGAAGCCGCCATAATTCAGGAACGACGGTTTCGCGCCCTGACTGACGATAAAATCGCAGACGGCTTTGTCAATCTCCTTGGTCGATACGCCAGGTCTTACCATATCCCCTGCCAAAGCACGGGCTGCCGCGGTAATTCTACAAGCCTGACGCATGGACTCAAGTTCATGTTCATTCTTAATTGCGATCATGCCTTTGCCCCTATCGCCTTGAGTATCTCCTCGTTGGCTTTATCAATGGGCTGGTTGCCCTCGATCAGGCGGACCTTGCCACGCTGGGTGTAGAAGTCCTTCAGGACCTCCGTCTGCTCGTGGTAGATCTTCAGACGATTGCGCACCGTTTCGGGTGCGTCGTCCTTGCGGATCATCAGAGCGCTTCCGCAGCTGTCGCAGATGCCGTCGACCTTGGGGGGATTGGCGACGATGTGATAGCTGGCGCCGCACTTGCCGCACACACGCCGGCCGGTCATACGGCCCTCGATCACAGAATCGTCAATCTCAATGGAAACCACATGGTCAATCTGGATGCCCCGTGCTTCCAGCGCTTCAGCCTGGGCCAGCGTGCGGGGCACGCCGTCCAGAATGAAACCGTTCTTGCAGTCGGGCTGGGCCACCCGCTCCGCGACGATGTCCATGATGATATCGTCGGAGACCAGCAGGCCGTTGTCCATGCAGTACTTCGCTTTTTTGCCCACTTCGCTGCCGTTGGCGACAGCTTCGCGGAGCATGTTACCGGTGGAAATACCGGGGATGCCGAGCTGCTTCATCAGCAGCTCAGCCTGGGTACCTTTACCGGCGCCGGGGGCGCCCAACAGGATCAGGTTCATACCCTTGCCTCCTATCTCAGTCCAGGAAACCCTTGTAGTGGCGCATCAGCATCTGGGCCTCCAGAGCCTTCACAGTCTCCAGAGCAACGCCAACGACGATGATGACGGAAGTGCCACCAATGGCCAGGTTGGAGATACCTTCGACCAGGTTGCCGGCAATGATGGGCAGCAGCGCCACGATTGCCAGGTAAACAGCGCCGAAGACAACAATCTTGTTGATGACCTTCTTGATGAAGTCAGCGGTGGGCTTGCCGGGACGGAAGCCGGGGATGAAGCCGCCGTTCTTCTTCAGGTTGTTGGCGATCTCCACGGGATCATACTGAATGGTGGAGTAGAACCAGCTGAAGAAGAAGATCATCAGGCCGTAAACGATGCAGTACACCCAGCTCTCGGAGCTCCACAGGTTCTCATACCACCAGCCGCTGGTCTTGCCCATGAAGGTAGCAATGGTAGCGGGGATGGAGCAGATGGAGCTGGCGAAGATAACGGGCATAACACCGGACATGCTCACCTTGATGGGCAGGTTGGTGTTCTGGCCGCCATAGATCTTGCGGCCAACCACGCGCTTGGCGTACTGGATGGGGATGCGGCGCTCTGCGTCATTGATGAAGACAATGAACAGAACCATCGCAGCCATACCCACGACAACGATCAGAACGACCCACCAGGTCATGGTGAAGGCGGTGTTGATCATGGCGGGGATACGGGAAATGATATTCGCGAACAGGATCATGGAGATACCGTTGCCGATACCGAACTCAGTGATCTGCTCGCCCAGCCACATGACAATGGCGGAACCAGCGGTGAAGGTCAGGATGATCGCCAGAGCGGGCAGGAAGCCTTCCTTCTCGATGATGCCATCGAAGGAGCTGCTGGACAGCATCTGGTAATAAGCCCAACCCATCAGCAGGCCCAGGCCCACAGTGGTGTAGCGGGTAATGCGCTCAATCTTCTTCTTACCAGCCTCGCCGCCTTCCTTGGCCAGCCGCTCCAGAGCGGGGATGGCGATGGTCAGCAGCTGGATGATAATGGAAGCGTTGATGTAGGGCTGGATGGACAGCGCAAAGACGGACGCCTGTGCGAAGGCGGAGCCGCTCATTGCGTTGTACAGGCCCAGGATGGTGGTGGACAGGGTGGATTCAAAGTAATCAGCCATCAGACCCGTGTCGATATAGGGAACAGGGATCACATTACCGATACGGTACAGCAACAGGATCAGCAGAGTGAACAGCAGCTTCTTGCGCAGTTCGGGGATCTGCCATGCGTTGCGCAGTGTCTTGAACACTTAAACCACCTCGGCCTTTCCGCCTGCCTGCTCGATCTTTTCCTTAGCAGACTCAGAGAAAGCCGCAGCCTTAACAGTGATCTTCTTGGTCAGAGTGCCGTTGCCCAGCACCTTCAGACCGTAGGGGCAGTTGGAAATAACGCCGGCCTCAATCAGCGCGGCAGCGTCAACAACAGCGCCATCCTCAAAGCGGTTCAGGCTAACCAGGTTGATGGCAGTCAGAGGCTTTGCGTAGATGTTGTTGAAACCACGCTTGGGGATGCGGCGAGCCAGAGGCATCTGGCCACCTTCGAAACCGGCACGGACCTTGCCGCCGGAACGGGCCTTCTGGCCCTTGTGGCCACGGCCACCGGTCTTACCGTTGCCGGTACCGACGCCACGGCCCTTACGCTTGCCCACAAAAGTGGAGCCAGCGACGGGAGAAAGTTCATGAATCTTCATTGTTCTTCTCCTCCTTACTCAACTTCAGTGACCTTCAGCAGATAGCCGATCTTGGCGATCTTGCCGCGGGTCTGGGTGTTGTCGGGCTGGATGGTGACCTGGCCGATCTTACGCAGACCCAGGGACTCAGCAGTTGCGATGTGCTTTTCCAGACGACCGTTCAGGCTCTTAACAAGCTCAATCTTCAGGTTTGCCATGTTAATTGCCCTCCTTAACCAACAATTTCTTCCACGCTCTTACCACGGATAGCAGCAACCTGCTCGGGGGAACGCAGAGAAGTCAGGCCAGCCATAGTGGCCTTGACAACGTTCTGGGGGTTGTTAGAACGCAGGCACTTGGCGCAGATGTTCTTGATACCAACAGCCTCCATGACGGCACGGACAGCGCCGCCGGCGATAACGCCGGTACCGGCAGGAGCGGGCTTCAGCAGAACAGTGCCGGCGCCGAAGATGCCGATAACATCATGAGGAATGGTGTCGCCAGCCAGGGAGACCTTGACCATGTTCTTCTTGGCATCAGCGATGCCCTTCAGAATAGCCTCGGAAACCTCGGCAGCCTTGCCCAGGCCATAGCCCACAGTGCCCTTGCCGTCGCCGACGACGACCAGAGCGGAGAACTTCATCACGCGGCCGCCCTTAACGGTCTTGCTGACGCGGTTCAGGTAAACGACCTTCTCAATGAGCTCGGGAGCTTCATTGTTAGAAGTCTTATTATAAGCCATTTCTTTTCCTCCTCAACACTTAGAACTTCAGGCCGCCCTCGCGAGCACCCTCAGCCAGAGCAGCGATACGGCCATGGTAAACATTGCCGCCGCGGTCGAAAACGACCTCTTCGATGCCCTTAGCCTTCGCACGCTCTGCGATGACCACGCCAACCTTCTTGGCAGCTTCGCAGTTGCCGGTGGCGCCCTCAAATTCCTTCTCCAGCGTATTGGCGGAAACCAGAGTCACGCCATTGACGTCGTCGATGATCTGGGCGTAGATGTTCGCATTGCTGCGGAACACGTTCAGACGGGGACGCTCAGGGGTGCCGGAGATCTTGCCACGAACGCGGACATGCCGCTTCAGGCGCATAGCCTTCTTGTCAATCTTGCTAACCATATCACAGCACCTCCATTACTTCTTACCGCCGGTCTTACCAACCTTGCGGCGGATGACCTCGTCGGTATACTTAATGCCCTTGCCCTTGTAGGGTTCGGGGGGACGCTTACCACGGACTTCAGCGGCAAACTGGCCAACGACCTGCTTGTCGATGCCGCGGATAATGATATTGTTGGGTGCGGGAACCTCGATGG
>JAFUMG010000040.1 GCA_017473225.1 Oscillospiraceae bacterium | reverse complement strand
GGCGGAGAGGGCCCTCTCATCTCCGCGCTAAGAGCCGCCCTTCGGGCGGTTGCGCTCCGAAACGCGCCTGCGGGCGCAGAGTCACGCCTTCGGCGTGCCAGCTCTCCCAGAGGGAGAGCCAAGTGGGTTTGTGAACAGCACTATAAACTACAATTTGAATCCCCTTGACTGGAAAATGCGCTTATGATATGGTTATTTTAACAGACAGAAGGAGTGGTTTCCATGAAAGAACTGAATCACGAAAAGGTATTAACCATCCTCCCGGACCGGGATCCCTTTGCCCATAAGGGAGATTTTGGAAAGATCCTGCTGCTGTGCGGATCCCGGGGCTATACCGGCGCGGCGGCCCTTTCTGCCATGGGAGCCCTGCGCAGCGGCGCGGGGCTGGTGTTTTTGGGGGTGCCAGAGAGCATCTACGCCATCGAGGCGGTGAAACTGACGGAGCCTGTGGTCTTTCCGCTTCCTGACGAGGGCGGCAGGCTCAGCGCCGAAGCGATCCCGGAGATCCTGGAACGCCTGCCGAAGCTGGACGCGGTGCTCATCGGCCCCGGTCTGGGCCAGTCCGAGGGGACCCTGGCGGTTACAAAAGCGGTGCTGGAGCATTTTGAAGGACCGGTGGTTCTGGACGCGGACGGTATAAATGTGGCCGCCGGGCATAAAGATATACTGCGCGGAAGGACTGCTCCCACCATCCTGACGCCCCACGACGGAGAATTTGCCCGGCTGGGCGGTGTGATCGGCGGTGACCGGGCCGGGGCGGCCAGGGCGCTGGCGAAGGACCTGGGCTGCGTCATGCTGCTCAAGGGCCACGAGACGGTGATCACCGACGGTGAGACCGACTATCTGAACCATACCGGCAATCCCGGCATGGCCGTCGGCGGCAGCGGAGATGTGCTGGCGGGGATCATCGTCAGCCTGCTGGGGCAGGGGATCGCGCCGCTGGAAGCGGCCGCCTGCGGTGCTTGGCTCCATGGGGCGGCGGGGGATCTGTGCGCCGGTGAGCGGGGACAGTATGGGATGCTGCCTTCGGATATGGTGGAGGCGCTGCCGCGACTACTGAAATAGGGCGGGATCGAATTGAAAAAAGTGCTGGCCGCGCTGCTGTGCGTGGCGCTTCTGACCGGCTGCACCGGGAAGCGGGGCGAGATCGACCGGGCCATGGGCCTCCGGGCGAAGCTCCTGGGAAGCCTGGGCTACAGCTTCGACGCGGCGGTCACGGCGGACTATGGGGACAAGCTCTACAGCTTTGCCATGAGCTGCACCGGGGATAACGACGGAAATGTCAGCTTCACCGTTACGGAGCCGGAGACCATCGCGGGCATCACCGGGAGCGTTTCCGCCGGGGGCGGCAAGCTGACCTTCGATGACACGGCGCTGAGCTTCGAGCTGCTGGCGGACGGGCAGGTGACCCCGGTCAGCGGTCCCTGGATCCTGGTGAAGACGTTGCTGGGGGGCTATCTGACGGACTGTGTGGTGGAAGAGGAGCTGCTGCATCTGGAGATCGACGACAGCTACGAGGAGGACGCCCTCCATCTGGATATCTGGCTGGATGGGGAGGACCTGCCGGTCCGGGCGGAGATCAGCTACGACGGCCGTCGGATCGTGACGATGGAGGTCACAAATTTCATAATTCAGTAGCATTCCGGGGAATTCCGGCATAGGATTTATTGCCCTGTGCACCGTATATTTTTCCTTTGGGCGTGGGAGAATAGGGATAAGCTGCGTTACATAAGGAAAGAGATCCGGTAGCGCAGGAAGATAAGCTACGGAGTGTGAAACACATGGAAGCATCAGTAAAACGGGGCGATATTTTCTATGCGGACCTGTCCCCGGTGGTGGGCAGTGAGCAGGGCGGTACCCGGCCGGTGCTCATTGTCCAGAACGATACGGGCAACCGCCATTCTCCGACGGTCATCGCCGCCGCCATCACCAGCCAGACGGGAAAGGCCCGGCTCCCCACACATATCAACATCGCGGGCGGAAGCGTGGGCCTAAGCAAGGATTCCGTCATCCTGCTGGAGCAGATCCGCACCATCGACAAGAAGCGCCTGCGGGAGCACATGGGCCGGCTGGACGAAAAGCAGATGTCCATGGTGGACGATGCCATCGCTGTCAGCTTCGGCCTGCCGGGCGGAAGGATCACCTAAACACGAATATGGAAAATGAAGACCCCTTGCCGCATAAGCTTTGGCAAGGGGTGATTTTTTATGGAAGGAAGCTATGAGCTTTTGATCGGGACAAAGCCCGCGGGGCAGGTGACTGTCCGGCGGGAGGGACTGTACTGGCATTTTTCCTGCCGGTGCCGCCTGAGCGGGGATGTGGTCTGCCGGCTGACGGTCCGGTGCGGAGGGAATGAGGAAAATCTCGGCATTCTCGTACCGATGGACGGGCAGTTCGGCCTGGAGAAGAAGCTCCCCTGCAAGCGCCTGGGGGAGGGAGTGCCGGAATTTCTCGTCCAGCCGAAGCACGAAGCGGTGGAGGGGAAATTTGTCCCCATCTACCCGGAGGAGCCCTTCGCCTACATGGCGAAGCTGAAGGACGCGTTCCTGGCCACCCAGGCCGGACAGCTGGGGATCGTGATTCGGGAATAAGGGGCTGCGGTATATCGTTGTCGGGGTTTGTGGTTTCAAAATGTAGTTTATCGTACAGTCTGCAAATTACCAACAACGCTGTCATCCCGAGCGAGCGTCAGCGAGTTGAGGGATCTTGGCACCGATTTTACTGCAAATCTCAACGAAGTGCGTAGATCCCTCGACTCCATTTCATTCCGCTCGGGATGACAGCCGCGATGTGTAACAGAACATTAAACGCTGTTATCCTCCAATATCCAATTCCAGTCCCACCGGGCAGTGGTCGGAGCCCATGATGTCGCTGTAAATGGGGGCGGCGGTGATCTTGTCCTTCCAGCGGTCGGAGACCAGGAAATAGTCGATGCGCCAGCCGGCGTTCTTTTCCCGGGCCTTGAACATGTAGCTCCACCAGGTATAGGCCCCGGTGGCATCGGGGTTCAGATGGCGGAAGGAGTCGGTAAAGCCAGCGGACAGGGTCTTCGTAAAGCTCTCCCGCTCCTCGTCGGAGAAGCCCGCGTTGCCCCGGTTCGTTTTGGGGTTCTTCAGGTCGATCTCCTGATGGGCAACATTCAGATCACCGCAGACGATGACGGGCTTCTCTTTGTCCAGCCCGGACAGGTATGCCTGGAAGGCGTCGTCCCACTTTAAGCGGTGGTCGATCCGGGCCAGCTCCCGCTGGGCGTTGGGGGTGTAGCAGGTGACGAGGTAGAATTCCGGGTATTCCAGGGTGATGAGCCGGCCTTCCGTGTCCAGCTCCCCGATGCCCAGGCCGTATCTGACGGACAGGGGCGTGTGTTTCGCAAAAATGGCGGTGCCGGAATAGCCCTTTTTCTCGGCGTAGTTCCAGTACTGCTCATAACCGGGCAGGGAAAGCTCGATCTGCCCTGCCTGCAGCTTGGTTTCCTGCAGGCAGAAGAAGTCGGCGTTTTGGGCGTCGAAGAAGTCCTGCCAGCCCTTGCCCATGCAGGCGCGCAGGCCGTTGACGTTCCAGGAGATAAATTTCATGTTATTCCTCCGAAATTATTCTGTAGGATTAGTTTCCGGGACGAGGTCGGTCATCAGGAAGCTGTCCCGGGTCATGGTGATGCCGGGAGCCCCTTCTGAGGTCTCGATCAGGATCTGCTCCGCTTCGGACAGGCCGAAGCAGGTTTTGGCCAGACAGGTGCAGGCAATGGTCAGATCCATATCCGCCAGCTGTTCCGGTGCGGAATTTAAGGTCAGTACCAGCGTGGCATCCTCCCAGCGCAGGTCCGCCAAATTGGTGCCTGCGGGGAAGGGGGAGGTCAGCGACGTGTCCATGGGCCCCCGGAAGTACAGAGCCAGCAGATATTTCAGGTTATCCCGGCCGCCGGAGATCTCCCGGGTTTCCGGGGCAATGACCCCGTCCTCCTGACCGTGGGAAATGGCTTCCGGCTGCCGCCGGTAATAGAAGGAAACGGTATCCCCGCTATCCCGCAGGAAATGACAGCCACACAGGCCGTGGAGCGTCAGCAGGAGCAGCGCGGCGGAAAGAAAACGTTTCATGCTTCATCCTCCTCCGTATCGAACAGGGGAAAGCTGACGATGAAGGTGGTGCCCTGACCGACGGTGCTTTCCACGAAGATCTCGCCCTTGTTCCGCTGGACGATGGCCCGGACGATGGCAAGACCCAGGCCGCTGCCGCCGGTGGCCCGGGAGCGGGCCTTGTCCACCCGGTAGAAGCGCTCGAAGATGTGGTCCAGGGCATCCTCCGGGATGCCGACGCCGGTGTCGGAGATCATCAGCACCGCGTTCTCCTCCTGGCGGCGGAGGGTCACGGTGAGCCTGCCGCCGGGCATGTTGTATTTGATGCCGTTTTCGATGAGGTTGAAGGCGATCTGGTACAGGTCGTCCTCCAGGATCAAAATGGGGCAGTGGTCCTCCAGGCGGACCTCCATCGTGATGTCGTTTTGGGCGGCGATGGTGGAGAGCATCCGCACCACCCGTTCCACCGTGGGCGCCACATCGATGATCTCGCAGTCCTCATCCACCCGGCCGTCCACCTTGGTCAGGGACAGGAGCTTGGCGGTCATGCGGTTCAGCCGCTCTGCTTCGTCGCCGATGTCGCCGACGAATTCCCGGACGGTCTCCATATCCATGTCATTTTGCAGGATGGAGTCCGCCAGCAGCTTGATGGACGCCAGGGGCGTCTTCAGCTCGTGGGAGGCATCGGAGACAAACCGGCGGCGCTTCTGCTCCGAGGTTTGGAGCTTTTCCGTCAGGTCGTTGAATTCGTCTCCCAGGAAGGTCAGCTCGTCGTGGCCGCCCAGCCGGACCTTGTGGGTGTAATCGCCCTGCTGGATGATCCGCATGGAGGCCATGATCTGCCGCAGCCGCCGTGAGAAGGTATTGGAGAAGAACAGGGAGAAGAGGATCAGCACCACTTCCAGCACCACGGTGATCCGCAGCACATTGTCCTGCAGGGACTTGATCAGGCGGCCCTGGGAGGTGTCGTATTCCATCATATAGACGCAGCCCAGCCGGGTGCCGTAGGAGACCACCGGCGTGGCGGCGTGGGACTGGATGGAGCCGTTGCTGTACTGGTAGTGGCAGGTGAATACATCGTAGCCCTTGCCGTCCATGGCCTGGACGATCTCCGATAACAGGGCGTAGCGGCCGGTGTCGGTGCCGCTGCTGTCGTAGAGGATCAGGCCGTTCTGATCCGTCACGATCAGCCGGGTGACCTTCAGACTGCCCAGCTGCTCCACCGTGTTGGTGACGGTGGTGCTGTTAAGGACCTCCAGCTTGGAGATCTCGTCGGCGGCCAGCAGGCATTTTTCGATCATGGAGTTCTTTTTGCTCTCATAAAACAGGTCCTGACTGGTCTTGGAGCAGAAAAAGTTCAGAAACAGCAAAACCACCGTGGTGATCACCAGATAGACCACCGCGTAGCGGATCTGCGTATTGGAATACCGGCGGTAGACCGGCGTATCATTTGCGGAAATAATAGCCAACGCCCCACTTCGTCAAAATGTGTTTGGGTTCCGCCGGATTCTCCTCCAGCTTCTCCCGGAGTCTTCGGATGTGGACATCCACGGTGCGGATGTCGCTGCGGTATTCATAGGCCCAGATGGTGTCCAGCAGAGCCTCCCGGGAGTAGACCCGGTTGGGATTGCGCATGAGGAACTCGATGACGTCGAATTCTTTGGCGGTCAGGTCCACCAGCGTTCCAGCCCTGTAGGCGTTCCGGGCGTCCAGGTCCAGGGTGATGGAGCTGATGGACAGGGTGTTCGCCGCGGGCTCCTCCTTTTTCGCGGTGTGGGAGCCTGCCCGGCGCAGCAAAGCCCGGATCCGGGCCTTCAGCTCCAGAATATTGAAGGGCTTGGTGAGGTAATCGTCCACACCATGGTCGAAGCCCAGGAGCTTGTCCATATCGTCGGTCTTGGCGGTGAGCATGATGATGGGCACGTCGGAGAATTCCCGGATCTTGCCGCAGGCGGTCAGGCCGTCCATTTCCGGCATCATCACATCCAGCACCACCAGGTCGGGCTCCTGCTCCCGGACCAGCTGCACCGCTTCCAGACCGTTGGAGCCGGTGATGACCTCATAGCCTTCATTCTGCAGGTTGAAGCGGATGCCCTTGACCAGCAGCGCTTCGTCGTCCACAACCAATATTTTCATTCTTTATCCTCCTACTGTGATCAGGTCGAGAATCGCTTCCAGCTTCTTTTCGCCGATGCCGCTGACAGCCAGCAGGTCCCCGGCGGACCGGAAGGGGCCGTATTCCGTTCTGTAGTCGATGATCCGCCGGGCCAGGACCTCGCCGATGCCCGGGAGGGCCTGAAGCTGCTCCGGGGTGGCCGTATTGATGTCGACGATGGGGGCCTCCGTGGGCGCGGCGCTTGCCGCTGCCGTTTCTTCCGCCGCGGGGGCGGAGGCGACGGCGCTGATCCGGACCGGGGTCCTGTTGACATTGCGTCCGGCGAAGAAGCCCGCCAGAAACGCAGCGAAGATGCAGGTGATGATCACCAGAAGGGAGACGCGCGGTTTTTTCATTGGAATCACCCTCCCGCATTGACTACCAAGGGAAAAGCTGATATAATATAAGCCACTGTTTGGGTTTATTATACACGACTTTTTCCCTCCGGACAAGTCCGGTGACCGATGTATCGAGGTAGTTTTATGAAAAAAATATCAGCTTTCCTTCTGGCGCTGCTGACGCTGCTGTGCCTTTGCTTCCCGGCCTACGCGTCGGAAACGGAGGACCCCACGGCTCAGACGGTCCAGGAGACCACCGCCGAACCGGCGGTGGAAGAAACAGCCCCGGTGGTGGCCTACGGCACGGCTTCCGTGACCAGCGGCTGCCGGACCATTGAGGCCCAGGTGCCCCTGGGCGGCAGCGAGCGGATGCTGGAATCCGCCCAGTCGGCCTTTGTTTTTGAAGAGAATACCGGAACCGTCATCTATGCCTACAACCCGGATATGAAGATGTCCCCCGGCGGTCTGAACATGATCATGACGGCCATCGTGGCCATCGAGAAGGGCAATCTGGATGACGAGGTGACCATCAGCACCCGTAATTATTCCAGCCTTCCCGCCGGCGCTCTGAACCAGAAGCTGAAGGAAGGGGAGGTCATGACCCTCCGGGACCTACTGTACTGCATGGTGCTGGGCTCCGCCAACGACGCGGCCATCACCATCGCCGAGCATATCTCCGGCAACGAGACCTCCTTCGTCATCGAGATGAACCAGTACGCCAGCCAGATCGGCTGTCTCAGCACGGTCTTTACCAACTGCCACGGCCAGAGTGACGCCAATCAGTGCACCACCGCCCGGGATATGGTCCGCATCATGGAATACTGCATGCGCAACAGCACCTTCGCGGAGCTCTTTGCCGCCAACAGCTATGATGTGCCGGCAACCAATAAATCCGAGAAGCGGGAGCTGAAGTCCACCAACTATCTGCGGGAGCAGACCATCGTCCCCAAGCTGAATTATAAGGATGTCACCGCCGGTAAGCAGTCCTATTCCGCCAGCACCGGCGCCCATGTGGTCTGTACGGCGGAGCGCAACGGCCTGTCCCTGATCTGTGTGGTCATGGGCGGCACCAGAATCTATAATGATTACGGCAACGTTACCTACTATGGCAACTTTGAAGAGGTCATGGAGCTGATGGATTTCAGCTTCGACGGCTATAAGGTCTGCCGCCTCCTCCATGAGGGCCAGTCCATGAGCCAGTTTACCGTAGCCGGCGGCGAGAACCAGGTGGTGGGCCAGACCCATACCTCCATGGACGCGGTGCTGCCGGCGGACGCCAGGCTGGACAACCTGATCCTGAAATACAGCGTCACGGGCGGTGGTCTCATCGCGCCCGTCAAGCTGGATCAGCAGATCGCGACCCTGCAGATCTGGTACCGCACCTCCTGCATCGCGGAGACGGAGCTTTACGCCATGTCCTCGGTCCGGTCCACGGCGGAATCGGAGCTGGATATCCGGAGCACGGCCACCCGTGATGACTCCAACCTGTCGGACATCCTCTCCTTCCTGGGAGTCGCCTGTCTGGTGGTCCTGGTGCCGCTGGTGATCTATCTGTTCGTCAACAACCTGCGCCGGACCATCGCCAGAAACCGCCGCCGCAGAAGAAGAAAGAACCGCAGAAGGAGCCGCTGACATGATGGATTGGGAATCTCTGGAACGGACCTGCCTGGGCTGCACCCGCTGCGGCCTGTGCGAAACACGGCATAATGTGGCCTTCGGCGTCGGCCCGAGGGACGCGGACGTGATGTTCGTGGGCGAGGGCCCCGGCGAGCAGGAGGATCTGAAGGGCGAGCCCTTCGTGGGCGCCGCCGGCCATCTGCTGGACGATATGCTGTCCATCATTGATCTGGGCCGGGAGAACTGCTATATCGCCAATATCGTCAAATGCCGCCCGCCCCGGAACCGGGACCCGCTGGAGACGGAGCAGGACGCCTGCATCGACTACCTGCGCAATCAGGTGGCGCTGGTCCGGCCCAAGATCATTGTCTGCCTGGGCCGGGTGGCGGCAAAGCGGCTGATCGACCCGGATTTCCGCATCACCCGGGAGCACGGCACCTGGGTGCGGAAGAACGGCGTCTGGATGTCCGCCATGTACCACCCCTCGGCGCTGCTGCGGGATGTGAGCAAGCGGCCGGAGACCTTTGATGATCTGCTGTCCCTCCGGGAGAAGATCCGGGAAACGGGCGCCAGAATATAAGGAGTTTCGATGATGAAGAAAATATGGATGCTGATGATGCTGGTCCTGCTGCTGTGCGGCTGCGCGGCCCAGGAGCAGCCTGTGGAAACGGAGCCCACGGCGGCGGAGACCGTCCAGACGGAAACCGCGCAGGCTACGGAACCGACAGAAGCCACTGAGCCGGAGAAGGCCTACGCCCCGGACTTTATGGTGGTGGACGCCGAGGGCAATGAGGTGAAGCTGTCTGACTTCGTGGGAAAGCCCGTCCTTCTGAATTTCTGGGCCAGCTGGTGCGGCCCCTGCAAGAGCGAAATGCCCGAGCTGGAGGAAGCCTATCAGGAATGGCAGGATGAGATCCAGTTTCTGATGGTGAACCTCACCGACGGCTCTTATGAGACGCTGGAGTCCGCCCAGGAATTCCTGGCGGGCACGGACTATACCTTCCCGGTGTATTTCGATACGGCCAGCGAAGCCGCCAACGCCTATGGCGTCTCCTCCATCCCCACCACTTGGTTCATTGACGCCGAAGGCGTCCTGGTGGCCCGGTATGTGGGCGCCATCGATGGGGAGTCCCTGGGAACGGGGATATCCATGATCATGGGGACCTATGTCAGTCATGTCCCCGACTGATGACGCGGCGCACAATTTTCGCGGATCGGCGAAATAGCAGTTGACATTTCAGAAGAAAATCTGTATAATAACCGGGTTAGATCCTGCTAGTGTAGCACAGTCGGTAGTGCATCTCACTCGTAATGAGAAGGTCGCCTGTTCGAGTCAGGTCACTAGCTCCAGAAAAAGTCCTAGAGCCGCAATCGGTTCTAGGCTTTTCCATTTTATAGCAAAACCCGCCCGGACGCTCAAATGGGGACCATTTGGGGACCGGAGCGGGATTTTTTGCTTTTCAGGCCTGTTTTACAAGCATATTTTCCAGCGCCGTGGCGGCCTTGCGGTCCGTCTCCTGCAGCGCATGAGCATAGATATTCATGGTGGTTGACGCCTGGGCATGGCCCAACCGGCTAGATACCGTCCGTACATCTTGCTTACCGGCAATCAGCAGCGTGGCGGATGTGTGCCGGAGTCCGTGAAAAGGAATGAGTGGGAGCTGATCTGTATCAGGCTTTCCAATATTGTAACGATCCAGCGTGTCACGAAACGCCGAGTACGGAGTGGAATAAGACATTTGCTTTCCGTTGGTCTGGATAAATACCCAGTTATCGCCTTGCCAGTAGTCGCCTAGGCTCAGGCGGTATTTCAGTTGAGCCGTGCGCAGCTCCCGGAGCCGCTGTATCAGGAAATGAGGGATCGTAACCACCCGACGGGAGTTCTTTGTTTTTGGGGCCTTTGTAATCTGCTGGCCCGCCACCACGGAAACTGCTTTTGATACGCTGATGGTATCATTCTCGAAATCAATGTCAGACCATTCAAGAGCTAACAATTCGCCCTTACGCAGACCGGCATAGATAGCCAGGTTAAATAGCACCCGGATCTGCTCCGGGATCTCCATTGTCCGCTCATAGTCACCGACGGTATATGCCTTACCGGTATCATCCACCCGTCTGTGTCCTTTGGTTTTCACGGTATACGGCTGCTCGATATAGTCTAGGAAGGTGGCGGCTTGTTCGGGGGTAAAGAATTTCAACTTGTCCGCTGCGTCCTCTGCCTGCAGGCGAACCTTATCCAGCGGGTTTCTGTCGATGATCTCCCATTCGGTGGCGGTCCGCAGGACGGAGGACAGCACATTCCGGGTTTTAGTGATGCTTCCTTTGCTATAGCCTCCGGCCTTGCCGTCCTTTCTGGCCCCGTCCTTCGTCATGGAAACAAAGAATGAATTCAGATTATGAGGTTTCAGCTCTGATAATTTCAGGTGGCCCAGCGCCGGAAGGATCTTGTCCAGCTCGTCCCGATATTTCTCCACTGTACCCGGCTGAAGTTTCTGGGGTGCATATTCTTCTAGCCAACGGTCAGTGAATTCTTTCAGCGTGACCTTTCGACCATCCATTGCCATGCCGTTTTGAACCTGGGTCTCAAACTGCCGGGCGAATTCCTCCACGGCCTTTTGCCGCTTCTTCGGAGTGAGAGAAGGATCCGGGGTAAATGTGGTGCGTTCTCTCAGTTTCTTCCCGTAAATGTCCCGGCCGGTGCTGACGGTGATACGGTAACTCCCGTTCCGTTCTTCGATTGATGCCATGCAAATTCCTCCTTCGTGAACAGCATTATCAACTTCATTCTTCCTCAGTATCTTCCTGAGAATCCACGAGATCTGCAATTTGTGTCATTGCAAATTGTTTCAGGCGATCTGCAGCAGCGGAAGCGTAAAACTCAGCTGCCTGATTATTGTTCAGTACGATCATCCCCACATCCTGTGCGCAGTTCTCCATTTCGATTATATCTGCTCCCGTTCGTTTCGATTCCGGGTTTTCAACTGTGGAGAAAGCGGCATAGCAGGAATAGAGCTGATACATTATGGAACCAAATTCTTGTGATTCCAAAAGAAGATTTAAGAGGCCTTTAGCAATGCCCTGCGAAATATCATAATAACCATCAGCCAACGGAATCTCACCGCAATGGCGGATCGCTTGAATTGCCTTGTCTGAAAGACCGGTTTCCAAATGTATTGTTGCGTTGCTTCTCTGACAACCTGTCAGGATCCAGTGACAATCAATAGGATGATCTACTCCATCTCCATAAACACTTTTATGTTATGACCTAACCTACCCTAACCCTGATATGGAGATTAGCCTCCCCGGGGGCCTATATGCCGTAGGTACTACTGGAGGTTTTCAAAGTGCGGGGCGTGGAAGGAGCGGAATTCTCCCGGATGTGAAACAAAATTTTTTCAGTCTTTCGTTACGCAGACCTCTATCCCCATAGTCAGGAGGTGATATATCATGCCCAGGAATAGATCCGGTGGCGGGGAACCTCCCCCAACCGCGGAGGGTATAGTGTTTCCCAGTGAAATCCACATCCTCAACGCTATCACCAGCACCGATGCAGAAGCAAAGCAACAGGCCAACCAGCTTGACCATGCAGCTGGAACTGCTGTGGCGGAATGGCTCAAAGAACAAGGGATTGATCCAGATAATCCCACGGCTCATTGGCAAGAGTGCCCGTAAGCCAGTGCGCTGTGAAGTTTTTTCTTTTGGAAAAAACACCGTCAAATGCCGCATGGATGCAAGTTTACCCCACCCGGATAATAAGCCCACACAGGGGCACCCAGGCCGCCACAGACATAAAAAAAGTTACCCCACCGCAGCGGAATAAATCCGTTGCGATGGGGTACAATTTTATTCACAGTGTTGCAGTTTGTGGCATTTCATGTCTGCCACCTGCTTCCGTTTAAAGACGAGTGCTTCCACAGCCGAAGACCCCGAACGGTGAAACTGTGCCGTTCCGACCCTCTGATAACAAGTGGGCAAGGGTCCATCCAGCAATGCCCGGAGGACCATTGAACGTCGGCCATACCGTAATACCCGCATAGCCTTTTGCTCCTCGATCCGGACGGCACCAGTCTCTATACCCAGCGTTCCAGCAATATCTTCTTGGGTTCGCCGGTCATAGTATTTGAGATATAGTATCTTCTCCTGGACTTTTGGCAGTTCGCTCAAAACTGCCTCGATCACATCATGGGCCTGGGCTTGCCAGATGTTATCCTCCACACTCTCCCATGGTGAGGGAGCAGGTATCATTTCGCCAAGGGCCACATCTTCATCGACGCCGGGCAGCGGTGTATCCAGACTGAGGGCCTTATGGAGTGGATCATTTCCTTGGCGGGTGGTCCTGGTTCCTATCGCTTCCTGGAAAGCTGTCTTTAGGTACAGAGAAAACCAGGTCATAAAGACCGTTCCCGCCTTACTATCGTAGGTTTTGGCTGCTGTGTACATGGCGAGATAGCCTGATTGATACAGATCCTCCTGCAGGGTTGGATCCAGATTGAGGGCAATTCCGTATCGGTAGGCCTTGCCCCGGACAAATCTTTCCACCTGCCCCCACAGCTGGGGCAGTTTGCTTTCGTCACCGGCCTGAATAGCCGCCACAAGTTCCTCATTGGTCATTGTGTTCCGTCCCCTTTCATGGTAAAATAGATGCAGGATGCAGAGTTACCGGGGAGGGAACATATTCAAATCAATATCGAAAGCGGCACGGGTTCCGGGTAACGGAATTACCGTGCCTTTTCTTTGCGGGAAACCACCTTGAATCGCTGCCCTGATTAACTACTTTTCTGAAATTGCGTGAGTTCTTTCTGGGTATAGCCCAGCAGGGCAAGGACGATTGCAGGATCCGGGTGCAATGCCTGAATGAGCTTGCGGAGATCCGCTACCGCAAGTTTATCCGGTTCTTTCAATTTTGGGTTCAAAGTGCTGTGGGGAATGTCTACTGCCTGGGCCAAAGACCGGATTGACATGAGGTTGTAATATCCCTGCCGTTGGCGGATCTCCCTTTGAAAATCCTCTTGTGCATAGCGCTCAGCGTTTTGGCGGATTCGTGGCATAGTGGGTTCCTCCTCTCGTGTATATACGGCAAAAGCGGATCACCGAAGTGACCCGCTCACGCTTTGAGAATCAGGTGGGGCGACACTCCCACATCTCCTAACAAGGGCGACGGCTGCCCGTTCCGTCCTCTAATCCTCTTTGTAATTTTATTATAAGCACGGGTGCGAAATTTGTCAAACCTTTTTTAACGTTCCCTTCTGAATGAAATTATGTACCCGGTTGGGGTTGAGAACATACAGCGATCGGGCATACAGTGTTCCGCCACCAGAGAGCCTAACCGCCACTTTGACATATTCGCCGTTGATCTGGAAGTCCTTCACATACTCAATGGAGCCATCAGCGGGATTCTCGCCCACATAATCCGGGTTGGCAAGGATCTGCGGGATATACTGTCCATATTTTGCATAGTCAGCCGGGTGGCGGCGAATCATGTGTGCTATATTGCTGTCACCCAAATAAATCGGCTGATCTACCTGCAAGGACGATCCGAGCAGTGATATTACTCTGGCTGATACCTTGCCTACTTCCTGTGTCATTTTCTCTACCCCTGTTGTGACTATATACCCCAGTATAAATACACATTGACAGTTTGTCAATGCTCCTGCAGGACGCCTATCCCTCTGCAGCGGCGTTGTCCCGCTCCATTTTTTCGTCGATTGCGGCATTGATGTATGCATTTAGGCTCATACCGTGGCGGGCCGCCTGCGCCTGCACATCCTCTTTTTTCCCTTTATCCACCCGCAACTCAATACGGTCATAATTGGCAGCATTGTACTTCGCTACGGCCTTCTGCTGAGCTTTAGAAATCGCCATCATATATCCTCCCCTCTGGTCAGATTTGTGGGGGCTGCTGAAATAAAATTTCAGCTCCTCCACCGTATCTGTATTATATCACAGAAATCTACTGCCGTCAATATAAAAGATAAACAATCTACTGCCGTCATATTTGTGCATTATTCCGTCTTGAAATATGCTGCCGTCAGTAGTGTAATAAAAATACAAAGAGGGGAGAACAGAGGCCACCCGGTAAGCGACCCCCGCATCAAACGCTACAACATGGGTGAATCAATCTTAGGAGGATCACACAATGAGTATGAACGAAATGGAAGTCAAGGTCAATGAGCTGCGGGAGCTGCGCCGCATGGCCGACGAGTTGGCCGGTGAGATCACCGCCCTGGAAGACAGCCTGAAAGCCCAGATGACCGCCACCGGCACCGACGAGATCAGCGGCCCTAGCTTCAAGATTACCTGGAAAGAAGTCACCAGCAGCCGCCTGGACAGCAAGGCCCTGAAGGTAGCGGCTCCCGAACTGTGGCAGCGGTTCAGCAAGCAGACCACTTCCCGCCGGTTCGTCCTGGCATAAGAAAAGCCCCTTGCATCAGCCCGCCAAGACTGAGATGCAAAGAGCCTAACACCACCCACGAGGGGAAGCCCCTATATTATAGGGCAACTTCCCCCGGTGTGTCAATATCAAATACTGGAGGAAAACCAATGAATTGCACGAAGGAAATCACCATCACCGGCTATGCGGTCAAGTACGCAGACCTGAGAGAGCCGAAGCCCCGCACGATCCACGAGAGGTTTACACCCTGGATAAGGACGGCGTGGACGCTCTGGCCCTCATGGGGCTGAATGTGGCGGATTTTATCACCGCCAGGTATGAGCGTGGCGGCTACCATGTCACCGGCGTAGAGCGGATTACTCCGAAGCGAACCACCCGCTTGGATCTGCATCAGTTGTGGGAAGCTGCTGGCCAGGATCTGCAGGCGATCCCCGCCGCCCCTGATAGCGAGGTATCCCCGGAATGACTGCTGAAAAGATCATGGAGATCGCCGATCAAAACATCGGCAAATATGAGCTGGGAGTGCTGGACACAAAGGAAATTTTGAAAGCCGCAGGATCTGACGCTATGAGCATTGCTTTCTATGCCTATAAATACGGCTTCCTGCGGGGACAGCGGGCAGAGAAAGCAAGGCGAAAGAAGGAGGACCGGAAATAATGGTATCCACTATTCATATCCAGCGAACTCCATCTATGTCTGAAAGTCTTGAAATATTCCGGAAGGCAGAAACTTACAGGCACGAACTATGGTTAGAGGTTAACAGCCATGGGCGAATCCGCAGCCTTACTCACTACCGGCGTTATGGGATAAGTTTCTTGCGCCAGAACGAAAGGCTCAACACCCAATCTGCTGCACATTGACCTCACACAAGGGAAGCATTTCCGGCATTTCTGTTTCTGGGGACCAAATGGGGACCCAAGCCACAAAACGGTCCCCAAACTCACAAAACGGTATAGAACGGTAAACTCAGAAAACCATTGCGCCGCAACACTATTCCCTACATTACAAAACGCCACAACACAGCCGAACCACCACTCGTAATGAGAAGGTCGCCTGTTCGAGTCAGGTCACTAGCTCCAAAATCCACTCCCATGGGGAGTGGATTTTTTGGTTTTGCGCGCAGGAAGGGCCGCTCCGATGGGGGCGGTCCTTTTGTTGCTTTTTCTCCGTCGCGGTGGTATAATTCTTCCAAAGAATCCGGTCGGGGTGATGGTTTTGAAAAAACTTTTGAAATATATGAAGGGCTACGGCAAGGAATGCGTCCTGGGGCCCCTGTTCAAGCTGCTGGAAGCCAGCTTCGAGCTGCTGGTGCCCCTGGTGGTGGCGGATATCGTGGACAAGGGCATCGGAAGCGGCGACGGAAGCTATGTGGTGAAGATGTGCATCGTCATGATCGGCCTTGGCGTCATCGGCATGGTCTGCGCTTTTACGGCCCAGTTTTTCGCGGCGAAGGCGGCGGTGGGCTTCTCCACCCGGCTGCGCCACGCGGTGATGGAGCACATTCTGGGCCTGTCCTATACGGAGATCGATACCCTCGGCACCTCCACCATGGTGACCCGGATGACCTCCGACATCAATCAGGTCCAAAACGGCGTTAACCTGACCCTGCGGCTGCTGCTGCGGTCGCCCTTTGTGGTCTTCGGCGCCATGATCATGGCCTTTACCATCGATTTTCAGGCGGCGCTGGTATTCGCCGGGGTGATCCCGGTGCTGTGCCTGGTGGTCTTCGGCATCATGCTGATCACCATGCCCATGTATAAAATGGTCCAGGCGGGACTGGACAAGGTCACCTCCGCCACCCGGCAGAATCTCACCGGCGTCCGGGTCCTCCGGGCCTTTACCATGGAGGGAGCCGAGAAAAAGGCCTTCGGAGAGCGGACGGAAAAGCTGATGGAGGATCAGCTCTCCGCCGGGCGGATCTCCAATCTGATGAATCCTGTCACGCTGGTGATCGTGAATCTGGCGGTGATCCTGCTGGTGAACATCGGCGCGGTAAAGGTTGAGGGCGGCGTCCTGACCCAGGGCTTGGTGATCGCCCTGTATAACTACATGTCCCAGATCCTGGTGGAGCTGGTGAAGATGGCGAACCTGATCATCAGCATGACCAAGGCCGCTGCCTGCGCCAGCCGGGTGGAGAGCGTTCTGGAACTTCGTTCCTCCCAGGAAAACGGCACCATCGTCCCGGAAAAGCTGGTGGGCAGCGTGGAATTCCGGGATGTCACGGCAAAATACCGGGGCGCCGGCGAGGCGTCCCTGGAGCATATCAGCTTCAGCGCGGCCCCCGGCGAGACCGTCGGCATCATCGGCGGCACCGGCTCCGGCAAGACCACCCTGATCAACCTGATCCCCCGGCTTTACGACGCCTTTGAAGGGCAGGTGCTGATCGACGGGGTGGACGCCCGGGAATACGATCTGACCGCGCTGCGGCAAAGGATCGGCGTGGTGCCCCAGAAATCGGTGCTGTTCAAGGGCACCATCCGAAAGAACCTCCTCTGGGGCAGCAGGGAGGCCACGGACGGGGACCTGTGGCGCGCGCTGGAAACGGCCCAGGCCCGGGAAGTGGTCAAGAGCAAGGAGGGTGAGCTGGACGCGGAGGTGGCCCAGCTGGGCAATAATTTCTCCGGCGGCCAGCGGCAGCGTCTGGCCATCGCCCGGGCGCTGGTGCGAAAGCCGGCCATTCTGATCCTGGATGACAGTGCTTCCGCCCTGGACTATGCCACCGACGCCCGGCTGCGCAAGGCCATCCGGGAGATGGAGCAGGCCCCCACGACCTTCATTGTCTCCCAGCGGGCCGCTTCCGTCCGTTATGCGGACCGAATTTTGGTGCTGGATGACGGACGGCTGGTGGGGCAGGGGACCCATGAGGAACTGCTGTTGAGCTGTCCCGTCTATCAGGAGATCTACTATTCCCAGTTTCCGAAGGAGGTGAGCGGCCATGGCTAAGAAGGATCAGACCGGCGTTCTGAGAAAGGTCCTCCTGCGGGTCCGGCCCCATTGGCCGGGGCTTATCGCTTCGCTGCTGCTGGCGCTGCTGCATGTGGCCATGACGCTGTATATCCCCATCCTGGTGGGCAATGCCATCGACTGCATCCTCGACGCGGGGCGGGTGGATTTTGACACCATGGCCGTGTATCTCCGGGGCGTTCTGCTCTGCGCCGTGATCGCCGCGGCGTCTCAGTGGGTCATGAATGAGATCAACAACCGCATCACCTATCGGGTGACCAGGGACATCCGGGACGAGGCCTTCTGCCACATTCAGGTGCTGCCCCTGCGCTATCTGGACCGCCAGAGCCAGGGCGACCTGGTCAGCCGGGTCATCGCGGATGTGGACACCTTTGCTGACGGCCTGCTGATGGGCTTTACCCAGCTGTTTACCGGCGTCATGACCATTCTGGGCACCCTGCTCTTTATGGTGCGGATCAGCTGGCAGATCGCCCTGGTGGTGATCCTGATCACGCCGCTGTCCCTGGTGGTGGCTAATTTCATCGCCAGAAGCACCCATTCCATGTTTCAGGAGCAGTCCGTCACCCGGGGCGAGCAGACGGCCCTCATCGACGAGACCATCGGCCAGATGAAGCTGGTCCGGGCCTTCGGCCATGAGGGAGAAGCCCTGGAAGCCTTCGACGAGATCAACGGCAGATTGCAGAGCTGCTCCCTGAAGGCCATCTTCTTTTCCAGCCTGACCAATCCCGCCACCCGGTTCGTCAATTCCCTGGTGTACGCGGGGGTGGGCCTGACGGGTGCCCTGATGGCGATTTCCGGCGGCATCACTGTGGGCAACCTGACCAGCTTTCTGAACTATGCCAACCAGTATACCAAGCCCTTTAATGAGATCTCCGGCGTCATCACGGAGCTGCAGAATGCCCTTGCCTGCGCGGGACGGGTCTTTGAGCTGATCGAGAAGCCCGCCCGGAGCCCGGAGCCGGAGCGGCTCCAAATGCCCGAAAAGGTGGAGGGCGCGGTGGAGATCCGGGACCTTTCCTTCTCCTATGTGCCGGAAAAGCCCCTGATCGGGGATTTCAACCTTTCCGTAAAGCCCGGTATGCGGATCGCCATCGTGGGTCCCACGGGCTGCGGCAAGACCACCTTTATCAACCTGCTGATGCGGTTTTATGACCCCGACGGCGGTGAGATCCTGCTCGATGGCGTCAACACCAGGAATATGGACCGGGGCCAGCTGCGGCGCTGTGTGGGCATGGTGCTCCAGGACACCTGGCTGAAGGCCGGGACCATCCGGGAGAATATCACCATGGGCAAACCGGACGCCACCGACGAGGAGGTCATCGCCGCGGCGAAGCAGGCCCATGCCCACGGCTTTATCAAGCGCCTGCCCAATGGCTATGACACGGTGATCGGTGAATCCGACGGCCAGCTGTCCCAGGGCCAGAAGCAGCTGCTGTGCATCGCCCGGGTGATGCTGTGCCTGCCGCCCATGCTGTTCCTGGATGAGGCCACCTCTTCCATCGACACCCGGACGGAGATCCGGATCCAGAAGGCCTTCGACACCATGATGCGGGGCAGAACGTCCTTCATCGTGGCCCACCGGCTGTCCACCATCCGGGAAGCGGACCTGATCCTGGTGATGCGGGAGGGCCGCATCGTGGAGCAGGGGACCCACGAGGAGCTTTTGGCAAGGAACGGCTTCTATTCGGAGCTGTACCGAAGCCAGTTTGCCCATTAAGATTACGTTATCATATCCACGGAGGAAGCTATGTTATTATCCGCAGAGCATCTGTCCATCAACTTCGGCATGAAGCAGCTGTTGACAGACGTGAATTTCTATTTGAATGACGGGGACAAGGTGGGCATCATCGGCATCAACGGCACCGGCAAGTCCACCTTCCTGAAGGTGTTGGCAGGGGCCATCGAAGCGGACGAGGGTCGCATCACCCGCAACCCCAATGTCCAGGTCAGCTATCTGCCCCAGAATCCCGTGATGGATGACAACGCCACCGTTTTGGAGCAGGTTTTCCTGCACTTTCCAAAGGAATTCCGGGAGCTGAATGAGTATGAGGCCAAGTCTATGCTGAACCGGCTGGGGCTGAAGGACTATGACCAGAAGGTGGGGACCCTCTCCGGCGGCCAGCGCAAGCGGGTGGCCCTGGTGGCGGCGCTGCTTGCTCCGGCGGACATCCTGATGCTGGACGAGCCCACGAACCATCTGGACAGTGAGATGGTGGCCTGGCTGGAGGACTGGCTCCGGGCCTTCCGAGGGGGACTCGTGATGGTGACCCACGACCGGTATTTCCTGGAGCGGGTGGTGAACCACATCACGGAGCTGTCCAGGGGCAAGCTTTATCACTATGAGGCCAACTATTCCCGCTATCTGGAGCTGAAGGCCCAGCGGGCGGAAATGGCGGAAGCCAGCGAGCGCAAGCGCCAGTCCATCCTGCGTACCGAGCGGGAGTGGATCATGCGGGGCTGCAAGGCCAGGACCACCAAATCCAAGGAGCGGATCCAGCGCTATGAGAATCTGCTGAACCAGGACGCGCCGGAGTATGACGACACCATCCAGCTGGCCGCGGCCACCAGCCGCCTGGGGCGTAAGGTCATTGAACTCCACAATGTCACCAAGGTCTTCGACAGCCGCACCGTCATTGACGATTTCTCCTACAATCTCCTCCGGGGGGACCGGATCGGCATCGTGGGCCGCAACGGTGCGGGCAAATCCACGCTGCTGCACATGGCGGCGGGAGAATTGGAGCCGGACAGCGGCTATGTGGACATCGGCACCACCGTGAAGATCGGCCATTTCTCCCAGGAGGGCCGGGAACTGGATCTCTCCATGCGGGTCTATGACTTCATTCATGACATCGCCAAGGAAGTCCGCACCGAGGAGGGGACCTTCACCGCCAAGCAGATGATGGAGCGGTTCATGTTCCCGTCGGATTTGCAGAGCGTGCCCATCGGCAAGCTCTCCGGCGGCGAGCGGCGCAGACTGTATCTGCTGTCCGTGCTGATGGAAGCGCCCAATGTGCTGCTCCTGGACGAGCCCACCAACGACCTGGACGTGATGACGCTGTCCATTCTGGAGGACTATCTCCAGGGCTTCTCAGGCCCCATTCTGACGGTGTCACATGACCGTTTTTTCCTGGACAAGATGGCGGACTTCATCTTCGAGATCCGGGGCGACGGGCAGGTGCGCCAGTACCCCGGTAACTGGACCGACTGGGCTTCCCGCCGGAAAGAGGAGGAGGGGCCGGTCAAGGCCGAAAAGCCGAAGAATACCCAGGAGCGGCCCCGGGAGAAGAAGCTGAAGTTTTCTTATAAAGAAGAGCGGGAATTTGCCACCATCGATCAGGACATCGCCGACCTGGAAGCGAAGCTGGAGGAAAACCAGACCGCCCAGGGTGCGGCGGGCAGCGACTATGTGAAGCTGCAGGAGCTGCAGGCCGAGCAGGCGGAGCTGGAAGCGGCGCTGGAGCATAAGACCGAGCGGTGGATGTATCTGACGGAGCTGAAGGAAAAGATCGACGCCCAGCGCGGCTGAAAAAAGCTCCCGCCATTAGCGATGGCGGGAGCGGGTCTTTATATACATGCCTTCAGCAGGCCGAAGGCCGCGGCGATCAGGGCGATGGGAACCAGCAGAACGATACCGCCGGCGAACAGCAGGCACAGGATCAGCAGCGGGCATGCCAGAGCCAGCAGCACCGAAGCGGCGATCTTCGCCGCGCCCCAGGCTACCTTGAAGGCAAGGCCGATGGCTTTGAAGAAAAGCCAGCAGAAAAGCACGAATACGATCAGTTCCAGCATCATCTTCTCCTCCTCTTTGTCGGTAAATACAGTGTAGCAGAAAATTCACGGGAAAATGTGGATGAATTGTTACATTTGGTCCGGTTAAGAAAGTCTTAATGCCGTTTTATCTTTTTCAGTGCGGGAGGTATTTCCATGATCCAGCATCCCATCGAACCTGTTTTCGACCGTGATTCCAGAATCCTGATCCTGGGCAGCTTTCCCTCGGTCAAGTCCCGGGAGGAGCGGTTCTTTTACGGCCATCCCCAGAACCGCTTCTGGAAGGTCCTGGCAGCGGTCCTGGATTCCCAGGTGCCCCAAACCATTGAGTCCAGGAAGAAGCTGCTGCTGTCCCACGGGGTCGCCCTCTGGGATGTGATCGCCTCCTGTGATATCACGGGAAGCTCCGACAGCTCCATCAAAAATGTGGTGCCCAACGATCTGAGCTGGATCCTGGACACCGCCGACATCCAGCGGATCTTCGTCAATGGAAAGACGGCGGAAAAATATTATAAGAAGTATCTGCGGGAGACTGTGGGCCGGGACGCGGTCTGCCTGCCCTCCACCTCCCCGGCCAACGCCGGCTGGTCCCTGGCACGGCTATGCGAAGCCTGGAGCGTGATACGACTTGACATTTCCGCCTCGGAATGATAATATTGACCCCAATGGAGAGATGTCCGAGCGGTTTAAGGAGCCAGTCTTGAAAACTGGTGATGGGGCAACCCACCGTGGGTTCGAATCCCACTCTCTCCGCCAAAATAATTCCCACCACATCCGGGGTGGGAATTATTTTAACGTCGAGTGGGATTCGAAAGGCCGGCACCAGTGCGCACACTGGTGCAAAAAGTGTCCGGTGGACACTTTTTAGGCCGTGGGAGAATCCATTGATTTCAAGACGCATCCTGTAAGGATGTGGATTGAAACCAATCACAGAAGTTCGAATCTCTGACATGAAAACAGCAGAAATATCTTTTTCATACGCTCTTCACAAAATAATTCCCACCCCATTCGGGGTGGGAATTATTTTAACGTCGAGTGGGATTCGAAAGAGCGGCACCAGTCCGCAGACTGGTGCAAAAAAGTGTCCGGTGGACACTTTTTTAGCTCGTGGGAGAATCCATTGATTTCAAGGCGCATCCTGTAAGGATGTGGATTGAAATCAATCACAGGAGTTCGAATCTCTGTCATGTAACGACCCGATGATCTTGCCATCCGCAAACAGGGGCGCAGCGGAAAGTGGTTTTCAGAAAAATAAAAAATTTTGTAAAATTAGGGGTTGACAAAATGGGGAAGATGGTGTATTATATGCAAGTCGGCAAGAGCTGGCGCAACCGAATAAAGGTATGGAGAAGTCGCGTAGCTGGCCGAGCGCGCACGATTGGAAATCGTGTATACCCCAAAAGGGTATCGAGGGTTCAAATCCCTCCTTCTCCGCCATAAAAACAAACCCTATCCGATCGGATAGGGTTTGTTTTTGCCTTTGGACTGAAAAATGATTTGCTGGGGAGTAAAAGAATGGGGGCCGTAAGGCCCCCCGTTCTTTATACAAAATAAAATACACCACTGGCGCCCAGCGCGAAAATACGCAGCAAATAGCCCTCCGTGGGATGTGTAATGGTAACGGAAGCGCCATTTCCGTCAATCGCGTAGTCCGTCTCGCATACATCCCCGGATACAAGATCAAATGAGACGGAAGTAATTTCTCTGCTTGCGCTTGAAACCATGCCGGTCAGCGTAACTCTGTATTTGCTGACGACCTGGTTATCACTGTTATAGATTTGCAAATAAAAATAATCAGATACTTCTTCCGCGTCATGATTCGAATTATAAGCAATGAACCCGGCAGAGACCGTTCCGGCCAGTAACAAAACAGCCAAAACAATACAAATTGTTCTTTTATTCTTCAACGCTTCGATCTTCTTTCTGTTTGGAACTTATATTTTATATAAAGGTAAAGAAAACCGCTTAGAAATCACTTTCTAAGCGGTTATCTCGTGGCGGAGTGAGAGGGATTTGAACCCTCGCGCGGCTTTTGACCGCCTACTCCCTTAGCAGGGGAGCCCCTTCGGCCTCTTGGGTATCACTCCGAATCAAAAGAACAGTATTTTGTTGGTTACCTGATGTATTCTAGCACAAGCTCTACCTTTTGTCAAGGATAAATTCGAGGGATTTGCAAAATATTGGATCCCGGCGGAAGCTTGACAATTCTCCCGGATTTTCTATAATAGGAGGGGAAAGGAAGTGGCGTGATGGCAGTCAGACTGAATGATGACCAGGAAATGGTGAAGATGATCCGGGAGGGACTGAGGCGCACCGGCGGATACTGCCCCTGCCGGCTGGAGCGTACGGAGGAGAATAAATGCATCTGCAGGGAATTCCGGGAGCAGATCGCCGATCCGAATTACAGGGGTTACTGCCACTGCATGCTCTATTACAAAGAGTGAGGGGCTTTTTTGAAAAAAGGCGAAAAAAGTGGTTGACAAATAGAGCAAGCCGTGGTAATATATCCAAGTCGTCAGACGAAAGACTGACGCGAAGAGAATAGAGCTGGGCGAGTGGTGGAATTGGTAGACTCGCTAGATTCAGGTTCTAGTGTTCATTGCGGACGTGCGGGTTCAAGTCCCGCCTCGCCCACCAGTTTCTTTTCTCTTTCAGAAGTTTATACGGGCGAGTGGTGGAATTGGTAGACTCGCTAGATTCAGGTTCTAGTGTTCATTGCGGACGTGCGGGTTCAAGTCCCGCCTCGCCCACCAAACTTCTTTCTTTCATTTAATTACATATGGGCGAGTGGTGGAATTGGTAGACTCGCTAGATTCAGGTTCTAGTGTTCACTGCGGACGTGCGGGTTCAAGTCCCGCCTCGCCCACCAACGAAATTTCGGCAAACTTCGACAGAAGCTTGCCGATTTTCTTTTATCTATAATGAAATTGATTTTCGTATCACGATGTGGTATAATACCACTAAGAAAGAAGGTGACCTTATGTGTGATATTGAAAAGATTGTCCGTGAAGTTGACAGCTCTATGACGATGGAAGGGCTGCCCTTGACGAATGAAGATAAAGATAGAATTCGTAAGTGTCTGTCTGAGCCTTTGAATGTGGACCGGATCATCAACGGTCTTCTGGCAAAGCATGCGGTGCCTGTCAGAGCGAGGAAATAAGAGATGCTAAGGGATTACAGTTATGATTACGAATGGGATGTGGAATACTGCTATCCAGATTCCAACGTTCTGATCAACAAACTGAATATCCGGGAAGCGGAAGCACTGGCAGTTGCAGAAAGAGAGATCACGTCTATTCGACTGGCAGTTGCCAAGTTGAATCCCATTAAAGGCTCCTTTGAGCTGAAGCATCTGCAAAAGATCCACAAGACCGTGTTCGGTGATATTTATGACTGGGCAGGCAAGCTGCGGCATGTGAATATCGCAAAAGGCAACCAGTTTTGCCTGGCGATGAATCTGGAAACCTACGCAGAAAATCTGTTCCGGAAACTGGAAAATGAGCATTACCTGATTGGCTATGAAGGCTCAGTTCCACATCGGTTGGCTTACTACATGAGCGAGATCAATGTGTTGCATCCATTTCGGGAAGGTAATGGAAGAACGCAGCGTTTGTTTATTGAGTATCTTGCGCTGGTTGCAGGCTACCGTCTGGACTTTTCTCTTGTGAGCGCCCAGGAAATGATAGTCGCAAGCGCGGATTCGTTTGCTTGTGATTACAGCAGCATTGATGAAATGTTTGATAGGATTGCTGCTCCGATTTCTAAAGAAGAGCAAAAAGAAGCCATAAAAACATTTTTTGGAAGAAAAGCAAAACATCTTTTTGAATATCTATAGTGTTCACTATCCACATAAATCGGCAAGCTTCGACAGAAACTTGCCGATTTTTCATATCATATAGTTTAAAACGGCCAGGCAGCTTGAACTGCCTGGCCGTTTTGCGGAATATACATGTATTACGATTGGGCTTTTGTCATATCCGAGATCCAGTTTCCACGGAGAAAGCGAATGGTAAAGACAGTGGCCTTCATGACTTCCACGAACTCGACAATGGTGAGCACCGTGTAAATGGGCCATTTGAAAACAACGCAGCCCAACAGCGCCATGGGGACGCCGACAAACCAGATCAGACCTCCATCGATCAGCATCGGAACCTTGGTGTCGCCGCCGCTGCGAAGAATACCGGTCAGAACAACCGTGTTGATGCCAAAGCCAATGAAGGGAATGGATACCATCCGCAGTGTTGTGATCACCAGCTGGGAAGTTCCTTCCGACAGGGAAAAGAGACCCGCAAACAGCGGCGCGCCGAAAAACATGGTGGCACTCAACGCAACTGCGATAAAGCTTGTCAGCACGATCATCTTTTTGCCGTACTGCTTTGCCCGTTCCATGTGGCCCTTGCCGATTTGCTGGCCGATGATCACAATGGCGGCGCTGGCAATGCCATAGAACAGGACATCCAGGAATTTTTGCAGGACGGAATAGATCTGTGCCACCGCCAGGGCGGTTTCGCCAAGCTTTCCGTAAGCGATGGTATAGGTGACCAGGCCTGCGGCCCAGATCAGTTCATCGCCCACCGTATGGGTGATGGGCTTTGCCACCCTGAAAAGGAATTCCTTTTCAAAGGAGAACAGCTGGGCGGGGGACACGGAGAAAATGGTTTTCCGACCATAGACAAGGAGCAGAATGACCGCCATCTCCACGATTCTGGCAATCAGCGTTGCCAATGCGGCGCCCTCGATGCCCATTGCGGGGAAGCCCAGTCTGCCGAAAATCAGGATATAGTTGAGGGCAATGTTGACCGCGATTCCGATGGCACTGGTGACCATGGCCTGTACCGACCGTCCGGTGTTTCGCAGAGAGGTGGCATAGGAGACGGTAACGGCAGTGATGGGGTAGCTGAAGCTGACGATCCTGAGATAGGATGCGGTTTCGTGGATGAATCCCTTTTCTTCAATGAACAGCCATGCGATTTGCTCCGGAATCAGGAACGCGGCAAGGAAGAAAAGGGTTCCGAAAGAGAAAGACAGCATTAAAGAGATGCCCAGAGAATGGCGCATACGGCGAAGATCATTCTTGCCGTTGTATTGGGAGATGAAAATGCCGCATCCTCCCGCAATACCGACCATAATGCAGTTCAAAATGAAGAACAGCTGGTTTGCCGCGCCGACGGCCGCTACGGATTGCTCGCCAAGCCGTCCCACCATCACCGTATCGATCAGATTGAGGGAAGAATTGAGGAGGTTTTGGATGACCACCGGGATACCGACGACGATCAGACTGCGGTAAAATTCTTTGTTTTCCGAGCTTTGATTCAAACCTATGCGCTTTGACATAAAAACCACCCTTCGATGATTTGATAATCGGAGCATGAAAAAAGAGTATTTGCTCCCCAAGATGGAGAATCAAATACTCATAGCGGGTCTTTCGGCGACCCGTAGAAACATGCATACCATTACCAATGCAAATATACGAATAATGATGATTCTTTTTTGACCTCAAGTATTGTACTATATTCCCAATCCTGTGTCAAGATATTTTGTTAGATTTGAGCAATATGACCATTGCGGTCAAACGCATCTATAGGGTTCACCAGCCATAAATGGCAAGCTTCGACAGAAGCTTGCCGATTTCTTTATCCACATAGTATTTCCGGCATTAGCTTAAGTATCCGGAAAGAGACAGACGTAAGGCTGTTTTATTGATTGTATATTATGTATCTGAATAAATAATTAAAATATCAAATAAAATAATTTGTCTGTATTTATTATTGCAATAAATAACTGTAAAATAAACTAATAAATGATCTAAAAATGGAGTGAAAGTTGTTTAAAATATACAAAAACGCGGAAGAAAATTTTGATGATTGGGATCCGATTTTAAGTTGCTTTTGGTACGGTTCATGCGGTAAAATATACATGTAAAGGAAGTACGATGTGCTTATTTTATAATCTTTTTCCGGGGAGGTGCGCTGTGGAAGACAATTTCTTTGAGATCACGGCAAGAATGGTGACCGTTGAGGTCAGGGACGAAAAGACCGGGCAGGTCTTTCGCCGGGATCTGCCGATCGATTACTTCGAAAATGCCAACTGCCTGCGCCTTCAGGGAGAAAATCTCGACGGCAGTGTTTCGCAGCTGGTATTTTACACCGCCCGGGGCCTGGAAAGACTGAAGGACCTGACAGGCCTTGGTAAAGACCATGATGACTGCGGAACCCACGATTGACCCCACTCGACTTAGGACCGAATGAGGAGGTACCCACATGATCAAGAAGACACTGATTATCAATGGAATTACCCGTACCCTGCTGGTAAACGAGAACGACACCCTGGCTACGGTGCTGCGGGAGCGGCTGCTGCTGACCGGCTGTAAGATCGGCTGCGGCGAGGGCCACTGCGGCGCCTGTAACGTGGAGATGGATGGCAAGGTCACCCGCTCCTGCATCATCAAGATGAGCCGCGTCCGCGACAACGCGGAGATCACCACCATCGAAGGCATCGGCACTATTTCCGACATGCATCCCCTGCAGGTGGCATGGATGGCCCATGGCTGCGCCCAGTGCGGCTTCTGCACCCCCGGCTTTATCATGAGCGCCAAGGTCCTGCTGGACAATAACCCCAGCCCCACCCGGGCGGAGGTCCGTGACTGGTTCAATAAGAACCGCAATCTCTGCCGCTGCACCGGCTACAAGCCTCTGATCGACGCGGTCATGGACGCCGCCGCTGTGCTGCGGGGCGAGATGACCAAGGAGGACCTGGTATTCAAGCCCACCGGCGATTCCATCATCGGCACCAATTACATCCGTCCCTCCGCGGCCCAGAAGGTCACGGGCTCCTGGGACTTCGGCGCGGACGATGCACTGCATATGCCCGAGGACACCCTCCGTTTGGCTCTGGTCCAGGCGAAGGTCAGTCATGCTCTGCTGAAGGGCGTCGACACCAGCGAAGCGGAGAAGATGCCCGGCGTCTATAAGATTATCACCGCCAAGGACGTCCCCGGCAAGAACCGGATCAACGGCCTGGTGATGCTGCCTCTGAACAACAAGTGTGACGGCTGGGACCGTCCCATCCTCTGCGATGAGAAGATATTCCAGTTCGGCGACGCCATCGCCATCGTGGCCGCCGATACCGAGGCCCATGCCCGGGCTGCCGCTGACGCGGTGAAGGTGGATCTGGAAGAGCTGCCCGCTTACATGAACGCCATGGACGCCATCGCCGAGGATGCCATCGAGATCCATCCCGGCACCCCCAACGCCTACTACGAGACCAACTGCATCAAGGGTCCCGACTTCGACTTTGATTCCGCGCCCAATGTGGTGGAGATCGAGTCCTACTGCTCCCGCCAGCCCCATCTGCATCTGGAGCCCGACTGCGGCTATGCCTATATCGACGAGGACGGCATGCTGACCATCCATTCCAAGTCCATCGGCATCCATCTGCACATGCCCATGATCGCCGACGGCATCGGCATCCCCATGGAGAAGCTGCGCATGGTCCAGAACCACGCCGGCGGTACTTTCGGCTACAAGTTCTCTCCCACCAACGAGGCGTTGCTGGGCGTTGCCGCGCTGGTCTGCCAGAAGCCTGTTTCCCTGGTCTTCAACCAGTTCCAGAACATCACCTACACCGGCAAGCGCAGCCCCGGCTTCATGCACATCAAGCTGGCCGCTGACGAAAAGGGCAAGCTGCTGGGCCTGTGGGGCAACAATTACATCGACCACGGTCCTTACTCCGAGTTCGGCGACCTGCTGACCCACCGCCTGAGCCAGTTCGTGGGCGCGGGCTACCATATCCCCACTATCCGCAATAAGTCCACCACCGTCTTCACCAACCACGCCTGGGGCTCCGCCTTCCGTGCCTATGGCTCTCCCCAGTCCTTCATGGGCTCCGAGATCGCCATCGACGTGCTGGCGGCCAAGATGGGCATGGATCCCTTCGATATCCGTGAGCTGAACTGCTACAAGGAATCCGAGGGCTCCACCATCCCCACCGGCTATAAGCCCGATGTCTACTGCCTGGAAGAGATGTATAAGAAGGCACGTCCCCTGTATGAGGCAGGCAAGAAGCGGGTGGCGGAGAAGAACGCCGCCTCCGATGGCCGCTATAAGTACGGCATCGGCGTTTCCTCCGGTGTTTACGGCTGCGGCCTGGACGGCGTGGACGCGTCCCAGGCTTACGCGGAGCTGAACGCCGACGGCACCGTCACCATGTACGTCTCCTGGGAGGATCATGGTCAGGGCGCTGACATGGGTGTTCTGGCATCCTCTCATGAGACCTTGCGCCAGGCCGGCTTCAAGCCCGAGCAGATCAAGCTGGTCCTGAACGACAGTAAGTTCACCCCCAACTCCGGCCCCGCGGGCGGCTCCCGCAGCCAGGTCATGTGCGGCAATGCCTGCCGTCTGGCCGCTGAGAACCTGCTGGCCGCCATGAAGAAGGAGGACGGCACTTACCGCACCTACGACGAGATGAAGGCGGAAGGCATCGAGACCAAGGTCCAGGGCCAGTGGGTGGCAACCTCCTGCGCCGAGCATCCTGTGGATCAGGCGACCTCTCAGGGCGAGCCCTTCTCCGTCTATATGTACACCCTGTTCATCCCCGAGGTCTGCGTCGATACCCAGACCGGCAAGGTCAAGGTGGAGAAGTTCACCTGTGTCACCGACGTGGGCACCATCATGAACAAGCTGGTCGTGGACGGCCAGTTCTACGGCGGTCTGGCCCAGGGCATCGGCCTGGCCCTTTCCGAGGACTTCGAGGACCTGACCAAGCATACCAGCCTGAAGAACTGCGGCATTCCTTATCCCAACGATGTGCCCGACGATATGGAACTGCATTATGTGGAGACCTACCGGCCTTACGGTCCTTACGGCGCTGCCGGCTGCGGCGAGGCTCCTCTGGACGCGCCCCATCCCGCCATCCTGAACGCCATCTACAATGCCACCGGCGCCCGGATCACCCGCGTTCCCGCGAAGCCCGATGTGGTGCTGGCAGCACTGAAAGAGCTGGAAAAGTAATTCAAGATATGATATGATAAAGAGGCGGGAAACCGCCTCTTTATTGATAAAAAGGATGTGAGTCTCATGTTTCTGGAAGAAAGAGAATCCACCCATGTGTATAAGCAGCAGGTGATGTTCTCCAAGGAAGAGCTGGAGCGCCGGGAGAGCCTCTGCGTTCATGAGGAGCCGGCCTACTGCAATGCCGCCTGCCCCCTGAAGCTGGACACCAAGGCCATGGTGAAGGCCGTTGCCGCCGGGGACTGGGCAAAGGCGCTGCAGCTGTATGAGAAGATCACACCATTTCCCCATATCCTCTCTGCCGGCTGCGAGGCGCCCTGCGAGGGGAAGTGTAAACTCTGTCAGCTGGGGGAAGGCGTTGCCATCCGGGAGCTGGAGCGGGCAGTGGTCCGGTTCGGCGAGAAGATCCGCCGGGGCCTGCCGCGGATGAAGAAGAAAAAGACGGTAGCTATCTTCGGCTCCGGCCTGTTCTGCACCTTCCTGGCGGGAGAACTGAATAAGAAGGCCTACCCGGTGACGGTATTCTGCCGGGAGGATTCCGCGGAAGAATTTCTCAGCCGGGAGACGGCGTTCGTTCCCGCGGAAGGGATGGCTGCCAGCGCCGCCGTGCTGAAGGGGATGGATATCCAATTCCGCTTCGGCTCCGATCCGGCGGATATGGAGTCGCTGCGCCGGGACTTTGACATCGTCTGCTGCCAATGGGGCCTGGCGGAAGTATCCGACGGGGACAACGCGCTGATGTACAGCCGGGAAAAGAAGCTGGTCACCGGCCAGACCACCGGCGTGCTGGACGCGGCCTTCGGCGCCAAGAAGGCGGCGCTGACGGTGGACCGGCTGGCCCAGAATCTGGACCCCTCCAATACCCGAGGAGAAGAGGGAAGTGTTTCCACAAGGCTTTACACGGATCTTTCGGAGGTTCCGCCCTCCCGGCGACTGATCGGCGGGGAGCCCTGCACTAAGGAACAGGCGGAAGCGGAAGCCGCGCGGTGTATCCAGTGCACCTGCGACGCCTGCGTGAAGGCCTGCGCCTATTTGCAGCACTATCGGAAATTCCCACGGACATTGACCCGGGAGATCTACAATAACGTCAATATCATCATGGGCGACCACATGATGAACAAGCCCATCAACGCCTGCTCCCTCTGCGGCCAGTGCAGTGTGGTCTGCCCCAATGGCTACGATGTAGCGGAAATCTGCCATATCGCCCGGCAGACCCTGGTGACCACGGGGAAAATGCCCCTGGCGCCCCATGAATTCGCGTTGATGGACATGCTGTTTTCCAACGGGGAGGCGTTCCTGTGCCGCCCCCAGCCGGGCTTCGAGAAATGCAGGTATGTATTCTTCCCGGGCTGTCAGGCCACGGCCATCGCCCCGGATACGGTGGCGGCCGCATATGCTGACCTGTGCGCCAGACTCGATGGGGGCGTTGCCCTGATGCTGGGGTGCTGCGGCGCCATCTGCGACTGGGCGGGAAGATACGAAATGTACGACGAGGCCAGGGCCTTCCTGGATGCGCAGCTGGAGAAGCTGGGAGATCCCATCGTCATTGCCGGCTGCCCCACCTGCAAAAAGGAGCTTTCCGGCCATGGGGGCCTGAAGCTGACGGGGATCTGGGATATCCTCAATGAGATCGGCCTTCCCGAGACGGCCAGGGGAATGGAAGTTCCCGCGGCGCTCCACGATGCCTGCGGCGCAAGAGGGGACGAGCCCACCCAGCAGGCGATCCGAAATCTGGCGGAAGCCATGGGCTGCGCGCTGGTGGACACGCCCTATGACCGTGACCAGTCGCCCTGCTGCGGCTACGGCGGGCTGACCCAGTATACCAACCGGGAAGTGGCGAAGGCGATGACGCGGAAGTGCCTGGAGCGCTCCGACCTTCCCTATATCTCTTACTGCATGGCCTGCCGGGACCGCTTTGCCCGGGAGGGCCGGGAATCCCGGCATATCCTGGAGCTGGTCTACGGCACCAACGCCGGCTCACCGCCGGATATCAGCCAGAAGCGGTACAACCGCCTGAGCCTGAAGGCGGAGCTGCTGCGGGAAATCTGGAATGAGGAGACACAAGAAGTGGACATTGGATTTAAGATCGAATATACCCCGGAGGTGCTCCGGCTGATGAATGACCGGATGATCCTGAAATCAGACATCATCGGCGTTTTGCAGGAGCTCCGGAAAACCGGCGAGGCGGTCCTCGACGCGGAGACGGGCCTGTGCGTCGCCCGGGCCAGACTGGGCAATGTGACCTTCTGGGTCAAATATGAGGAAATCGAAGACGGATACCGGGTCTGCGGCGCCTATTCCCACCGCATGAGCGTTATCCGCCGTCAGGGATAAGGAGCAGTCTATGGCAGAGAAAAATTACTATACCGTCGATCCCCTGGGAAAGCTCATGTGCATGAAATGCCGGGTGCCTCTGGAAAAGGGCAAGGCCAAGTTCCTGTATCTGGACAACGGCTTCCCGGTGGAACTGCCTGTCTGTCCCCGGTGCGGCTTTGTCTATGTCCCGGAGGAGCTGGCCCTGGGCAAGGTCCAGGCGGTGGAACGGGCTTTGGAGGATAAATGATGCTGGGCCATCCGGGCGGCGGGGATCACAGCCGCTATCTGATCGAGCTTTCCTTCCTCCCGGCCGGCAGCCGCTGGCTGGATATGGGCGCCGGTGATGGCGAAACGGTCCGGCTGCTGGGTAATCTCGGCCATGAAGCGGTGGGCATCGACCTGGAACCCCGGGGAGACGCCGTAGTCCGGGGGGATTTCCTGGACACCGGCTTCGAAAGCGGCAGCTTTGACGGGATCATTTCCCAGTGCGCTTTTTATGTGGGCGGCGATGTGCCGGGTGCCCTGCGGGAAGCAGCGCGGCTGCTGCGCAAAGGCGGAAAGCTGGTGTTCTCCGACGTGTGCTGGAACGTCCGGGAGCTGATCCAGAATGCCAGAGAGGCCGGCTTCGCGGTGCGCCATATGGAGGACCTGACGGATCTCTGGAAGGAATATTACATCGAAGCCCTCTGGCGGGAGGAGATTTCCTGCCTTCCCGGAGGGAAGGGCTGCAGCTATGTGCTGTTTGTATGCGAAAGGATGTGACGGGATGGATTTGATGGATCGGGTGATGGAGCTGTCCCAGCAGGGCTATGTCTGCTCGCAGATTTTGGCGATCATGATGCTGGAAACCATCGGAGAAGAAGATCCCGGCCTGGTCCGGGCCATGGGGGGCCTGAATGGCGGCATCGGCTTCTCCGGCGACTGCTGCGGCTGCATGGTGGCGGGCTGCTGTGTTTTGTCCTATTTCACCGGCAAACCCGATGACGACAGCTACGACAGCCCCCATCATAAGGGCGCCCTGACGGAATTCGTCAAATGGTTTACGGAAGAGATGGAGATGGAGTATCAGGGCATCGACTGCAATGACATCGTCCGGGGGAATCCCGCCAGACGGGTCCGGTACTGCCCCCAGATCATCGCCCAGACCTTTGAAAAGTGTATGGAGATCCTGGAAGAAAGAGGCTTGCTGTAAATGATGATCGGAAAAACCACAAGCGTCTGCCCGGTGTGCCTGAGCCGGATCCCCGCCGGTAAGGTGGTGGGGGAGGACGGCAACATCTACATGGAAAAGCGGTGCTTTGAGCACGGAGAATTCCGCACGCTGATCTGGGAGGGAGATCTGGAAAGCTACCGTGCCTGGGCATCCATGGATGCCGGCGGGAAAGTGCTGCCGGTCCGGGCTGTGGAGGTGGAGAAGGGATGCCCCTACGACTGCGGCCTGTGCCAAAGCCACGAGCGGGACGGCTGCTGCGTGCTGCTGGAGCTGACCAACCGCTGCAATCTGCGCTGCCCGGTGTGCTTCGCGTCGGCGGGGGAACAGAAACCGAAGGACCTGACTCTTGAGGAGATCGGGCGGCAGTATGACCTGCTGATGGAGCGGGGCGGACCATTCAACATCCAGCTCTCCGGCGGCGAGCCCACCATGCGCGATGACCTGCCGGAGATCATCGCTCTCGGAAAAAGCAAGGGCTTTACCTTTTTCCAGCTGAACACCAACGGCGTCCGGCTGGCGGAGGAGGCCGGCTATGCGGAAAAACTGGCAAAAGGCGGCGTTTCCGTTGTGTTTTTGCAGTTTGACGGCCTGGATGACGAGATCTATCGGACCCTCCGGGGCCGTCCGCTGCTGAGTGTGAAGCGGAAAGCTATCGAGAACTGCCGGGAAGCGGGGCTGCCGGTGGTGCTGGTGCCCACGGTGGCGCCGGGGGTCAATGACCACAGCCTGGGAGAGATCCTGCGCTTTGCTTTGGAGAGGATGCCCCACATCCGGGGCGTTCATATCCAGCCCATCAGCTATTTCGGCCGCTGCGGCCTGGAAGCGCCTGCCATGCGGCTGACCATTCCCAGAATGCTCCGGATCATTGAGGAGCAGACCCATGGACTCATGAAGTCGGGGGATTTTGGCGGCGGCGGCGCGGAGAGCCCCTATTGCTCCTTCCACGCCAGCTACATGCGCAAAGCCGACGGCAGCATGAAGGCGCTGCCCCGGCGCAGGAGCCAGTGCTGCTGTGTCAAGTCCAGCGACGCCCGGGATTTTGTATCCCAGCAGTGGAGCGGAAAGGCGGCCTATGCCGATGGCGACGAAGCCACCTCCGCTCTGGACGCGTTCCTGCAGCAGGCGGTGGATAACACCTTTACGGTCTCCGGGATGCTGTTCCAGGATGCCTGGAATCTGGATCTGGACCGGCTGAAGCGGTGCTACATCTGCGAGGTGGATACGGACCTGGGCATGGTACCCTTCTGCGCATATAATCTGACGGATATCAACGGGAGAGCCTTGTATCGAAGATGAAAAAGACAAATTTGGATCAATGGATCTCGGAGTTGGAAGGGATTCCGGAGCTGACCCGGGAGAAGCTGGAAGCGCTGCAGCTGCGGCGGCTGAACGCGCTGCTGGCCCGGGCGCGGGAGTCGAAACTTCACTATGAAACGCTGCCTGAAAAGCTTGACAGCCTTGCGCAACTGCGGGAGCTTCCCTTTACGACCGCGGATATGATCGCCCGGCAGCCCGGAAGATATCTTCTGACCTCCCAGTCGGAGGTGGCCCGGGTGATCTCGGGCGCTACCTCGGGAACTACGGGGCCTGCCAAACGGGTGTTTTACACGGAGCGGGATACGGAGCATACCGTAGGACTGTTCATGGCGGGAATTTCGGAGATGGCGCGTCCGGGGGAGAAGGTCTATATCGGGATGCCTTTTTCCGGCCCCTTCGGCCTTGGAGATCTGATCGCGAAAGCGGTGGAGCGACTGAGGGCGGTTCCCATCCGGGCGGGCATCGGTCTGACCTGGGGGCAGCAGAAGGAGCTCATGGAAGCAGAACGGCCGGAGAATTTCATCGGCTTTCCTGTCCCGCTGCTGGGCCTTGCCCGGTTCTGCGGCGATGGGTTCCCCCTGCGGCGGGCGCTGGTGTCCGGCGATGCCTGCCCGGCGGGGGTCATGGCGGAGCTGGAGCGGCTGTTTCCGGTCTATCCCCATTATGGTTCCCGGGAGATGGGCCTTGGGGGCGCGGTGACCTGCCCCGCCCACGAGGGGATGCATCTGCGGGAAAATCATGTTCTGGCGGAGATCGTGGATGAACGGGGAGCGCCCCTGCCGGATGGGCAGTGGGGCGAGCTGGTGATCACCACCATCGGTCTGGAAGCCATGCCTCTGATCCGCTACCGTACCGGCGACCGGGCCCGGTTCCTGGCGGAGCCCTGCCCCTGCGGCGGCGTCACGAGACGGCTGGACCGGGTATCCCGGCTGGACCCGGGAGCGGTGGACATGGAGGAATGGGACAGCAGACTGTTCCGGCTTCCGCAGCTGGTGGATTACCATGCCGCCCGAAGCGAAACCGGCTTTCGGATCCGTGCCGCCGTGACCGGGGAGATCGGGGCGCGGGAGATCCGAAACGCGCTGGGCATCGACGCGGAGATCACCGTGTCGGTGTGCCATAAGGACGACAAGCCCTTTTACCCGGCAAAGCGGTATGTACAGTGAGACCAATTTGAATACCCCCCACGAAAAAGAAGACCATCCTTTTGTTGCGTCCTCATAAGAAAACATAGCCCCTTCATCCGATCTTTTCCTTCGGGACTGCGTTATTTTTTCTTGGGTTACATCCAGTAGCCCGGCGAAAAAATGCCTTGCCCCAAAGAAAAATCTTCGGATGAATGGCGGCAAACCGTTTTGGCCCACAGGCATCTGCCTGTGGGCCAAAATCTATGTTTTCTTATTCGGACTCCGCTTTTGGATGGTCTTCTTTTTGGTGTGGACATATGGAAAGCGCTTACGCTTCATTCAGGTGCAGCAGGGAGAGAATGGTCTCGGCGGTCTCATCGTAGTCGCTGCCGGAGACCACATGATCGCAGATCTCCGCGTTGCGCTTCTCCTGGTCGATGGCCATGATGCGGGTGACCTTGTCCTCGTCGGCGCAGTTTTTCTGGAGGATGGAGGTCAGCAGGGAGCGGCGGTCCCGCTTGATGTAGACGGTGGTGACATTGCTGTAGTTGGTCTTCAGCGCCATGGCGCCGCAGATGTCCATGGTGGCCAGGACGATCTTCCCGGAGGTCAGGAGCTGGTCCACTTCGTCCTTCCGGGTACCGTAGCCGTGGCCGGCGTACATGGTGGATTCAAAGAATTGGCCCTGCTCCAGCATGGAGAAGAACTGCTGCTTCGAGATGTAGTGATACCAGTCGCTTTCCTCCCGGGCGGAGGATTCCTTGGTGGTGTAGCTGACGAGCTTGGCGAACCGGTCGGACTTTTCCAGCAGCTTCTTCGCCACCTGGATCTTTCCGGCGCCGGAGGGGCCCACCAATACCACGATCTGGGGCGGCTGCCCGGTTCCCTCCACATAGGTATAGCTGGTGGTGATGACTTCCAGCAGCTTCAGGAATTCATCGTAGTTATTGACCGCCAGCATACCGGTGGCGGACTGGTTCCAGGGGCGGCGCATCAGAATGGGGTAAGCGGCGTTGGATTTGAAAACATTGTGCATGCCGTCGTCGAAGAGGATATCCACGTTCAGCTTATCCTTCCGGGAGCCCATGTAGATATGCTCCGGGGGGATCTCGGGGAATTCCTCCATGATCCGCTCGGCCCGGAGTCCCATATATTTGGGCGGAATGGAGGTGGAAATGAAGACATCCGTCATCTTCGACAGCTTTTGGACGAATTCCTTCGCGCCCTTGATCACCGGCTGGTTGCGATAGAATTCCGGGTCATCGAAAAATTCGAAGATCACGTCGGCACGGCTGTCCAGCTTGCCCCAGCGGTCCACCTCATAGATGGTGATGGGGGGATCGAATTTGTACTTTTCGTTGGCCAGGCGGATGGCGTAGGGGATGCACTCCATCAGAAGGTCATCCACATCCAAAGCGGTGGACATACGGAAACGTTTGCTCATCGGGCTCACCTCTGTCTCTTGGTCTTTGGTATATTATATGGGGATTTTGCCCATTCGTCAATTTAAAATCGATTTGTGCAGAAAAAAGAATGCCGGCATGGCCATGGGGCCATACCGGCTGGGTTTTAGAATTCGATGTATCAGTTATCGTAGGGACCGGCCTCCCGGACGGTCCGCCAGAAAAATGATAAATTTTCGCATCACATATGATGCCGGAATGCGGTCAATCCCACATATGCCGCTGGACGTAGGCATCCATATCACGGTCGTAGCGGAAGCGGACATTGGAGATGGAGTCGCCGTGCAGAATGGCGGAATAGGCCTTCTGATGGATGGTATTCTGCTCATGGTCACCGGCAAAAAGACTGTTGGCGGTCCGCAGGGCGAAGGCGGCGTCGGGATACCGGGCTTCCAGCTCCGGGGCGGTGGTGCCGTCCGCGTGGAGCAGCTCCTCCATACCGGGGATCTGACTGAAGACGGCCTGTTCCTTCTGCAGATAGTACTGTTTGGTGTGACGGGTCACGGTGTTCATCATAATCTCTCCTTTTCAAAACGCACGCAAGGTGCATTATAGCATGAAAAAAATAAAGAACAAGACCTGCTAATAAAAATCAAGTCCTAATTTCGCAAAAATTATTAAATTCTCGATTTGTAGAATAGGCGCATTTTAACCAAGCCGCTCCGCATCCCATTTTTGAATGGCGGCTGACCGTCATGCGATATTGTCTGCTATGCTGCGTCCAGAGCTTCCAGATGGGCTTTTACAGTAGCATAGTAGACCCGAAGGAACTTGTTGGCAGAAGCCATCATGTAAACCCTGTATGGCTTTCCCTCGGCTCTCTTCCTGTCCATGAATTGGTAGATCGGTTCTTGCTCAGGAGACTGTTGGAGATAGACGGTCATGACCAAAAACAGTGCTCTTCTCAGCGCGGAGGATCCTCGCTTTGAAATACTGCGACTACGGACATCCATCTGACCGGACTGATATGGAGGCGCATCAATGCCAGCGAAAGCAACTAGCGCTTTCTTCGAATGGAACCGGCGGACATCCCCAATCTCAGCTATGAGCTGTGGACCCAGTGCAGGGCCGACACCAAACATCCCCATGACAACAGGATATTCCGGCAGCCGTGCTGCTATGGTGTTCATCTCCTGCTTCAATGCAGCCAGGGCTGAAGACGTTGCCTGAAGCTGAACAATAGCCTGTTTTACCAGTAGCTTAGTAGTTTCGCTTTTGGGCAACGAGGCGATGCAGCTCCGAGCGAAAGAATGAAGCTCCTGTGCCTTAGCTTGGCTGAAATTATAACCATTCCGCTGACACCATTTTTGGTATTTTGCGGAGAAGGTGTTTGCAGACAGTTTGCTAACGCACTCACTATGCCAAAACGTTTCTACAAAGTCAAGCCATTTTTCTCTGCCATCCGCTCGAACGGGACTGCTGAATAAGCGATTAATGCCTGGAAAAGTGGTATCCAAGAGTGAAATAAGGTTGTTTTTGAGAATTGTCTGTACTTTTGAATATTGTTGATATTGGCGGTAGCAGTTTTTCAGCATCATCCGGGTATCCTCTTCTGGAACATACCTGGGCAATGTGAGCCAATGATCCAGGCCATAGTTTGCCAGCTTGATAGCATCCTTCTTGTCGGTCTTGGCTCGTCTTAAACTATTGTTTCCGTAATCATGTACCAGTATAGCATTGACAACGGAGACATAAAGGCCAGCACCCTGGAGTGCTAGAGCAACAGGTGCATGGTAATTACCTGTTGCTTCCATGACAACACGGGTTTCACCTACCAAACCCTTGAGTGTGTTAGCCAATTCACTCAACTCACTGACGGTGTGCTGTACTTCAAAGGGTGTGAGTACAACTTCCCCAAAGGGGCGCATGACGGCAATCATGCTCTTTCCTTTGGATACATCAATACCGACACAGTTCACTTGCATACCTCCTAACAGATAATTACGCAACCGGAATCCATCTTTTTCTCATTGCCGATTCAATCTATTGAGTGACACGAACATCCCGGTATTACGGTAGCTCAACCTGCTTAAACCGAACACTACAATAAGAGGATGGCGGACAGTCTTGTTCACGGGCACAAACGCCCAAGTCTTGACGGGTCAGCCAGTTGTCCCTCTTATTATAGCTTAGGCATGAGACGGAAGGAAGCCGGACTGGCTGCCCGGCTTCCTGTCCAAATATATTGTAATAGTCTTGACTTTTTTGGATGAGCCTATTGTAGAGGAAATTCGGTCCAATAAACCGGACTTATAATTGTTGGGTTTTATAATCAAACTTACAGACAGCGGGCTTGTCCCCCTCTATGAGGGGGCTGTCGCGGCGTAAGCTGTGACTGGGGGTGTGTCCCTCTGGAACGACACTCCCTCCGAGCCGCTTGAAAGCGGCCCACCTCCCTCAAAGAGGGAGGCAAGATATTTTTGCTTACAATAACTTGATGGCCACAATCGGATTTTCTGCGGAACACGCAAAAAAGAATTGAAATGTGAACACGTCTGCGCTACAATGGTTTCAATATTTTGGTAGCAGCGAAGGGGGAGTACCCATGAAAGAACTGTCCGCCGCGCGGATCACCGACGCGGTCCGGCGGCTGTGTATTGAGGCCAACTGCCACCTGCCCCGGGATATGCGGACCCGGATCCGGGAAAGTATGGAGGAGGAAGACTGGCCCCAGGCCCGGGAGATCCTGGAGCGGATCAGATCGAATTATGAGATCGCCGACCGGGAGAACCAGCCCATCTGCCAGGATACGGGCATGGCTTGCGTGTTCCTGAAGATCGGCCAGGAGGTCCACATTGACGGCGACCTGACGGAAGCGGTCAACGAAGGCGTCCGCCGGGGCTATGGCGATGGATTCCTGCGCAAGAGCGTGGTTCGGGACCCGCTGGACCGGGTCAACACCGGGGACAATACGCCGGCGATCCTCTATACTGAGCTGGTGCCTGGGGACCGGGTGGAGATCACCGTGGCGCCCAAGGGTTTTGGCAGTGAAAATATGAGCGGGATCAAAATGCTCCGGCCCTCGGACGGCCTGCGGGGTGTGAAGGATTTCGTGGTGCAGGTGGTGAAGGACGCGGGGCCCAACCCCTGCCCGCCTGTTGTGGTGGGCGTGGGCATCGGCGGCACCTTTGACAAGGCCGCGTATCTTGCCAAAAAGGCTCTGCTGCGGCCGGTGGATGTCCGAAATGACAGCCCTTTCTACAGTCAGCTGGAGCGGGACCTGCTGGAGGAGATCAACGCCCTGGGCATCGGTCCCCAGGGGCTTGGCGGCAGGACCACAGCCCTGGCGGTGAACATCGAGACCTTCCCAACCCATATCGCGGGGCTTCCCGTGGCGGTGAATATCAACTGCCATGTGACCCGTCATCAAACGGAGGTGCTTTAAAATGGCGATCTGTGTCAAAGCGCCCCTGAGCCGTGAGCAGGCGAAAGCGCTGCGGGCGGGAGACAGCTGCCTGATCTCCGGCACCATTTATACCGCCCGGGACGCGGCCCACAAGCGGCTGTGCGAGCTGGTGGAGCAGGGGAAGGAGCTGCCCCTGGACCTGAAGGACAGCGTGATCTATTTTGTGGGCCCCACGCCCGCAAAGCCGGGGCAGGTCATCGGCTCCGCGGGACCCACCACCTCCTACCGCATGGACGCCTATAGCCCCACCCTCATCGCCCTGGGCCAGACCGGTATGATCGGCAAGGGCAAGCGTGGGCCGGAGGTGATCGACGCCATGAAGGAGCACGGCGCGGTCTATTTCGGCGCCATCGGCGGCTGCGGCGCCCTGCTGGGGAAATGCGTTAAAAAGAAGGAACTGGTTGCCTATGAGGATCTGGGCGCGGAGGCCATCTGCCAGCTGGAGGTGGAGGATTTCCCCGCCATTGTGATCATTGACAGCCTTGGAAATAATCTGTACGAAACCGGACCGGCGGCCTATCTTGCCGCCAAAGAGGAGAGATAAGAATGGATTACGCAAAGGAATCCCTGCGGCTTCACGGCCAGTGGGGCGGCAAGATCGAAGTGGTCTCCAAGGTGCCCCTGGAAAACCGGGAGGACCTGTCCCTGGCCTATACCCCCGGCGTGGCGGCCCCCTGCCTGGAGATCCAGAAGGACATCAGCAAGAGTTATGAGCTGACCCGGCGCCATAATCTCTGCGCCGTCATCACCGACGGCAGCGCGGTGCTGGGCCTGGGCAATATCGGCCCGGAAGCGGGTATGCCCGTCATGGAGGGAAAATGCGCCCTTTTCAAGGCCTTCGGTGATGTAGATGCCTTCCCCCTGTGTGTGAAAAGCCAGGATGTGGACGAGTTCGTCAATGCGGTGGCGCTGATCTCCGGGTCCTTTGGCGGCATCAATCTGGAGGATATTTCCGCGCCCCGTTGCTTTGAGATCGAGCGGAAGCTAAAAGAGCGGTGCGATATCCCCATCTTCCACGACGACCAGCACGGCACCGCCGTGGTGGTGCTGGCGGGCCTTCTGAACGCCCTGAAGGTTGTGGGGAAGAAGAAGGAGGAGGTCAAGGTCGTCACCGTCGGCGCGGGCGCCGCGGGTATCGCCATCGTGAAGATGCTGCTGAGCGCGGGCTTTACGGATATCACCATGTGCGACAAGCAGGGCGCCCTGTATGAGGGCTGCCCCGGCATGAACTGGGCCCAGGCGGAAATGGCGAAGTTGACCAATCCCAGCCAGACCCCCGGTACCCTGGCGGAAAAACTGGTGGGCGCGGATGTCTTCATCGGCACCTCCGCTCCCGGGCTTGTGACGACGCAGATGGTGAAGACCATGAACCGGGATGCCATCCTGTTTGCCTGCGCCAACCCCACCCCGGAGATATTCCCGGAGGACGCCAAGGCCGGCGGCGCCCGGATCGTCTCCACCGGCCGGTCCGACTATGCCAACCAGATCAATAATGTGCTGGCTTTCCCGGGTATTTTCCGGGGCGCCTTCGATGTCCGGGCTTCCGATATCAACGAGGAGATGAAGCTGGCGGCGGCGGAGGCACTGGCAGGTCTGGTCTCTGAGGAGGAGCTGAGCGATGAATACATCATGCCCGCCCCTCTGGACCCCAGGGTCAGCAGCGCGGTTGCCAAAGCAGTGGCGGAAGCCGCCCGGAGATCCGATGTGGCGAGAATTTGAACATAAAAGGCGCTCCCGCTTGGGACAATGTCACTAAGTTAGCGACATTGGTGTGAAAGCAAGTCCCACAACGAATGAGTGCATCCCGCGAGGGATGCACTTTTTCAGCAAAAAGGGCATGACAAGTAAGCGGATCGAAAAATCCGCTTAAAAAGGCTATTC
>JAFUMG010000039.1 GCA_017473225.1 Oscillospiraceae bacterium | reverse complement strand
GCCCCGAAGGGGCGGAGAGGGCCCTCTCATCTCTGCGCTAAGAGCCGCCCTTCGGGCGGTTGCGCTCCGAAACGCGCCTGCGGGCGCAGAGTCACGCCTTCGGCGTGCCAGCTCTCCCAGAGGGAGAGCCAAGTGGGTTTGCGAACAGTGCGCCAAACTACAATTTTCAATTCTCAATTAAAAACAAGGGCAGCGGAGTGCTCCGCTGCCCTTGTTTTTACACAGTGGCTGCTGCTTTCAGCGGTCGGATCGGGGCCAGGGTGGAGATGGCATGCTTGTAGATCATCTGCTGTTTGCCATCGCTCACCAGCACCACCACAAAGCTGTCGAAGCCTGTGACGATCCCTCGGAGCTGGAAGCCGTTCATCAGGAACAGTGTCACAGGGACCTTGTCCCGGCGGCACTCCTTCAGAATGGCGTCCTGTAGATTCATATTGTCAGACATATGTATACCTTCTTTCTGTGGAATTGGGATACACATATCCTAGCATTTTTCACTTGTCGTTTTTGAAAATAACCTGTCGGGCCTTTTCAAGAATTTCTTCCGCGCCTTCATCGGGATGCCGGACCAGCCAGTGCATGGCCTTGTTCCGGCGGAACCAGGTCAGCTGGCGCTTGGCGTAGCGGCGGGAGGACTGCCGGACATGGTCTGCGGCTTCTTCTATTGTACACCTTCCGTCAAGGGCATCGGTGAACTCTTTGTAACCAATTGCCTGCATGGCGGTACATTTTTCGGGAATTCCGGAAGCCAGCAGGTCTTTGATCTCCTGAACCAGACCCTGCCGCAGCATGATATCGACGCGCAGATCGATCCGTTCATAGAGGGCGGCTCTCGGCTCAAAGTCGAGAGCCAGCCACAGGGGGCTGTATCTGGGCGGGATGGCCTGGGTCCGGCGGTTGTGCGCGGTGATGGTCTCGCCGGTCTCCAGATATACCTCCAAGGCCCGCAGGAGGCGTTTGCGGTCATGGATCCGCTCTGCCGCTTCGGGATCGATCTCCTTCAGCCAGTTTGCCATATATTCCATGCCCATTTCGTCGGCCTGCTGTTCCAGCTTTTCCCGCTGGCCCGTGGAGGGGAAGGGGGCAAAGTCATTGCCCCGGATCAGGCTGCCCATGTATAGCCCTGTGCCGCCGGCGATGATGGCGGTCTTGCCCCGGGCCACGATGTCGTCCACAATGGGACCCGCCATGGCGCAGTAGCGGCTGACGGAGAAATCCTCATCGGGCTCCGCCACATCGATCATATGGTGGGGGATGCCCTGCATTTCCTCGCGGGTGGGTTTGGCGGTGCCGATGTCCATGCGCCGGTAGATCTGCATGGAATCGCAGGAGACCACCTCGCCGTGAAACTCTTTCGCCAGTTCGACTGCCAGGGCAGTCTTGCCGGAGGCGGTGGGACCGGCAATACAGATGATTTGATTCATGGCTGGATGCCTCCTTGGATTTCGAATTGTAGTTTAGCATACTGGCGCGGGAGCGCCCATGGCTTCCCCCGGGGGCGGTGCGTCGCGCAGCGAATCTAATCATTGTGATTGCCAGTGGCAATCACACCACTACTAATAGCTGTCGCCGCCGTAAGGCGGTGACTGATGAGGAATGCGGGCGGGAAACTTACGTTTTCGCATTTGTATCAGGCTTTTTCCGGACTTTGGTGCACGCCATTCCTCATCCGACCTCGCGTTGTTTATATTATGCTTGCCGCTGGCAAGCATAATATTTAGATTCGCTTCGCTATGCTCGGCCACCTTCCCCCCGGGGGAAGGCACGCGGCTTCGCCGCTAAGAGTGCGTTAAACTACAATTCACAGCAATTTGACATGCAGTTTCCCGTTTTTACGGTAATACTGAACTTCGCTCAAATTGTCGTTTTCGAATACCTTGACCATGTTCTCAAAATCGTCCACAAGGGGATGATCCGTCAGGGTGTTCCGGGGGATCCAGAATACTTCTCCCTCACGGGAGGATTTGAGTTCGCCTGAAAAGCGGTTTGTCTTATAGAACAGCACCACATACCGCTCGTTATTACGGGTCTGGAACTGCTTGGTGCCGCAGAGGATGGGATTTTCGATGGTCAGGCCTGTTTCCTCCCGGACCTCCCGGATGACGGATTCCACAAAGGACTCGCCGGGTTCCACATGGCCGCCGGGAAAGGTGATGCCCGGCCAGTCGGGATTCTTCCGGTCCTGGACGAGAATGTTGCCGGCATCGTCGGAAACCATGCACATGTTGGTGAAAATGGCTTGTTCGGATCTGGCCATGGGGTTACCTCCTGAATTAGGGATTGCCACGCCAGTGTGCGCACTGGCTCGCAATGACAGTATGGTTATGTTCTCTTAAACTGCTTCTCCAGCTGCTTTTTGCTGAGCGTGACACAGATGGGCCGGCCGTGGGGGCAGTATTTCAGGTCCTCGCGGCTCATGACCTGCTTCACCAGGGCCAGCAGCTCTTCGTCACTGGTGGTCCAGCCGGCCTTGATGGCGGCCTTACAGGCCACAGTGTGGAGCACCTCGTCCCGGACGGATGTCTTTTCCTCCCGGCGGCCGTTTAAGAGATCCGCGGCCAGGGCTTCCACCGCTTCCGCGGCGGCGTCGGGGCTCAGGTCCATGGGGATCTGCCGCAGGATGACGGTGTTTTCACCGAATTCGTCGATCTCAAAGCCCAGCTCCTGCAGCATTTCCCGGTTTGCCAGCAGCTCGCCGGCGGCGCTGGGGCTTAAGCGGACGGGGATGGGGGTCAGCAGGGCCTGGGAGGAGATCTTCTCCTGGTTGGCCTTCAGCTTTTCGAAGAGGATCCGCTCGTGGGCGGCGTGCTTGTCGATGATGTAGGCTTCCTCCCCCTGCTCAACAATGATATAGCTGTTGTACAGCTCGCCCACCATCCGCCAGACTTCCTCGGCGGGCATGTCCAGGGCGGTCTGCTCCATTTCCGGCTCGGGGGAAGGCTCCTCTTTCGGGGGAACTGCCGGCGCGGTCGGCTGGGGGGTGACCCCGGAGAAAGGAGGCTGCTTCGGCTCCTCCGCGGGCAGCGGCGGCAGCTTGACCGGCGGAGGGGTGACCTTCGGCAGGAGCACCTGCTCCCGGACGGTGGGTCCGGCGGAGCGCTCCACCTTCGCCGCGGCGGCGATGGCGTTTTCCGGCTTCGGACGGGGACCGTCCTGGATGGCGGAGGAGAAGGTCTTGTATTCTTCGGCCGTCATGGTGCGGAAGAAGGTTTCTTTTTTGGATTCAGCAGCCTTGCCGGGGATTGCCACGCCAGTGTGCGCACTGGCTCGCAATGACGTGGGATCTTTGACGGATGCGGCAGTGGTCTGGGGAGCGGTATTTTTGAACTGCACCTGGGGCCGGTCGGGGGTCTGGTTCAGGGCACCAAGGACGCCATAGTGGACGCAGTCAAAGACGGCCTTTTCATTGAGGAATTTTACCTCGGTCTTCGCCGGGTGGACGTTGACGTCCACGGTGTTGGCGGGGAGATTCAGATGGAGGATGCAGGCGGGGAATTTACCCACCATGAGCTGGTTTCGGTAGGCCTCTTCGAAGGCGGCGACCAGCAGCTTGGACTTCACCGGGCGGCCGTTGACGAAGAAGGTCTGCAAGGAACGGCTGGGCCGGGAATCCGTGGGCTTGGAGACGAAGCCGGTGAGGGAATACTGCTCCCAGCGGCTTTCGACCTTCGCCATCCGGGCGCATTCCTTGCCGTAGACGCAGTAGGCCGCGTCGGCCAGCTTCCCGGTGCCGGGGGTATTCAGCACCTCCTTGCCGTCCCGGAGCATTCGGAAGGCCACGGAAGGGTGGGCCAGAGCCTGAAGCTGGACGGCAGCGGTGACCCGGGAGCCCTCGACGGTGTCGGATTTCATGAACTTCATCCGGGCGGGGGTGTTGAAGAACAGGTCCCGGACGATGATGGTGGTGCCTTCGGGGCAGCCCGCTTCGGTCTCTTCCAGAATATTGCCTGCTTCCAGATGCAGGCTCACGCCTTCGATGGAGGAGGGGGTCCGGGTCAGCAGGTCGATGCGGCTGACCGAAGCGATGGCGGCCAGGGCCTCGCCCCGGAAGCCACAGGTGGCGATGGCTGCCAGGTCCTCCGCGGCGCGCAGCTTGGAGGTGGCGTGGCGGAGGAAGGCGGTCCGGGCGTCCTCGGCGGTCATGCCGCAGCCGTTGTCCGTGACCCGCAGGAAGGTCATGCCGCCGTCCCGGATCTCGATGGTGACCTTGGAGGCCCCGGCGTCCACGGCGTTTTCCAGAAGCTCCTTGACGACGCTCGCGGGACGCTCCACCACCTCGCCGGCGGCGATCAGATTGGCGATATGGGGGGATAATTGGATGATTTTCGGCATGGGATCACCTCAGGGAATTGCCAACGCCCATGGCGTTGACGATGGTGTGCATGATGATGGGGGCGGCGATGGTCCCGGTCTGGCGGTAGCACCAGCACAGGCAGAAGCCGGGGGGAATGTACTGGACAAAGCACAGCAGCAGCTGCAGCGGCTCGGCTTTGCCGATATAGCCCGCCACATGGATGGCGGCGAAGACCCCGATGGAGACGGCATAGGCCGCGATGGGGCTTTTGTCATAGAGATTGCGGAAAATCAGGCCCCGGTAGAGGGTCTCCTCCGCAATGGGCACCAGCAGGATGGTGCCGATGGCGATGAGCCGGAGGTCCTCCCGCAGCATTCCGGCCACATTCTGGTCGTTGACGTTGGAAAAGCCCGGGAGGATCGTCAGGATCAGGAGCATCAGCAGCTCCCCCAGGGCCTCGCTGCCCAGGTAGCCCAGGGCGCCGTACCAGGCCGTGGGGAAGGGACTGCGCAGGGCGGCCCGGAAGGAATCCACCAGGAACCGGCGGAAGATCCAGACCACCGCGGCAAAATTGACGCAGTAATAGACGAAGTTCAGCCGGGCGGCGGACAGGGGCGATACCAGCAGGGCATTGCCCTCCTGCAGCGCGAGGGGCAGAACGACCAGGGAAATGACCAGATAGAGGAACCCTTTCCGGGTCTCTCCGGCGGTCAGCGGGGTAAAATCAGAGGGACGTTTTTTCATATCAGTTCAGCATTTTCTTCAGCCGGAACAGCTCATTCATGGCTTCGATGGGGGTCAGGGTCTCCAGGGTGATCTTTTCCAGCTCCGCGCAGATGTCCTGACCCCGCATATCCAGCATGGAGATCTGGTCGTCGGGCTCGGTGGCCCTTTGAACAGGGGCTTCTCCCTTGCCGCTTTCCAGCTCCGCCAAGATCTCCCGGGCCCGGGTGATGACGGCGGCTGGGATGCCCGCCAGCTTGGCCACCTCAATGCCGAAGCTGTCGTCGGTGGCGCCGGGGACGATCTTGCGCAGGAAGATCATCTGATCGCCCCGCTTTTTGACCGCAATGTTGTAATTTTTGACGTTGGGGAGTTTGTCCTCCATGGTGGAAAGCTCGTGGTAGTGGGTGGCGAAGAGGGTTTTGGCCCCCAGACGGCGGGGATTGGCGGCGTATTCCAGCACCGCCCGGGCGATGGACATGCCGTCGTAGGTGGAGGTGCCCCGGCCGATCTCGTCCAGGATCAGCAGGCTGCGGGCGGTGGCGTAGCGCAGAATGGTTGCCACCTCCGCCATCTCCACCATGAAGGTGGACTGGCCGGAGGCTAGATCGTCGCTGGCGCCGATTCTCGTGAACACCCGGTCCACCAGGCCGATCCTGGCGCTGCGGGCGGGGACGAAGGAGCCCATCTGGGCCATCAGCACGATCAGGGCCACCTGGCGCATGTAGGTGGATTTACCTGCCATGTTGGGGCCGGTGATGATGGACACCTGATTGTCCTTCGCGCCCAGATGGGTGTCATTGGGCACGAACAGGGAGTCCTTCAGCATCACCTCCACCACAGGGTGGCGGCCGTCCACGATGTCGATCTCGCCGCCCAGGGTGATCTCGGGACGGCAGTAGCCCCGCTGCACGGCGACCGTCGCCAGGGAGCACAGGGCATCGGCGGCGGCTACGGCGGAGGCGGTCAGCTGGACCCGGGCGGCCTGCTGAGCAAGGTATTCCCGCAGCTCCTGGAAGAGCTGATATTCCAGGGCCGTCAGCCGCTCCTTGGCGGTCAGGACCTGATTTTCCAGGTCCTTCAACTCCTGGGTGATGTAGCGCTCGCAGTTGGTCAGGGTCTGCTTGCGGATGTAGCTGGCAGGGACCTGGTCCACAAAGGACTTGGAAACTTCAATATAATAGCCGAAGACCCGGTTGAAGCCCACCTTCAGGGTCCGGATGCCGGTCTTTTCCTTTTCGGATGCCTCGATGGCGGCGATGATATCCTTGCCGCCGTCCATGATGGCGCGCAGCTGGTCCGCTTCGGCGTTGGCGCCGGGGCGGATGATGCCGCCCTCCCGGATGGTTAGGGGCGGGTCGTCCGCGATGGTGCCCTCGATCCGGTCGGCGCAGTCGGTCAGCGGATCGATGGACTGTTCCAGGCGGCGCAGCAGGGGGGATTCACACTTTTGCAGCTGCTCCTTCACAAAGGGCAGGGCCCGGAAGCCCCGGGCGAGGCCCAGCAGGTCCCGGCAGTTGACGGTGCCAGTGCAGATGCGGGTCTGGACCCGCTCCAGATCGGTCACGTCCTTCAAAGCGTCGATCAGCTCGCCCCGGGTGATGGTGTCGTTCACCAGCTCCTCCACGGCTCCCTGCCGCCGGCCGATCTCCACAGGGTCCAGAAGGGGCTTTTCCAGCCAGCTGCGGAGCATCCGTCCGCCCATGGCGGTGTGGGTCTTGTCCAGCACCCACAGGAGCGTCCCCTTCTTTTCCTTGGAGCGCATGGTCTCCGTCAGCTCCAGATTCCGCCGGGCGTCCAGATCCAGCTCCATGAACCGGCCAGTGGTGTAGTAGTTCAGCTCCCGGATGTGGGCCAGGTCATTTTTCTGAACGAAAAGGAGCGTCTGCAGCAGCGTGCCGCTGGCGATGATGGCGGCGCTCATGCCGGCCAGTCCCAGCTCGGAAAGGCTTTTGCCGAAATGCCGCTCCAGCAGCTCCTCCGCCGGTTCCAGCCCGAACTGCTCCGGCTTGCCCTCGTCCACGCAGCAATTGAGCCTGCGGAACAGGGCGTCGTTGATGACATCGCAGCCGGTCTCCGGGCCGAAGCGGATGACCTCGCTGGGAGAGAAGCGGCCCAGCTCGGAGGCCACGTTCTGGGCGTCGGAACAGACGGTGGCGAAAAAAGCGCCGGTGGAGACGTCGCAGAAGGCCAGGCCGAAGCGGCCGCCTTCGCCGTAGACGCAGCCCATGTAGTTGTTCTTGTTCTCGTCCAGCATACAGCTTTCGGTGACGGTGCCGGGGGTGACGATGCGGGTGATGTCCCGCTCCACCAGCCCCTTTGCGGTGGCGGGGTCCTCCATCTGCTCGCAGATGGCGACCTTGTAGCCCTTCTGGACCAGCCGGGCGATATAGGAGTCCACGGAGTGGTAGGGCACGCCGCACATGGGGGTCTGCTCCTCCTTGGGCTTGCCACGGTCCCGGGTGGTCAGGGTCAGGTCCAGCTCCCGGGCCGCCAGCTTGGCGTCCTCGTCGAACATCTCGTAGAAATCGCCCAGCCGGAAGAACAGGATGCAGTCCTGATTGCGCTCCTTGATCTCATAGTATTGACGCTTCATGGGCGTCATTTCGGTGGAAGGTGTTGCCATTGGCATTACCTCTTTCTGTAGTAATAATGGTATATGGTAATTGAATTGTAGTTTATAGTGCAGGTTTGGAAACGTCATGTAGGGGCGTGCATCGCACGTCCGTGCGGTGCCTGGTCACGAATTCGCCGAAACGCAGGCGAATTCATTACATGTCAACGCCGGACGACCGATGGTCGCCCCTACAATGGAGGTGTGCTCGGAGCAGTATACTACAATTTGATGTTTAATTTCCTTTCAACTCGCCGGTCAGAGACCAGGTGGTGGAGCCGGTGATGGTGATCATCTGGTAAGTGCCGATCAGCGCGGGATCGCCCTCGAAGCGGACCAGACGGCCGCCCTCGGTCCGGGCGGTGAGCATATCCTTGTCCTGGCCGTCCACAAGGCATCGCTGTGCCTTGCCCACATAGGCGTTGTGGATCTCCTCGGAGATGGCGTTCTGGACCGCGCAGAGCTTGTCGAAGCGGCGGTTCTTTTCCTCCTTGGGGGTGGGGTCGGCCATGGCGGCGGCGGGGGTGCCGGTCCGGGGGGAGAAGATGAAGGTGAACAGGGAATCATAGTGGACCTGCTGGATCAGGCTGATGGTCTCCTCGAATTCCTCCTCGGTCTCCCCGGGGAAGCCCACAATAACGTCGGAAGTCAGCACCAGATCGGGCATGACGGACTTGGCGTAATTGACCTTTTTCAGATAGGTCTCCCGGTCGTAGTGGCGGTTCATGGCCTTCAGCACCCGGGAAGAGCCGGACTGGAAGGGCAGGTGCAATTGCTTTGCGATCTTGGGGTATTTGGCCATGGTGTCGAAGAGCTTCTCGGAAGCGTCCCGGGGGTGGCTGGTCATGAAGCGGATCAGGAAATCACCGGGGAGCTGGGCGATTTCCGCCAAAAGGTCGGCAAAGTCCACACCGCCCTCCAGATCCTTGCCGTAGGAATTGACGTTCTGGCCCAGCAGGGTGATTTCCTTGGCGCCGTTTTCAAGAAGTGTGCGGCACTCGGCCAGGATGTCCTCCTTCTTCCGGCTCCGCTCCCGGCCCCGGACATAGGGGACGATGCAGTAGGTACAGAAATTGTTGCAGCCATACATGATGGACACCCAGGTCTTCAGCTGGGAATCCCGGACCTGGGGGATGCCCTCGGCGATGGAGCCCGCTTCATCCTCCACATAGAACTGGCGCTTGGCCTTGCTCAGCACGTTCCAGAGGATCTCCGGGAACTGCCACAGGTGGTGGGTGGAGAAGACGCCGTCTACATGGGGGTAGCTGTGCTTGATCCGCTCGCTGACCTTGGTCTCGCCGGCCATGCAGCCGCACAGGAAGATCTTCTGACCCGGGTGGCGGCGCTTGGTGTGGGTCAGGGCGCCCAGATTGCCGAAGACCCGCTGCTCCGCGTGTTCCCGGATGGCGCAGGTGTTCATGACCACCACGTCGGCGCCCTCGGCTTCACCGACGATGGCGTAGCCGCCCTGGGTCAGGTAGCCCCGGAGCTTTTCGGAGTCGGCTTCGTTCTGCTGACAGCCGTAGGTCTCCACATAGGCGGTGGGCGTCACGTTCTTTTCGTGCCAGTAGGCGGCGATTTTATCACAGAAAGCAAACTGGCCCGCCAGCTGCTCATTGGTAATGACCGTTGTTTTGGTATTCATGTTTGTTCCTCCAAATGGATACTATCTCAATATAAAATCATATCATTTTTTCGCCGGTTTTGCAAGGTTGAAATGATGCTGAAACGAGACTGAAAGGTTGTAAATATTTTGTGACAGGCCTTGCAATTGTAACTTTTCCGTGATAAACTGGGCGGGTATGACTACCGAAATGATTCGGAGAAAGAGGATTTTACCATGAAATGTAAGTATTGCGACGCAGAGCTGGTGGATGGCAAGCCCTTCTGCCCCTCCTGCGGAAAAGAAAACGAGCTCCCGGAAGCGGCTCCCGCGGAAGAGACTCCCGCCGTGGAAGCTCCTGTGGAGGAGACCCCCGCGGAGGAGACTCCCATTCTGGAGACTGCCGCTGAGGAGAAGCCCGCCGAGGTGAAGGAAGGCGTCAAGATGACCCCCGGCAAGCTGGCGCTGGCCATTGTGGCCGGTGTGGCGGTGCTGGCCGTTCTGGTGGCCCTGATCATCAGCGGCATCAATGGCGGCGAAGACAAGGCCCTTGACGCCACGGAGCTGCCCACCGACGCTGCCTCCCTGGAGGAGACCCTGGCCGAGGAGACCGTTCCCGCCACCATCCCCGCCGACGGCAACCCCGATGACGTGACCTGCAAGGGCAGCTACACCGTCACCGACGAGGAAGTGGCCGCCGCTGCGGATACCGTGGTTGCCACCATGGGCGACAAGCAGCTGACCAATGCCCAGCTGCAGGTCTTCTACTGGATGGAGGTCATGAACTTCCTGAACAGCTACGGTGACTATGCCATCTACTTCGGCATGGACTACACCCAGCCCCTGGATACCCAGCTGTGCGAGGACGGCAGCGAAAATCCCACCACCTGGCAGCAGTATTTCCTGGCCTGCGCCCTGGATTCCTGGAAGAGCTATCAGTCCCTGTGCATCGAAGCTGAGGAGACCGGCTTCGTGCTGAGCGAGGAGTACGCCACCTATCTGGAGGAGCTGCCCGCCCAGCTGGAGACCAACGCCGCTTCCGCCGGTATGGCCAGCGCGCTGGAGCTGGTCCAGGCCAATGTGGGCGCCGGCGCCGATGTGGAGGATTATATCCATTACATCGAGCTGTACTACCGGGGCTACAACTATTTCAACGAGCTCTACAGCGCCATCATCCCCACTGAAGCCGAGATTAACGCCTATTTCGCTGAGAACGAGGCTTCCTACACCGAGTCCGGCGTGACCAAGGACGGCGGCGATCAGATGGACGTCCGCCACATCCTGGTGACGGTCCAGGGCGGCACCACCGACGATGAGGGCAACACCACCTATTCCGACGCCGAGTGGGAGACCTGCCGGGCGGCGGCCCAGGAGATCCTGGACCAGTGGCTGGCCGGCGAGGCCACCGAGGACAGCTTCGCGGCTCTGGCCAACGAGAAGTCTGAGGACAGCGGCTCCAACACCAACGGCGGCCTGTACACCGGTCTGACTGCCGACACCAATTTTGTGGAGAATTTCAAGAACTGGTATCTGGAAGCGGGCCGCAAGGCCGGTGACTACGGCCTGGTGCAGACCGAGTACGGCTACCACATCATGTACTTCTCCGGCAGCGAGCCCATCTGGTACGCCACCGCCGAAGCGGACCTGACCGATGAGCGTGCCACCGCCATCCTGCCCGAGTGCATCGAGAAGCACCCCGCCACCATCGACTACAGCGCCATCCAGCTGGGTCTGGTGGACCTGGTCGGTGAGGAATAAAGAAAATCAAAGCCCCGGAGATCCGTCGGATCTCCGGGGTTTGGCGTTGGGGGAGTGGGGATGGAAGTTTGTCACGCTGCTTCCGCGCATCATCGTAGGGGAGGCGTTTCACCTCCCGGCAGTGAGATGTTCTCGATTTGGAAGCATCGGGCGAATTCGCAGCCTGGGCCGGGACGGGAAACCCGTCCCCTACAAAGCTATCCGCCAACAGCAAACGCCCATGGCAATGCCATGGGCGTTTGGATTTATTCAGCTGTTTCTTCCAGATACTGCTCCCAGAGGAAGCGCTCTTCGCTGTCCTCCAGATCGAAGGCCTCCCGGATGCCGCGGCAGAGGGTCCGCAGCTTGGATTGCAGGATGGGCGATGTGAAGACCTCGCCGTTATCCGGCATCATGGCGTATTCCATGATCCGGGCCCGGTCCTCCCGGGGGAAGCCCATGGAAGCGGTGTCGATGAAGGCCCGGTCCGGGCCCTCGGTGAGGGCGGCGTCCGCCTGACCGGGGTCAGACAGCTCGCTGAAGGTGTATTCAACGCCCTCGGGATTCAGCTCGTCCCAGTCGTCGTAGGCGGAGCAGGTGCTGAAGACCCGGCTCTCGATGACATGGAACAGCTCCCGGTAGAGATTCGGCGCCAGCTGCCCGTCAGAGCGCAGACAGACGCAGGTGGTGTCCCTGTCCGTCCAGTACTGGATGCCTGCCACGTCGTCCGGGCTGCCGGAAATATACCGCACCAGGCACAGCCGCAGTGTGCCGCCGGCCAGCTCCTTCAGGAAGCCGGAGGGATAGGCGGACAGGGCCTCGTCCAGCAGTTCCAGACTCTCCCAAATGACGGGGACCTGGTATTCGGCGGTGAGGGAATAGTCCGCGGGGGCCTCCGCGGCGGCATCGTTCCAGACCCGGACGTCCACGCCGTAGCGGATGGAGAGCTCCGCGGCCTTTTCCTGGCAGCGGGCAAGGCCCTCGGTATCCGGCTCGCTGTAGGTATAGCGGGAGGAGAGATATACGTTTTCATCCCCGGTGGGAGAAGCTGCCGGGTCCCAGCACAGGAGGGTATCGCAGCCGTAGCCATCGTCATAGCGCAGCAGCCAGACGACAGCCGTCTCCGGGTCTGCCCAGACGCTCCGGGGCACGCCGGAGCCAGCCAGCTCCAAAGCGGCGGTGCGTTTGCCGCTGGTGAGGTCGAAATAATGGAGCGTTACGGCGCTTCCATCCTCCGCGGAGGAGGCCAGAACTGCCGCTCCCGCTTCCAGCAGCGGTGTGGCCGCGGCGTGGGGGTCCTCAAAATAGAGGGCGTAGGGGCCGATATCGGTGGTGCCCACCAGCAGCTCCTGATAGACGCCGTCCAGCCGGGAAACGAAATAGGCGTCGCCGTCCGTACTAAGGGCGATCTCTTCCAGCGCTTCCCACAGGGTCTCGCCGGTCTCGGCGGAGACATAGAGGGTGCCGCTGCCGGTGCCGCATTCCACCACAGTGCCGCCGCAGTGTAGCCCCAGGACGGTCTGGTCTGCGAAGAACATCTCCTTCAGCAGCTTCTGAAAGCCGGTTTCCAGGTCCAGCACCCGCAGGGCGTCGGCGGTGCAATAATACAGGCTCTTCCGGTCGGCGCTGAGGGCGGGGGAGCCTTGGATATCCCCGGGCAGGGCGACCCGGCTCACTTCCTTCAGCCCCGTGTCCAGAAAGACCAGCTCAAGGGACGCTTCGTCGTAAAAGGTGAGGCCCTTCTCACTGGCCTGAACACCGCAGCTGTCCGGGAGGATGGCACAGTCCAGCTCCGCTTCGGCGGTGATGTACAGGTTGGCGCCGGAGACCTTGACCAGGGTGGTGCGGTCCGTGCCGGTGAAGAGGAGCAGGTCCTCCCCCATAGGGAGAAGGCCATAGCAGTCGCTCCGGTTCAGGGGATAGGCCTGGACGGCGCCGCCGGTGGCGGCTTCCAGAGCGCTGTCGGGATCATAGAAGCCCGTGGGCTCCGGGGTGACGGTCTCTGCCGGGAACAGGGTCTCGGCGGGGATCGTCTTTTGGGTGCCGCAGCCCGAGAGGGCCAGCAGAAGGATGATCAGAGGGAAAATGCGTTTCATTGCTCATTGTCTCCTTGCCAGTGTGTAGTCGTCACCCTGGCGGTAGAAGGGGCAGCGGGCCTGGGGCGTGGCGAAAAAGCGGTAGACTTCGTCCTCGTCCAGGTCCATCATGCAGTAGTATTCGTCGAATTCCTCGTCGTAGTCATAGTTCCAGCAGGTCTCGCATTCGCTGCCGTTCATAGGTCATTCCTCCAGAATACGGAAAGTAAAATTGCCGCCGTCGCAGATCAGGCAGCTGTGGCTGCCATCCTTGGGGATGGACACGGAGCCGGGATTCAGGCAGCGGATGCCGCCGCGGGTCTCGTCCAGCTTCACATGGGTGTGGCCGGAGAGAAACACGGTGCCCGGCCGCAGGGGCGGCAGCTGATCGGGGCCGGCGTGATGGCCGTGGGTCAGATAGAGGGTCAGGCCGTCGGCCTCCACCAGGGCGTAATCTGCCATGCAGGGGAAGGGCAGGACCATCTGGTCCACCTCAGCCTCGCAGTTGCCCCGGACGGCCAGGATCCGGTCCGCCAGCTTCGAGAGCATGGGGATCACCTGCTTGGGAGCGTAATCCTGGGGCAAGTCGTTCCGGGGACCGTGGTAGAGCAGGTCCCCCAGCAGGAGGATCCTGTCGGGCCGCTCCTGTTCGATCACCTCCAGCAGCTTGCCGCACCAGTAGGCGGAGCCGTGGATATCGGACGCGATCACTAATTTCATAGTATACTCCTACAGTGTGTCTAAATATGCCGAAACGTCGAAAGGCTTCAGCTTTTCGTCCTTTCGCAGGTAAAGGGGATGATGGGGGTGGCCTTTTTTGGTGACGGCGCCGGCGCAGTGCCAGGTAGCGCCGTATTCCTGGCCCACCCGCACCATGTCCCGGACGCAGTCGGGCAGGTATTTCCGCTTCTCGATGATGGCGCCCCAGGCGGCCCAAACCGCGGGCTTTTCCGAGATGGACAGCACATAGCGGAAGGCCTCCAGATTTTCCTTGTGGAGGAGGGGATTGTATTCCTTCTCCATGTCATCGGGGCTGGTGGCCCGCTGGGCGTAGACATTGAACATGATGAAGCTGTCGAAGCCGTTGCCCAGGGCGATCCGTTCCACGGATTTGAGGGTGTTGTCCAGATTGTCCGGCTCCGCGGTGGAGGGGTTGATACCGATGCAGATCAGGGGATTCCGGCCCCGGGTGCCCAGGATGTAACGGTACTCGGAGTAAAAATTCGGTGCGTAGAGCCATTTTTCGATGTCATAGTCGGGGGAGGGGGTGTTGGCCGCGGCCAGGGCGTCCCGGAAGGTCAGCAGCTCCAGCTCGGCGGTGGCACCCTTGGGAATGTGGGCCATCAGGTCTCCTCCATATCGGGGAACCAGCAGTGCTGGCTGGGATCATAGAAGCCACAGTCCTCCGGCTTCTTTCCCGTCTGGCGGCACCAGCCCGCGAAGGCCACGTCCAGGAAGGGATAGCTGCCCTCCATGGTGGACTGAAGGCTGACGGAGCGGCCGTCAACCATGTGCAGCTCCACCACCACGCTGCCGCCCTGAATGAGGTACAGCCGCTGGCACCGGATGTCCCGGAAGCTGTAGGTGGTGCTTTTTTTGCCGAAGGTGGTCAGGATGAAGCTGTCCGCGTCGTAGAAGATGCCGAAGGTGGCGTAATAAACCACCAGTGCGGCGCCGGTGACCAGGATCAGCAGACCGCCGGCGATCAGAACCACGGAGCCGTCCAGACCGGCCAGCAATGCCGCCGCGCCCAGGGCGATCATGATGGCGCCGAAGGCGGCATAGCGCTTGCTGAGCCGGACCGCCAGGCCGGATTTATGCTGGGCCTTGCTGCGGAAGGCCTTGTCAAAGGCTTTGTCAAATAAGAAGCAGACGCCGAAAACCAGCGCCGCGATGATCAGTACCGCGAGAAATTGCATGATTTGTTCTCCTTATGTATGTATCCGCGTTTGCGTGGGAGGGGGTTATGCCCACAGGACGCAGTCCACGGGGATGTCGTAGGCTTCCGTCTCCACATGGGGAAGCATCTGGAATTCATAGCACAGGGCCAGGGTGGGATGATTCGGCTCCCGGGCCAGGAATTTGTCGTAAAAGCCGCCGCCGTAGCCGATGCGGTGACCCTCGGCGTCGAAGGCAAGGCCGGGCATCAGCACCAGCGCCTGGGGATCGTCCCCCTCGGGGCCGTCGGCGATGGGCTCCGGGATGTTCGCGTAGCCCTTCTCCACCTGGGTCAGGTCCTCAAGATAGATGAATTTCATCTCGTCGCCGTAGCATTTGGGGACGGCCACCCGCTTGCCGTCCTTCAGCGCCTGCTCCAGCATGGGCACAGTCCGGACCTCCTGGTTATAGGGCAGGTAGCCGTAGATGGTTTTGGCGTTGCGGTAGGCGTCGGAGGCCAGGAACAGCTGTGCCAGCTTGGCGCTGCGCTGCTCGATCTCCTCCGGGGTCATGGCCCGCTTCCGCTCCCGGATGGAGCGGCGTAATTCAGTCTTGTTCATCATTTTTCTCCTTTACGGGCCGGAACAGCCGGAACCACAGCAGCACCGCCAGCTGTCCGGGAATGCCCAGCAGATAGATCTTCCAGAAATTACGGCCGGCGAACACCAGCAGGAACATATAGATGCACAGCAGGCAGCCCCAGACGATCAGGGAGATCAGCGCCCGGTTCCAGCGGAAATCATGCCAGGCCGAACGCAGGCTCAGCAGCACGATGGCGTTGGCGGGGACCGCCACAAAGAAGGCCAGCCAGCTGTAGGGGATATCGAAGGAAGACACCACCACATAGAACAGCAGCGCCACGAACCACACCAGCAGGGAGGAAAGGGCCAGAATGATGTTTTTGTTGGCCTTTCGCTTCAGGGTCTTCTCCACCACCTGCTCCATGGCCTGCTGCACGGCGCCGGTCTCCTCCGGCAGCTGGTTGGGGTCTACCAGCAGGTCGTTGACGGTGATGTCGAACTGCTCGGCCAGCTGCACCAGAGTCAGCACATCGGGAACCGACTCGCCCCGTTCCCATTTGGAAACGGCCTTGTCGGAGTAATTCAGTTTTTCTGCCAGACCCGCCTGGGTAAGGCCGGCCTGTTTCCGATAGGCGGCGATATTTGCGCCGATTTGAAGTTTCAGTTTTTCGTCGTCCATTAGTTCTCCTCCGGGATAAAATCTATTCTATTATAGCAAATTTGTACCGGGATTGCAACTGCTTCAAATTGTAGTTTGGCGTTCCGTTGAACAGTGGTTGCGGTGACTAAAAAATATGCTGTCATTGCGAGCCAGTGCTCACACTGGCGTGGCAATCCCCCATGGCGGCGCGCTTGTGTCGGATACTAAAAAGCCTTGGCATGTCCGGAGAAACCCACAGCTCCTATCATTGTAGGTCCACGGAAGATCCGGGAGATTGCCACGCCAGCGTGCGCGCTGGCTCGCAATGACGTGTTTCTTTTAGCATAAAAGCAACCCGGAGCGTCTTTTGGACGCTCCGGGTGTCCTTATGTAGCTTAATCCTCGGGGAAGAGCTGCTGCTCGCAGTACTTGATGATGGCCTTGCGGGTGACGATGCCGATGAACGCGTCCTTGTCGTCCACCACGGGAACGAAATTCTGGTGGGTGGCCCGTTCGATCAGGTCGTGCATGGAGGTGGTGACCCGGACGGGGATATTGTCCTTCCGCCGTTCGATCTCCATGATGCGGTGGGTCTCGGCCTGCCGCATATCCATATAGCACATATTCTTGATCGCCCAAAGCAGGTCCCCCTCGGTGAGGGTCCCCCGATATTCACCGCGCTTATTCAGGATGGGCAGAGCCGCATACCCGGCGGATTCCATCTTTTCCAGCGCCTGCCGCATGGTGTAGTCATCGTAAAGATACGCACACATTGCTTTCGGAGTCAGGAAAAATAAAATGTTGTTCATAGTTTCTCCCTTTCAGTGCCTGGTTCCGGCGGCTTCCACCGCCTACCATATTATAGCACATTCTCAGCAGAAAAGTATGAAAATTTATTGAAAGTTGTCCTAAGGGTGCAGAAAAATCGGGGTGCGGTTTGTGCATATTTACTAAATGCTTAGAGATTGAAGGGGGAGAAGTCGAAGGTGGCGAAATAATCGGCGGGAGTTTCGGCCCGGCGGATCAGCTGGAAGGTGCCGTCGGGATGCAGCAGGATCTCCGCGGAGCGCAGCTTGCCGTTGTAGTTGTAGCCCATGGAGAAGCCGTGGGCGCCGGTGTCGTGGATGGCCACGATGTCGCCGATCTCGATCTCCGGCAGGCTCCGCTCGATGGCGAATTTGTCGTTGTTTTCGCACAGGCCGCCGGTGACGTCATAGACATGGTCCAGAATGGCGTCTTCCTTACCCAGGACGGTGATGTGGTGGTAAGCGCCGTACATGGCGGGGCGCATCAGGTTGGCGGCGCAGGCGTCCAGGCCCACGTATTCCCGGTAGATGTGCTTCTGATGCAGGACGGTGGAGATCAGGTGGCCGTAGGGCGCCAGCATGAACCGGCCCAGCTCGGTGAAGATGGCGATGTCGCCCATGCCCTCGGGGGTCAGGATCTTCTCATACTGCTGGCGGACGCCGTCGCCGATGATGGCGATATCGCTCCGGGGCTGCTCGGGGCGGTAGTCCACGCCCACGCCGCCGGAGAGGTTGATGAAGGAGAAATGGCAGCCGGTGGCGTTGCGCAGCCGGACGGCCAGACGGAACAGCTGACTGGCCAGCTCGGGGTAGTAGCCGTTGTTGGTGGTGTTGGAGGCCAGGAAGGCGTGGATGCCGAAGTGCTTGGTGCCCAGGGCCATGAGGCGGTTGATGGCGCCGGCCATCTGGTCCTCGGTCATGCCGTACTTGGCGTCCCGGGGCATGTCCATGATGGTGTTGCCGAGGCTGAAGGAGCCGCCGGGATTGTAGCGCAGGCAGACGGTTTCGGGGACCTTGCCGTCGGTGATCCGCTCCAGGAATTCCACATGGGTGGCGTCGTCCAGGTTGATGTAAGCGCCCAGCTCATAGGCCTTGCGCATGTCCTGCTCGGGGGTGACGTTGGAGGAGAACATGATGTCGTGGCCCACGGAGCCCACGGCCTCTGCCATCAGCAGCTCGGTGTAGGAAGAACAGTCGCAGCCGCAGCCCTCCTCCTGGAGGATCTTCAGGATATAGGGATTGGGGGTAGCCTTGACGGCGAAGTACTCCCGGTAGCCGGGGTTCCAGGAGAAGGCCTGTTTCAGGGCCCGGGCGTTGGCACGGATGCCGGCCTCGTCATAAACATGGAAGGGGGTGGGATACTGGGCGGCGATCTCCTTCGCCTTCTCCAGCGTCACAAAGGGCGTCTTTTTCATATTGTGAACCTCTTTTTCAGTGTATTTTCTCTCGTGGGGGGAAAGTATAGTTTAGCGTGTTCTTAGCGGCGAAGCCGCATGCCTTCCCCCGGGGGGAAGGTGGCCGAGCGAAGCGAGGTCGGATGAGGAATGGCGTGCACTGAAGTCTGGAAAAGGCCTGATACAGATGCGAAAACGTAAGTTTTCCGCCCGCATTCCTCATCAGTCACCGCCTTGCGGCGGCGACAGCTTCCCCCCGGGGGAAGCCATGGGCGCTCCCGCGCCAGTACGCTAAACAACAATTTGCCCATCTTCCAAACAAAAATCCCCATGTCCGCAGACATGGGGCAATCGTCGATCGACCCAAAGTCTGCACTCCATCTCGCGATGACAGTCCTGCGCATCTTCTGCGCAGGCCCAGAGCATACCCGCCTGGCAAGCCGGTATCCCCTTCGGCGAAAGCCCCTTTCGCATCCCGGCAATTGCCCATCCGGGGTGGTACTGATGGATTTCGCGACCTCAGCCATGGTTCCTGTTAAATTGTAGCCCACTGGTGGCCAAATGTCAACAGTTTTTGAACTCTACCGGGGGTAGAATTGGAAAAATTCTCCGGTAGAGTGACTGCCCCCGCAGGAGTGGAGAGAAAACGCGCAGCGGTAGCCGCCGGAACAGCGGAACTGTGGTATCATGAAGGCAATCACAAGATGTGACGATCGGTTTTAGTCAGCGAGACTGTCAAAACGAACAATGTAACGACATGTCATTCCGAGCGGAGTGAAACGGAGTCGAGGAATCTACGCATTATGATAACATTTGCAGTCAGATAAGTGCCAAGATTACGACTCGCTAAGAGCCGGGCTGCGCCCGGTTGCTCGCTTGCACAGCGCCTGCGGGCGCTAGCCTTCGACTCGCTCCGCTCGCTCAGGATGACAACTGCTTTTATTGTCTTTGCGCTGTGCGTGCTGTTTAAAGCCGACAACCACATCACAAGAAAGGCGGAAACCTGTATGAAAAAACGAACCAAGCTGGCGGACAGAAAGCTGCCGGACTATTCCAGAGCGGAAGAGCGCATGAATATGATCACCCACATTGCCGGCGGCGTCCTTGGTATCGTGGCCCTGGTGCTCTGCGTGGTGCGCGCGGCAGGCCATGGCGATACCTTCGGCGTGGTGGCGTCGGTGATCTACGGCGTGTCGATCATCACGCTGTACACCATGTCCAGCGTTTACCACGGCCTGCGGCCCGGCACCGCCAAGAAGGTGATGCAGGTCATCGACCACTGCACCATTTATTTTCTGATCTCCGGCTCCTACACGCCCTTCGCCCTGGTGGCCATTCGTCCGGAATACCCTGCTCTGGGCTGGGGAATGTTCATCTTCGAGTGGGCTCTGACGGCCCTGGCGGTGACCCTGACGGCCATCGACCTGAAAAAGTACAATGTCTTCTCCATGATCTGCTACATCGGCATGGGCTGGGCCATCATTCCCTTCGCCAAAATCGTCATCGAGACGGTGACCTTCCCGGGCTTCCTGCTGGTCCTCTCCGGCGGCATTGCCTACACCGTCGGCGCGGTGCTCTATGGCATCGGCTCCCGGAAGCATTGGATGCATTCGGTGTTCCATATCTTCGTCGTCATCGGCACCCTGCTCCAGTTCTTTGCCATCTATCTTTATGTGGTGTGATTGGCGCACAGCGCAAAAAGCCCCTGCCGCCGGAACGGATCCGGCGGCAGGGGCTGCTTTTTAGGATTTGGTTCGGTTACAGACTAAGCTCATCCCCGGTATTGAGCTCCCGGTAGGTCCTGACGATCAGGAACGCCGCAATCACCGCGGTCAGGACATCGGACACGGGCATGGAATATAGCACGCCGTCCAGACCGAAGAAGACCGGCAGTACCAGCGCGAAGCCGACGCCGAAGACGATCTCACGGACCATGGACAGCACCGTGGAAGCGGCTGCCTTGCCCATGGCCTGCAGGAAAATGAAGCAGGCCTTATTGACGCAGGCCAGGACCATCATGCACAGATAGATCCGGAAGGCCTTCACCGCGAACTGGGTGTAGTAGACGCTTTCGTTGCCCGCGCCGAAGATCGTGATGAGCTGCCGGGGGAAGCATTCCACGATCAGGACCGCCACCGCGCCGACGCAGGCCTCCGCGATCAGAAGCAGGGTAAAGAGCTTCTTGACCCGGTCCTTCCGGCGGGCGCCCATGTTGAAGCCCACGATGGGGATACAGCCGGCGGCCATGCCCACCACGATGGAAATGACGATCTGGAAGAACTTCATGACGATGCCCACCACCGCCATGGGGATCTGGGCGTACTGCTCCTGACCGAAGACCGGGTCCATGGCGCCGTACTTGCGGATCATGTTGTTGATGGCCGCCATGGCCGCCACCAGGGAGATCTGGGAGAGCAGGCTGGTGACGCCCAGCATCAGGAATTTGCGGATCAGGCCGCCGTTCAGGGCGAAGCTGCTCTTTTCCAGCTTTACCGCCTTCATGTGCAGCAGATACCAAATCGCCAGCACGGCGGTGACGATCTGGCCGATGACCGTCGCCAGGGCGGCGCCCATCATGCCCATCTTCATGGGGAAGATGAAAATGGGGTCCAGGATGATGTTGACCACCGCGCCGGCCACGGTGGAGACCATGGCAAATCTGGGGCTGCCGTCGGAGCGGATGATGGGGTTCATGGCCTGGCCGAACATATAGAAGGGCACGCCCAGGGCGATCCAGAAGAAGTACTCCCGGGCGCACTGGTAGGTCTCCTCATTGACCTTGCCGCCGAACATGGTCAGGATGGGCTCCATGAAGATCAGGTAGACTGCCGTCAGGATGATGCTGCCGGCGGCGCAGATCACGATGGAATTGCCGATGCTCTTATGGGCGTCCGCCTTGTTGCCCGCGCCCAGGCAGATGCTGACGAAGGCGCAGCAGCCGTCGCCGATCATGACCGCAATGGCCAGGGCCACCACCGTCAGCGGGAAGACCACGGTATTGGCGGCATTGCCGTAGGAGCCAAGATAATCGGCGTTGGCGATGAAGATCTGGTCCACGATGTTGTACAGCGCCGCCACCAGCAGGGAAATGATGCAGGGAATGGCGTATTTACGCATCAGGGTGCCGACCTTTTCCGTTTCCAGAAAAGCGTTTGATTTTTGGTCCATTGAAATATCCTCCTTGATTTTTGACAGAAAAAAAGCGCATACCTTCCGTATGCGCAAAAAAACGATACAAAAGGCCCAGCATTCCGTGTCGTATCAGATTGCATAAATGCACTTCTTGTATCGTGTCTTGATCTGTATTCAGTTCCGATGTATTCTAACACAGAGATCAGCAAAAAATCAAGTGTTTTTTTCGGCGAGGGGAATGGTAAGATAAAGGACTGGGAGTTTTGAAATTATAGTTTAGTGGGCAGTTAAAAAGAAGCACGTCATTGCGAGCCAGTGCTCACACTGGCGTGGCAATCCCCCCCGTTTTTCCGTGAACTTACGGAGAGGGAAACGGTAGAATACACCTGGAAATACCCAGATTTTCGATATCCGACCGCATCGCGCCGCCATAGGGGATTGCCACACCAGTCTGCGGACTGGTTCGCAATGACAGCGTATTTTTTAGACGCCGCAACCACTATTCAACGGAGCGAAAGACTACAATTTACAGCTCCCGCTGTATGTCTCTTCGTCTTCCGTTGACAAGCTTCCCCAGCCGTAATATAATATTTCCAGCAAATACCCAACATTTTTCAGGAAAGAGGAAAAGATATGAAAAGAGCACTCTCCCTGCTTCTGGTTCTTATGATGCTGCTGTCCCTATGCGGCTGCAAGAGCGAGGAAGCAAAAAACGCTGAAGCCCTGATCGGGGCCATCGGCGAGGTCACCCTGGACAGCGAAGCCGCCATCCTCACGGCAGAGGAAGCTTACGCTGCCCTGTCCCAGGAGGACCAGGCTTCTGTCGAGAATCTGACGGTCCTGACTGACGCCCGGGTCGCCTATGACATCCTGAACGCCGAGGGGCTGATCTCCGCCATCGGCGAGATCACGCTGGACAGCGAAGCCGCCATCGCCGCGGCCGAGGAAGCCTGTGCCGCGGTTGCCGATGTGTCCAGGATCTCCAATTACGCGGAGCTGACCGCCGCCCGGGCCGCCTATGAGGCAGCGGCCGCCTATGAGGAATTCCGCCAGTCTCTGGTCTCCGTCTGGGTCAATGAAGTGACCGGCGACGGCGTGGAGCCCATCGCGCTGGAGGATACCGACCACGAGCCCGTTGTCACCAGCTTCGAGCTGCGGGAGGACGGTGTGTTCCTTTCCGATTACTACGGCGGGGAGGGCGCGGTCTGGACATTGTCCGAGGATATGACCGCGGTCACCGTCGAGGGCGGGGATATCGAGCCCATCACCTTCGAGGTGCGTCAGGAGGACGGCTTTGACAAGCTGGCGGGCGAGCTGGAGGGCATCGGAGCCTTCCCCTATGTCCGCCAGGAGGATTATGAGGCCGCCTACTCCGCCAAGTACGTCACCGTGGAGCTGACGGACGAGAACGTCCACGACTACATCGGCGACGCCGTCAATATCGGCCAGATCGTCGGCCAGGGCGGCAAGACCTTCCATTATTTCGTCTTTGCCACCCCTGTCTATGACGACGGCCTGGTCTATCTGGGCTGCGACTGCCGGGTGCAGATGACCGCCAACTACGGCGGCACCACCATCAACTTCGCCAACAGCTTCCCGGTGTTCATCGGCTTTGACCGGAGCACCACCAACCTGAAGCTCACCGGCTCCGCTTCCGGCAAGATGTACTACGTCAAGGCGGACCATGTGGCGGAGAACTACATTGCCGAGGACGGCGTCCGGACGCTGGTCCTGACCGACGGCACCGTCCTGCGCTTCACCGGCTACGGCGGCGACTACAAGAATCTCTGGGGCTTTGAGGGCATGGACTACAGCGCGTATATCTACTGATCAAACATCCCCCGTTTGCCACACGGCAAACGGGGGATAAAACTGTTACGAAAGCGGTTCCGCCGCCCGGCATTGCCGGGACGGGAGACCCGTCTCCTATGGGGCAGGGCAGCATAAAGCAGGGCCGGGTCCAAGACCCAGCCCTGCTGTTTTTCTGATGGATCAGCCGTTGCCGTTGCCGAAGAAGGGGGCAAAGTAATTGTACCAGTCCTCGTAGCTGCCGTCCTGGGGCATCTGGCCCTGAGTGGGCTCCTGGGCTTCGGAGGAAGCGGCATCCTCATGGGGCTTCTCATCCAGGGTGATGGTCAGGGTCAGCTCCTGGCCGCCACGGTAGACACGGATGGTGGTGGTATCGCCGGCCTCAAATTTCCGCAGAGCCCGGGTCAGATCGGTATTGCTCTCCACATCATATCCGCCCAGGCCGATGATGATGTCCTTGGCCTGGACGCCCGCGGCTTCGGCGCAGCTGCCCGCGGTGACGGACTCCACATAGGAGCCCATGGGCAGGCCGTACATGCTGGCGGTGTCGGAGTCCACGGGCCGGACCAGCACGCCCAGATAGGCGCCGGTGACATAGCCGTACTGCCGCAGGCTGTCGATGATGCCGGAGACGTCGTCAATGGGGATGGCGAAGCCGATGCCCTCGATGGTGGCGCCGGAAGCGGAGGAGCCGGAATACTTGGCGGTGGTGATGCCCACCACTTCGCCCTTCATGTTGAACAGGGGGCCACCGGAATTGCCGGAGTTGATGGCCACATCGGTCTGGAGCATGTTGATGGTGGTGCCGTCGGTGGTCACGTCACGGTCCTTGGCGCTGACGTAACCCACGGTCATGGTGGAGGTCAGCTCGCCCAGAGGATTGCCAATGGCCACCACCTGGTCGCCCACGATCAGCGCGTCGCTGGAGCCGACGGTGACGGCGGGCAGGTCCGTGGCGTTCACCTTCAGCAGGGCCACATCGTTGGTGGAGTCGGAGCCCACGATCTCGGCAGTATACTGCTGCGCGTCGCTGGTGGAGACGGTGACGGAATTGGCCCCGTCGATGACATGGTGGTTGGTGACCACATAGCCGTCGGAGGTCAGGATAAAGCCGGAGCCGGTGGCGGTGCCGGTGGTCTGGCCATAGACGGAGGTGGAGGTCACCTCACTGCTGATCAGCACCACGGAATCCACATTCTGGGCGTAGACCTGGCTGGGGGTCAGGCCCTCGGCGCTGGATACGGGACTGCCGGAGACGGAGGTGCCGCTGGCGGCAATGGAATTGGAGTCGATCTGCTGCTGCATGGCGTCGAGCTTCTGGTTGAAGCTGGCGGTCATCTGCTCCGTCTGGGCCTCCCAGCGGTTATTGACCACCAGCGCGGTGATGCCGCAGCCGCCTGCCACCAGCGCCAGGGTCAGCACACCGGCGAGAATCGGCTTCCAGACCTTGCCGCCGCGCTTTTTTCGGGCCTTGGGCGGCTCCTGGGGCGGCACGGGGGGCGTATAGGGGTTATACTGGTAACCGCCCTGATAGCCGGTATTGGGCTGGGCGTGGTTCATCACATAGGGGGAATCCGCGAAGGGGGATTCCTTCCGGCCTACGCCCGCGCCGCTGTAGGGCTGCTGGGGGGTATAACCCGCGTCCGTCTGGGGCGCGTTCTGCTGGGGCTCGGGGCTCCCGCCGGGGTTAAATTCGGAATATTCATTTTCCTGATGGAAAGGATCATTTTCATAGGTATCCATGGCTGCTGCCTCCCTTGGCTTGATTTTCCTTCATCTTAACCGTCACTTATGAAAAATATATGTACGGCGACAAAACGATTTTTTAACAATAGCTGAAAGGTTTTTCAGCGTTTTGGGGGAATTTTCCTGATTAATCATACTCTTTTTACCCCGGTTCGTCAAGAGGGAAGGAAACAAAATGCGGCAGCTTCCGCCGCCGCATTTTCAGTTTCGGTTACTTCTTGCGGAAGGACTTGCAGTCGGTGCACTGGTCCACGGTGGGATTCTGCTCGTGGGTGCCCACCAGGATCTTCTCCAGAGCGCAGTAGTTCTCGCCTACGCAGTGGTTCGCGCACTGCTGAACGGTGCACTCGATGCTCTTGTTGGCGTTGCTGTTCATAACTCATTTCCTCCTTTGATTTGATTCGGGAATAGTATGGCTCCGTCAGCGAAAATGAATCATGGAAAAGGTTTCCATTCCATTGCTTTTCTGCGCGGGGCATGATATGATTATAATATTAAAGTATGGGGTTCAATTGTAGTTTGCTTCTCCGTTTTTATACGCCACCGTAGGGACCGGCGTCCACGACGGTCCGGCGGTAATGTCCATGTTTTTGCATCAGTTTCGGCGAATTCGTAGTCGTCACGGTGCGGACCGTCCAGGAGGCCGGTCCCTACAGTATGATGCGTAACGGAATAATTAACTACAATTCCCCTAACATCATAAAGGAGAGAATCATCATGGCTAAAATCGCCCCTTCTATTCTGTCCGCGGATTTTGCGAATCTGGAAGCAGCCATCAAAAATATCGCCGAAAACGGTGGTGACTGGGTCCATGTGGACGTCATGGACGGCACATTTGTGCCCAATATCACCATTGGTATCCCAGTTGTTGGATCGCTGCGGAAGGTCACGGAGCTGCCCCTGGACGTGCACCTGATGATCGACCGGCCCATCCGCTATGTGGGTCAGTTCTGCAAGGCCGGCGCCGACTGGCTGAGCGTCCATCTGGAAGCCGACACCGAGGAGAACATCCATGCTGCCCTGCGGCTGATCCGTTCCCTGGGGGTCCATCCCGCCCTGGCCATCAAGCCCGGCACCCCTGCCGAGATGGTGAAGCCCTTCCTGCAGGAGGTGGACATGATCCTGGTCATGACCGTGGAGCCCGGCTTCGGCGGCCAGAAATTCATGTACGATCAGCTGGCCAAGGCCGAGCGGATCCGGGGCTGGCTGGATGTGCTGAACCCCGAATGCCTGATCGAGGTGGACGGTGGTGTGGACAAGTATACCTGCCCCCTCTGCAAGGAGCACGGTGTGGACGTGATGGTCGCCGGCTCCGCCTACTTCAAGGCCGAGGACCGGGCTGAGTTCGTGAAGTTTGTCCAGAAGCCCATCCTGATCAACGAGGATTACTGATCCCGCGAAAGCCTATGAAATTCCCACGCATCATTTCCCTGTTTCTGGCGGCGCTGCTGCTGGCAGGCTGCGGCACCGCCCCGGCTGAGCCGACTTCTGCCGCCGCAACGCTGCCCCCGGAGACCACACTGCCGGCAGAAACGGAAGCTCCGATTTCAGAGCTGGATGCCCTTCTGGAGGGGATGACCCTGCGGCAGAAGGTGGGCCAGCTGTTCATCGTCCGCCCGGAAGCCCTGGACCCCGCAGGCTCCACTGTTCTGACGGACGCCATGATCGCCGCACTGGAGGAATATCCCGTAGGCGGCATCGTCATGTTCGCCCGGAACATCGAATCTCCGGAGCAGATCACTGCCTTCAACCAGGAGCTGCGGGATTTTAGCGGGATCCCGCCGTTCCTGTCCGTGGACGAGGAGGGCGGGGCTGTGGCCCGGCTGGCAAACAACGCCGCCTTCGACTTGCCCCGGTACAAAAACGCGGCATCCATCGCGGACGCTGCCCAGGCTCTGGAGATGGGCAGCGCCATCGGCGGCTACTTGAAGGGATACGGCTTCAACATGGACTTCGCCCCGGTGGCGGATGTGAATACCAACCCCGATAACCCCGTCATCGGCACCCGGGCTTTCTCCGCGGAGGCGTCCGCCGCGGCGGAGCTGGCCGGGGCAATGGCCGGCGGACTGAACAGTCAGGGCATTATCGCTGTCTTCAAGCATTTCCCCGGCCATGGGGATACCGCCGAGGACAGCCATGCCGGGATCGCCGTCAGTTATAAAACCGCCGATGAGATGCGCCAATGCGAATGGCTCCCCTTCCTGGAAGCGGACAGCGGAGACTGCGTCATGGTGGGCCATATCGCCGTCCCGGAGATCACCGGGAGCCTGATCCCCGCCACCATGTCCCGGGAGATCGTTATGGACATTCTGAAAGAGGAGCTGGGCTTTGAGGGCCTGGTCATCACGGACGCTCTGGAAATGGGCGCTGTTACGGAAAGCTATACTCCCGGCGAAGGGGCTCTGGCGGCCCTGAAAGCTGGCTGCGACATCCTGCTGATGCCCGCCGATTTGCGGGAAGCCTTCGATGCGGTGGTCTCCGCCGTGGAGGAGGGGACCTACAGCGAGACAAAGCTGGATGAGACCGTCCGGCGGATCCTGGCGTTCAAGGCGGCGCATGGGATCCTCTGGCTGGAATAACATGTCACCGCGACTTTGTAAAACCTGTACAATCCAAAAGATAATCTTTTATCGAATTCGTCACCCGGCGAATTGACTTTTCCCCCGCGGGTTTGTATAATAAATACGGAAAATCAAATTTCCGACCAGTAAATCCAAAGCCGTTACTCCGGCTTTTGAAAAGAAAGGAATTTTGCCATGATTTATAGTGCAGAAGTACAGAACATGTGCAGCGTAGGCAAGGGCGCCTATCACGGCCCCGCTCCCATTCCCGAAGAGGGCAAGTGGGTCCAGGCAAAGCAGATCTCCGACATCAGCGGTTTCACCCATGGTGTGGGCTGGTGCGCTCCCCAGCAGGGCGCCTGCAAGCTGACCCTGAACGTCAAGGAAGGCATCATCGAGGAAGCTCTGGTCGAGACCCTGGGCTGCTCCGGCATGACCCACTCCGCCGCTATGGCCGCTGAGATCCTGATCGGCAAGACCCTCCTGGAGGCTCTGAACACCGACCTGGTCTGCGACGCCATCAACACCGCTATGCGCGAGCTGTTCCTGCAGATCGTCTATGGCCGCACCCAGTCCGCCTTCTCCGAGGATGGTCTGGCTGTGGGCGCTTCCCTGGAGGACCTGGGCAAGGGCCTGCGCAGCCAGGTCGGCACCATGTTCGCCACCAAGGCCAAGGGCCCCCGTTACCTGGAGATGGCCGAGGGCTACGTCACCCGCATCGCCCTGAACTCCGACGACCTGATCACCGGCTATGAGTTCATCAACCTGGGCAAGATGATGGACTTCATCAAGAAGGGCGACGACGCCAATGTCGCGCTGGAGAAGGCCAAGGGCCACTACGGCCAGTTTGAGGGCGCTGTCAAGTACATCGACCCCCGTCACGAATAAGAGGAGGACTACACAATGGCTTTGTTTGAAGGTTACGAAAGAAAAATCGACAAGATCAATGGTGTCCTCGCTCAGTACGGCCTGAACTCCGTTGAAGAGTGCCGCGAAATCTGCCAGAACGCCGGCTTCGATCCCTATACCATCGTCAAGGGCATCCAGCCCATCTGCTTCGAGGACGTGGCATGGTCCTACTGTGTCGGCGCCGCCATCGCTCTGAAGAAGGGCGTCAAGACTGCCGCTGAGGCTGCTGAGGCCATCGGCATCGGCCTGCAGGCCTTCTGCATCCCCGGCTCCGTCGCCGAGGACCGCAAGGTCGGTCTGGGCCACGGCAACCTGGGCGCCATGCTGCTGCGGGACGAGACCAAGTGCTTCGCCTTCCTGGCTGGCCACGAGTCCTTCGCTGCCGCCGAGGGCGCCATCGGCATCGCCCGCTCCGCCAACAAGGCTCGTAAGGAGCCCCTGCGGGTCATCCTGAACGGCCTGGGCAAGGACGCCGCTCAGATCATCTCCCGGATCAACGGCTTCACCTATGTGCAGACCAAGTTCGACTACTACACCGGCGAGCTGCAGATCGTCAACAAGATCGCCTACTCCGACGGCGAGCGCGCCGCGGTCAACTGCTACGGCTGTGACGATGTCCGCGAGGGCGTTGCCATCATGCACCACGAGGGCGTTGACGTTTCCATCACCGGTAACTCCACCAACCCCACCCGCTTCCAGCATCCTGTCGCCGGCACCTACAAGAAGGAGTGCATCGAGCAGGGCAAGAAGTACTTCTCCGTCGCTTCCGGCGGCGGCACGGGCCGCACCCTGCATCCCGACAACATGGCCGCCGGTCCCGCTTCCTACGGCATGACCGACACCATGGGCCGTATGCATTCCGACGCCCAGTTCGCCGGCTCCTCCTCCGTCCCCGCTCATGTGGAAATGATGGGCTTCCTGGGCGCCGGTAATAACCCCATGGTCGGCATGACCGTTAGCGTTGCTGTCGCTGTTGAGGAAGCAATTAAAGCCTAAAAAAGTTAGGTTTTAACCCCAAAACTTAGAAATTTCAGGACTTTCAGCGTTAAGTTGAAAGTCCTGATTTTTTACACTTTTTGGAAAATTGCCTTGAAAACGGCTCAAAAAACCGTATCTTCCAACAATCTTCCAACATTTATTTATTTTGTTGGAAAGTAAATCTTCCAACAAAGTTCCAACAACGTTCTAAAAACCGTCTTTTTTCTAGGTCAAAAAGTTAGGTTTTTGGGGGTAAAATCTTCACCTCAAAATTCCAACATTTATAAAAAAACAGGGTACAGCCGTTATGATATGCTACCCCTATGAGAGACAGTGAAAAAACAAAACTGTCTTTCATAGGGGTGTTTTTTATGCCACGCAAACAGAAGCTAAGTACAGACGAAAAAGTAAGATTGGTAAGACAATGTCTCAATGGTGAGATTAGTATC
>JAFUMG010000038.1 GCA_017473225.1 Oscillospiraceae bacterium | reverse complement strand
CAAGGCTGAAGCTACCCACGAGCTGGAGGCTGTTGCAGAGTCCTGCTACAACACCGCTTACTGGTACTGCTCCGTCTGTGAGACCTACTGGGCAGACGAGGCTCTGACTCAGATCACCAACTCCAAGAACGTCATCAAGGCTGAAGCTACCCACGAGCTGGAGGCTGTTGCAGAGTCCTGCTACAACACCGCATACTGGTACTGCTCCGTCTGTGAGACCTACTGGGCAGACGAGGCTCTGACTCAGATCACCAACTCCAAGAACGTCATCAAGGCAGAGGCTACCCACGAGCTGGTTCACTTTGACGCTGTTGAGCCTGCTTGCCACTACGATGGCAACATCGAGTACTGGACCTGCTCCGCCTGTGAGACCTACTGGGCAGACGAGGCTCTGACTCAGATCACCAACTCCAAGAACGTTGTTCTGCCCGCTATCGGCGGTGAAGTTGTTCACGTTGAGGCTGTCGAAGCCACCTGCTACGCGAACGGCAACATCGAGTACTGGTACTGCGAGGAGTGCGGCCAGGTTTGGCAGGATGAGGCTCTGACTCAGCTGACCAACAGAATGAACGTTGTTCTGCCCGCTCTGGAGCACCAGAATCTGGTCCACTTCGACGCTGTCGAGGCTGGCTGCCACTACGAGGGCAACATCGAGTACTGGTTCTGCCCCGACTGCGAAGGCTTCTGGCAGAACGAGGAACTGACTCAGCTGACCAACTCCAAGAACGTGATCACCCCCGCTGTCGGCGGTGAGGTCGTCCACGTCGAAGCTGTTGAGCCCGCTTGCCACCAGACCGGTAACATCGAGTACTGGTACTGCGAGGAGTGCGAGAAGGTTTGGCAGGACGAGGCCCTGACTCAGCTGACCAATTCCAAGAACGTTATTGTCCCCGCCGAGGTCGAGCTGGTTTACATGCCCGCCGCTGAGGCTTGCCATGCAGATGGCTCCGCTGAATACTGGTTCTGCCCCGAGTGCGACGCCGTCTTCGCTGACGCTGCCGGCACTCAGCTGACCAACCGCCTGAATCTGGTTATCCCCGCTGATAACGAGCTGATTTACTCTCCCGCTGTTGAGGCTACCTGCCACCAGCTGGGCTATGCCGAGTACTGGTACTGCGAGGAGTGCGAGGCTGTCTACTCCGACGCCGAGGGCCGTTACCTGACCAACCGCATGAACCTGGCTATCCCCGCTGAGACCGCTCTGACCCATGTCGAGGCTGTCGAGGCTACCTGCCACCAGAACGGCTGCGCCGAGTACTGGTACTGCGAGATCTGCGACGCAGTCTTCTCCGATGCCGCCGGCACCCAGCTGACCAACCGCAAGAACCTGACCATCCTGGCCGACAACGAGCTGGTCCATGTGGACGCTGTGGAAGTTGGCTGCCACCAGAACGGCTGCGCCGAGTACTGGTACTGCCCCGAGTGCGACGCTGTCTTCTCCGACGCTGAGGGCCGTTACCTGACCAACCGTCTGAACCTGGTCATCGCCGCTGAGCCTCTGACCCATGTCGAGGCTGTGGAAGTCGGCTGCCACCAGAACGGCTGCGCCGAATACTGGTACTGCGAGACCTGCGACGCCGTCTTCGCTGACGCTGCCGGTCTGATCCTGACCAACCGCCTGAACCAGGTCATCCCCGCTGAGCCCCTGACCTATGTCGAGGCTGTGGAAGTTGGCTGCCACCAGAATGGTTCCGAGGCCTACTGGTACTGCGAGACCTGCGATGCTGTCTTCACTGACGCTGCCGGTACTCAGCTGACCAACCGCAAGAACCTGACCATCGCCGCTGAGCCCCTGACCTATGTCGAGGCCGTGGAAGTCGGCTGCCACCAGAATGGCTCTGAGGCCTACTGGTACTGCGAGACCTGCGACGCTGTCTTCACTGACGCCGCCGGTACCCAGCTGACCAACCGCAAGAACCTGACCATCGCCGCTGAGCCCCTGACCTATGTCGAGGCTGTGGAAGTCGGCTGCCACCAGAATGGCTGCGCCGAGTACTGGTACTGCGAGGAGTGCGACGCTGTCTTCGCTGATGCCGCCGGCACCATCCTGACCAACCGCAAGAACCTGACCATCGCCGCTCCCGCTCTGATCCATGTGGACGCTGTGGAAGTTGGCTGCCACCAGAACGGCTCTGCCGAGTACTGGTACTGCGCCGAGTGCGACGCTGTCTTCGCTGACGCCGCCGGCACTGTCCTGACCAACCGTCTGAACCTGGTCATCGCCGCTCCCGCTCTGGTCCATGTGGACGCTGTGGAAGTTGGCTGCCACCAGAACGGCTGCTCCGAGTACTGGTACTGCGCCGAGTGCGAGACTGTCTTCGCTGACGCTGCCGGTATCTACGTGACCAACCGTCTGAACCTGGTCATTGTCGCTCCCGCTCTGATCCATGTCGAGGCTTACGAGCCTGTCTGCCATCAGGCTGGTTCCCAGGAGTATTGGTACTGCCAGACCTGCGACGCCGTCTTCACTGACGCCGCCGGTATCTATCTGTCCAACCGCAAGAACCTGGCCATCGAGGCTGAGAACGCTCTGACCTATGTCGAGGGCTACGAGGCTACCTGCCACCAGAACGGCATGCAGGACTACTGGTACTGCGAGGTCTGCGACGCTGTCTTCGCTGACGCCGCCGGCACCCAGCTGACCAACGTTAAGAACCTGGTCATCGCCGCTGAGCCCCTGACCTATGTTGCCGCTGTTGAGGCTACCTGCCATCAGAACGGCTCTGCCGAGTACTGGTACTGCGAGGAGTGCGACGCTGTCTTCGCTGACGCTGCCGGCACCCAGCTGACCAACCGCAAGAACCTGACCATCCCCGCCGTGGCTGCTCTGACTCATGTTGAGGCTGTCGAGGCTACCTGCCATGTCGATGGCATGGGCGAATACTGGTACTGCGAGATGTGCGACGCCGTCTTCACCGACGCTGCCGGCATTTACCTGACCAACCGCAAGAACCTGGTCGTTCCCGCAACTTCCGTTGAGTATGTTGCCGCTGTCGAGGCTACCTGCCACCAGAACGGCTCTGCCGAGTACTGGTACTGCACCGAGTGCGAAACCGTCTTTGCTGATGTTGAGCGTACCCAGGTCACCAACCGTAAGAACCTGACCATCGTTGCCGACTACGAGCTGATCCATGTTGAGGCTGTCGGTGCTACCTGCCACCAGAATGGCTCTGCCGAGTACTGGTACTGCCCCGAGTGCGACGCTGTCTTCGCTGACGCCGCCGGCACCCAGCTGACCAACCGGAAGAACCTGACCATCGCTGCTACTCCTCTGACCCATGTCGAGGCTGTGGAGGCTACCTGCCATGTCAATGGCATGCAGGAGTACTGGTACTGCGAGATGTGTGACGCCGTCTTCACCGACGCCGCCGGCATCTACCTGACCAACCGCCTGAACCTGGTCATTCCCGCTACCTCTGTTGAGTATGTTGCTGCTGTTGAGGCCAACTGCCATCAGAACGGCTCCGCCGAGTACTGGTACTGCACCGAGTGCGACACCGTCTTCGCTGACTATGCCTGCACCGTCGTTACCAACCGCAAGAACCTGACCATCCTGGCTGACAACGAGCTGGTCCATGTGGACGCTGTCGAGGCCAACTGCCATCAGAACGGCTCCGCCGAGTACTGGTACTGCCCCGAGTGCGACGCTGTCTTCGCTGACGCTGCCGCTACCCAGCTGACCAACCGCAAGAACCTGACCATCGTTGCTGACAACGAGCTGGTCCATTCCGAGGCCGTTGAGGCTACCTGCCATGTCAATGGCTCCGCCGAGTACTGGTACTGCCCCGAGTGCGACGCCGTCTTCACCGACGCTGCCGGCATCTACCTGTCCAACCGCAAGAACCTGACCATTCCCGCTACCTCCGTTGAGTATGTTGCCGCTGTTGAGGCCAACTGCCATCAGAATGGTTCCGAGGAATACTGGTACTGCACCGACTGCGACACCGTCTTTGCTGACGCTGCCTGCACCGTCGTCACCAACCGCAAGAACCTGACCATCGTTGCTGACAACGAGCTGGTCCATGTGGATGCTGTCGAGGCTAACTGCCACCAGAACGGCTGCGCCGAGTACTGGTACTGCCCCGAGTGCGACGCCGTCTTCGCTGACGCTGCCGCTACCCAGCTGACCAACCGCAAGAACCTGACCGTTCTGGCTGACAACGAGCTGGTCCATGTGGATGCTGTCGAGGCTACCTGCCATCAGAACGGCTCTTACGAGTACTGGTACTGCCCCGAGTGCGACGCTGTCTTCGCTGACGCTGCCGCTACTCAGCTGACCAACCGCAAGAACCTGACCATCGCCGCTCCCGCCCTGATTCACGTCGAGGCTGTTGAGGCTACCTGCCATCAGAACGGCTCTTACGAGTACTGGTACTGCGCCGAGTGCGACGCCGTCTTTGCTGACGCTGCCGGCACCCAGCTGACCAACCGCAAGAACCTGACCATCGCCGCTCCCGCCCTGACTCATGTCGAGGCTGTTGAGGCTACCTGCCACCAGAATGGTATGCAGGAGTACTGGTACTGCGAGGAGTGCGACGCTGTCTTCGCTGATGCTGCCGGTGTTCAGCTGACCAACCGTCTGAACCTGACCATCGCTGCTGAGCCTCTGACTTACGTTGCTGCTGTCGAGCCCGCCTGCCACCTGAATGGCTGCGCCGAATACTGGTACTGCGAGGAGTGCGACGCTGTCTTCGCTGACGCCGCCGGTGTCCAGCTGACCAACCGCCGCAACCTGACCATCGTTTCCACTGTCACCCTGGAGCATCACGAGGCTGTTGCCGTCACCTGCACCGAGGATGGCATGCAGGAGTACTGGTACTGCGCAGAGTGCGACTGCTACTACACCGACGCTGAGGGCAAGCTGAACATCGCTCGTCTGAGCCTGATTGTTCCCGCTACCGGCCACAACTATGTGAACGGCTTCTGCTCCGTCTGCGGCGATGCCAACAATCCCTTCGTGGATGTTGTTGCGGGCGCTTACTACTACGACGCAGTCCTGTGGGCTGCTGAGAAGGGCATCGCAAACGGTATCACTGATACTCAGTTTGCTCCCGAGCAGTACTGCACTCGTGCTATGGCAGTGACCCTGCTGTGGCGTGCCGCCGGTTCTCCCGCACCTTCCATGACCGTGAATCCCTTCACCGACGTGGAAGAGGGCACCTGGTACTATGACGCTGTGCTGTGGGCTGTCGAGAAGGGCATCACCAACGGTTATGCCGGCACCACCCGGTTCGGTGTCGAAGATACCTGCACCCGCGCTCACATCGTGACCTTCCTGTACCGTTATGCCGGTAAGCCCGCTGTCAGCGGCCTGGTGAACAACTTCTCCGACGTTGCTGCCGGCGAGTTCTACACCGACGCAGTCCTGTGGGCTGCTTCCGAGGGCATCGCTCTGGGTTATGATGGCACCGCCAAGTTCGGTACCTATGACCTGTGCACCCGCGGTGCGATCGTCACCTTCCTGTACCGTTACTGCTGCTGAGCGGTAACACCCAGTGAAAGCTGAATAACCACTAAGGGCAAGCCCGGTGCAGAAATGCACCGGGCTTGTTTTTGATTGTCGAAGCTGTTGGGGATGTTGAATTGTAGTTTGCCGTTCCGTTACGCAACACACTGTAGGGACCGGCCTCCTGGACGGTCCGCAACGTGCAAACTACGAATTTGCCGAAAAAGATGTAAAAACGTGGCACATTGCTGCCGGACCGTCGAGGACGCCGGTCCCTACGATGGTTCGAAAACAAAACGCCAAACTACAATTTGAACTACCTTCGCATCCTGGGATCACTTACCGCTTTCCGTGCCGGTTTCCTGGGGCAAATAAAAAAGGACTCCCGAAAGATCGGGAGTCCAGTTTGCTATGTAGGGATATGGTCTTAGGCCTTGCCGGCGCAGCCCAGGACGTTGATCAGCTTGTGGCGGACAACTTCCTTGATGTTGGCACGGGCGGGCTTCAGGTACTGACGGGGATCGAAGTGATCGGGATGAGCGTCGAAGTACTCACGGATGGTGCCGGTCATGGCCAGACGCAGGTCGGAGTCGATGTTGATCTTGCAGACGGACAGAGCGGCAGCCTTGCGCAGCTGCTCCTCGGGCACGCCGATGGCGTTGGGCATCTTGCCGCCGTGGGCATTGACCATGGCGACATACTCCTGAGGAACGGAGGAGGAGCCGTGCAGAACGATGGGGAAGCCGGGCAGACGCTTGGTCACCTCTTCCAGCACATCGAAGCGCAGAGCGGGAGGCACCAGGATGCCCTGCTCATTGCGGGTGCACTGCTCGGGGGTGAACTTGTAAGCGCCGTGGGAGGTGCCGATGGCGATGGCCAGAGAGTCACAGCCGGTGCGGGTCACGAACTCCTCGACCTCTTCGGGACGGGTGTAGGAAGCGGCCTCGGCGGAGACGTTGACTTCGTCCTCGATGCCGGCCAGGCTTCCCAGCTCAGCTTCGACGACAACACCGTGGTCATGAGCGTACTCAACGACCTTCTTGGTGATGGCGATGTTCTCCTCAAAGGACTTGGAGGAGGCGTCGATCATGACGGAGGTGAAGCCGCCGTCGATGCAGGACTTGCAGGTCTCGAAGGAATCGCCGTGGTCCAGGTGCAGGGCGATGGGGATCTCGGGGCACTCGATGACAGCGGCCTCGACCAGCTTCACCAGGTAGGTGTGGTTAGCGTAAGCGCGGGCACCCTTGGAAACCTGCAGGATAACGGGGGACTTCTCCTCCTTGCAGGCCTCGGTGATGGCCTGGACGATCTCCATGTTGTTGACATTGAAAGCGCCGACAGCGTAGCCGCCGTTGTATGCCTTCTGGAACATCTCGGTAGTAGTAACAAGAGCCATTGGAATCAATCCTTTCTTAATCAGCGGCATTGCCGCAATTTTTCAAATTTATTATAACACAAATTTCACTGAATTCAATAAAAATATTTCACATATTCTTCCTGGGGAAAGGGTATACAAAATATCAGAAATCACTATTTACGTTTGACGCAAAATAGCGTATAATAAGGAGCAGCGATCTATACAAATCAATTTAAGGAGTGTTTACAGATGAACCTGTCCCCCCTTCAGATGGCGCGTTACCAGTATAACCCCAAGCTCCCTGGTATGCTGAGAAACGGCATTTCTGAAATCTGTGTTAAGAACGGCAGCGCCACTGAGAGCGTCGCCGATCAGGAAAAGATCAAGGCGCTTTTCCCCAATACTTACGGTAAGAACGAGATCACCTTCGAGAAGGGCCAGAATACTTCCGAGGCCAAGAAGCAGGTGGTCGGCGTGATCCTCTCCGGCGGCCAGGCCCCCGGCGGCCACAATGTGGTCTGCGGCCTGTACGATGCCCTGAAGGCCACCAATCCCGAGAACGTTCTCTATGGCTTCAAGGGCGGTCCCAGCGGCCTGCTGGATGACAACTACCTGATCTTCGATGACGAATATATCAACCAGTACCGCAACACCGGCGGCTTCGACATCATCGGCTCCGGCCGTACCAAGCTGGAGACTGAGGCCCAGTTTGAGGTCGTGGCCGAGACCTGCCGGAAGCACGGCATCACCGCTCTGGTCATCATCGGCGGCGACGATTCCAACACCAACGCCGCTGTTCTGGCTGAGTACTGTGCCGCCCACAACACCGGCATCCAGGTCATCGGCTGCCCCAAGACCATCGACGGCGACCTGAAGAACGAGGACATCGAGTGCTCCTTCGGTTTCGACACCGCTACCAAGACCTACTCCGAAATGATCGGCAACATCGAGCGTGACGCCAACTCCGCCAAGAAGTACTGGCATTTCATCAAGGTCATGGGCCGTTCCGCTTCCCATGTGGCCCTGGAGTGCGCTCTGGAGACCCAGCCCAACATCTGCCTGATCGGCGAGGAAGTCGCCGCCAAGAAGATGTCCCTGGCGCAGGTCGCTGACCAGATCGCCGATTCCGTGGCGATGCGTGCCGCCAAGGGCTGGAACTTCGGCGTTGCCATCATCCCCGAGGGCATTGTGGAGTTCGTCCCCGAGTTCTCCGTGCTGATCGCCGAGATCAACGAGCTGCTGGCCGGTGAGAAGACCGCCGCCTTCAACGCGCTGCCCACCTGGGAGGAGAAGTATGCCTTCATCGAGGCCGGCCTGACCAAGGAGTCCATGGCTGTCTTTGCCATCCTGCCCGAGAACATCCAGCAGCAGCTGTTCCTGGAGCGTGATCCTCACGGCAATGTCCAGGTCTCTCTGATCGAGTCCGAGAAGCTGTTCTCCGCTCTGGTCAAGGACAACCTGGCCGCCCGTAAGGCTGCCGGTACCTACAACGGCAAGTTCTCCGCCCAGCACCACTTCTTCGGCTACGAAGGCCGCTGCGCTTTCCCCTCCAATTTTGACGCTGACTACTGCTACTCCCTGGGCTACAATGCCTTCATGCTGATCCAGTATGGCTATACCGGCTATCTGTCCAAGGTTTCCAACCTGTCCAAGCCCGCTGAGGAGTGGGTCGCCGGCGGTATGCCCATCACCAAGATGATGAACATGGAGAGAAGAAACGGTGAGGACAAGCCCGTCATCCGCAAGGCCCTTGTGGAGCTGGACGGCAAGCCCTTCCAGTACTTCCAGGAGCACCGCGCTGAGTGGGCGGTCGAGACCTGCTTTACCTATCCCGGCGCCATTCAGTACTATGGCCCCGCGGAGGTCTGCGACCTGACCACCCGGACCCTGGCTCTGGAAAAGGCCTAAGCGTCTGTAAATTGAAGAGCCTGCCCACCCGGGCAGGCTCTTTTGCGCTGTAGGGGAGTGGAAATTGGAGTTTATCGCACTGTTCACAACCCCACTTGGCTCTCCCTCTGGGAGAGCTGGCACGCCGAAGGCGTGCCTCTGCGCCCGCAGGCGCGTTTCGGAGCGCAACCGCCCGAAGGGCGGCTCTTAGCGCGGAGATGAGAGGGCCCTCTCCGCCCCTTCGGGGCACCTCTCCCAAAGGGAGAGGCAAGTTGGGCGCTCCCGCGCCAGTACGACAAACTACAATTTGCAATCCCTCCTCGACAGGGTCTGCTTGCAAATCCGCCCGGTGCTTGGTATCATATACCGAGTAACTTGGGGAGGGCGGGTATGGACGCGAAAGGGAGCAAATGGAATACTGTCCTTTTTGGGGCCTACTGCGGCCTGATGCTGTGGCTGCTGTTTGCCCGGGGCGGGCCCATCGAGGGGATCAGATGGAATCTGACGCCTTTTCGGACGGTGACGCGCTATGTCCGGCTGCTGGATTCCGCCCGGACAACCCTGGTGCGGCTGGCGGCGGTCAACCTCTTCGGCAACGTGATCATGTTCATTCCGCTGGGCTTCTTTCTGCCCCGGGTGTTCGGCGGGCTGCGAAAGCTGTGGAAGACCCTTTTCGTCACCGTATTGATCATTTCATTGGTGGAAATCGCGCAGTTTTTCACACGGATGGGCTGCTGTGATATTGATGACCTGATCCTGAACATCATCGGCGCGGCGATAGGCTATGGACTGTATCGCCTGCGCGGAAGTAAATAATACGAGCCTGCCCAAAAGGGCAGGCTCGTTGGCGTTTTATAGGAGTTGAAATTGTAGTTTATCGTACTCTTAGCGGCGAAGCCGCCATGCCTTCCCCCGGGGGGAAGGTGGCCGAGCGAAGCGAGGTCGGATGAGGAATGGCGTGCACTGAAGGCTGGAAAAGGCCTGATACAGATGCAAAAACGTAAGTTTTCCGCCCGCATTCCTCATCAGTCACCGCCTGACGGCGGCGACAGCTTCCCCCCGGGGGAAGCCATGGGCGCTCCCGCGCCACTGCGATAAACTACAATTTGAACCACTCCCCATTTTTATGGGTTCGCTTCCGAATTCGACGCTGCGGGTATCTCAAATTCCGCGTAATAGGTATAATTTGTCTCCTCCGGCAGATCATTCAGCTTGATGTCTACGCCAAACCGGGGGAAAACCTGATTGCTGATATCCTTGCCGATGCGGTAGGTCCCGGGGGGCAGCTGGCCGTAGAGCCATTCCCAGCGGATATCTACCCGGGTCGTTTTGTTCTGGGGCAGGGAAGTGGCCGTCAGGGTGAAGCCGTAGTTTTCGATGATGGGCTCCACCGCAGTCCAGTCCCCATCCTCCAGCCGCTCCAGGGAGAAGTACTGTCCGTAGTACAGCTCCTGCAGCGGCAGATCGCCGGACTGGGTAATGAGGAGGGTCAGCCCGGAGGGGGTCACACTGTCAGTTCGCAGCGTGATACCCCAGTCCGGCGCGCCGGTCTGTACCGTCTCGCCGCCCAGGTAGATGCCCAGTGGCACCGCTGCCTCAACCGCGGCGGTGCCCAGACTGATGTCCGACTCCCGCTGGGCAAGGTCCCCGGCGTACTTGCTCATGGTGCTTAAGATCTGCTCTTCGCTGGCCTCCGGGGCGTACATGGTGGTGATCATGCTGATGCCGTCGCCGTAGACATACTGAATCGCGTGGCGGAAGCTGCTGTCGGATTCAAAATAGAAATCCACATGATAGCCGTTCACGGCTGTTTCCTCCTGGCCGACGGGGCCGTAGACCTTCAGACGAATGATATAGCCCTCGTCGGTTTCTTGACGGGAAATGGCGTCAGTTTCCTGGGTGTCCATATCGAAGCCGTACAGCCAAGGCACCACCACAGCCACATCCTGGGCTGGTGTCTTCTGCCAGTCAAAATCCAGCCCGGAGGAGACGCTGTTGTAATACGCACTGCCGACGCCGAAATATGCCAGAAATTGCTGGCTTTCGTCCATATTCTCATAATAATCGATGAGAAGCCAATTCTCCCGGGAGCCGAAATGATTCCGGCAGACGCTGCTGACAAGACTGTCGTCGCCCTCAAAGGTTCGGTCTTCCAGAATGTAATAGCAGTCCCGGCTCTGAATTTCATCCAGCACCGCACGGCATTGGGCCTTCCAGTCTCGGGAATCCTTCCTCACCGGGCTGGTCAGGAAGCACACTGCCACAAAGATCGCGGCGAGGATGGCGATGACGCTGAACCAGAAGCTCTTTTTTCGGTAGTTCAGCACCCCCAGGATCCGGGCCTTGACGGAGACCTCGCCGAAGGCTACCGGGCAGGCGGCGATGGAGCGGTGACCGGCGCCACAGGCGAGCAGGGCGGCGGAGTAGGACTTCCGGGCTTCCAGATCCATGTTCCGCACCACGACTTCGTCGCAGGCCATTTCGATGTCCCGGCACAGTAGGACATAGGCTGCCCAGACCAGGGGATTGAACCAGTGGACCGCCAGGGCGATGAAGCCCAGGAGCTTGACCCAGTGGTCGCCCCGCCGCAGGTGGGCCTGTTCGTGGTCCAGAATGAAGCCGCGGCTTTCGGCGGAAAGGCCCATGGGGAGGTAGACCCGGGGCCGCAGATAGCCCAGGATGAAGGCCGTGTCGATGCCCGCGCATTCCCAGACGCCCTCCGAAAGGAGCACGGCCTCCCGGACCCGGCGCTTCAGCCGAAGATAGGAGCCGATGCTCCAGAGCCCCAGACCACAGGCGGCGGTCAGCCAGACCCCGGCGGCGATGGCGGCGTAATCGGTGACCACCAGCTGTGTGATTTCCGTTTCAGCGGCAAAGGCGTCGCCGTAGACCACCTCCACGTCCTCCGGCAGGGCCGTGTCCTCGGGAACTGCCGGGGTATATACCGGCCGCGCCGTCTGGGTCGGTTCCGCCCGGACCGCGGCAATGCTGTCCAGGTCCGGCTGAAGGCTGAAGCCGCTCTCGATCTGGAACGGACACAGCAGCCGCAGACTGGCAAGGACCCACAGTAGGCAGATGTATTTCTTCGGCGCCCGCTTCAGCGCCAGCCGCAGAAGCATCACGGCGGCGATGGCAATGCTGCCGTACAGAGATGCCTGAAGCACATTTTGGAACAGGGTGGTCATCCTCATCCCTCCTCATAGCCGTCGATCAGCGCCTTCAGCTGGTCGACCTCCCCTTGCGTCAGCTTCCGGTTCCGGGAGAAGGCAGCGATGAAGGCGGGCATGGAGCCCTGGAAGGTCTTTTCCACCAGCTCCTCCACCTGGGATTCCTCCGCCTGCTCCCGGGAGATCAGGCTCGTGACGATGGCGTTTTCATTTTTCAGCACGCCCCGCTCCGAGAGTCTTCGGATGACGGTGTAGGTGGTGGCCTTGGACCAGCCCAGCTGGGCCTTGCACAGCTCCACCAGCTTTGTGGAGTTCACCGGCTCATGCTCCCACAGGATCAGGCAGAAGCGGTATTCGCTTTCAAATATTTTCGGTGTTTCCATGAGTATCCCTCCTTGGTAAGTTTAATGCGTTAAACTTCTTGCAATTAGTCTAACGCATTAAACCTTGTTTGTCAAGGGGGAATTTGGAGTTTGGGACACAGTTAGTATGGTGCGCAGCACCCTCGGCCCCCGCATTTATGAGGGGGCTGTCACGCGGACAGCGTGACTGGGGGAGTATACCGCGCTGGATGGCACGCTTACTCCCCCTGACCTTCGCTAACGCTCGGCCACCCCCCTCGTAAACGCGGGGGCAAGGATATGCGCGATACCGCAATTTACTCCCCAAAGTTTTCATTTCCTCTTGTAACTTCGGGGGAAATATGTTAAACTAAATTGATATGTTATGACCATTCACTTTTGGAGGCTTCTATGCGCTATCATTTTCCCCCCTAGCCCTCCGATGCCGTGATTTGATAAAAATACCAATGGAGGGAACCTTATGTCCAATTTAATTGAAGAAATCAGCCGCCGCCGGACCTTTGCCATCATTTCCCACCCCGACGCCGGTAAAACCACTCTGACTGAAAAATTCCTGCTCTACGGCGGCGCCATTGCCCAGGCCGGCGTTGTCAAGGGTAAGAAAAATTCCCGCGCCGCGACTTCCGACTGGATGGAGATCGAAAAGCAGCGCGGTATTTCCGTGACCTCTTCCGTCATGCAGTTCCAGTATGGCGGCTTCTGCATCAACATTCTGGATACCCCGGGCCACCAGGACTTTTCCGAGGATACCTACCGCACCCTGATGGCCGCGGACTCCGCCGTCATGGTCATCGACGGCGCCAAGGGCGTCGAGCCCCAGACCCGGAAGCTCTTCAAGGTCTGCGCCATGCGCCACATCCCCATCTTCACCTTCATCAACAAGATGGACCGGGAGACCAAGGACCCCTTCGACCTGCTGGATGAGGTGGAGCGGGAGCTGGGCATCGAGACCTACGCCATGAACTGGCCCATCGGCTGCGGCAAAGATTTCCAGGGCGTCTACGACCGGGAGAAGGCTGAACTGCTGTTCTTCTCCGGCATCAATGGCAGAGCCAAGGCCGATAAGCTGGAGGTGGACCTGTATGATCCCCAGGTGGCCCAGCTCCTGGACAGCGAAGCCAAGCACCAGCAGCTGATCGACGACGTGGAGCTGCTCTCCGCCGGCCGGGAAATGGACCTGGAGGCCGTCCGCAAGGGCCAGCTTTCTCCCGTGTTCTTCGGCTCCGCTCTGACCAATTTCGGCATCGAGCCCTTCCTGGAGGCCTTCCTGAAGCTGACCCCGCCCCCTCTGGCCCGGGTGTCCGATCAGGGCGAGGTGGATACCTTCAGCCCCGATTTCTCCGCCTTCGTCTTCAAGATCCAGGCCAACATGAACAAGGCCCACCGGGACCGGCTGGCCTTTATGCGGATCTGCTCCGGCAAGTTCCAGAGAGATACCGAATACTACCATGTCCAGGGCGGCAAGAAGATGCGCCTTTCCCAGCCCCAGCAGCTGATGGCCGCGGAGCGTGAGATCGTGGAGGAAGCCTACGCCGGCGACGTCATCGGCGTCTTTGACCCCGGCATCTTCTCCATCGGCGATACCATCACCACCGCCGGCAAGAAGTTCAGATTCTCCGGCATCCCCACCTTCGCCCCCGAGCATTTCTGCCGGGTCTCCGCCAAGGATTCCATGAAGCGCAAGCAGTTCGTCAAGGGCACCGAGCAGATCGCCCAGGAGGGCGCCATCCAGATCTTCAAGGTCCCCAACTCCGGCATGGAGGAGGTCATCGTGGGCGTCGTGGGCGTGCTGCAGCTGGAGGTCTTCCAGTACCGCATGAAGAACGAGTACGGCGTGGACCTGCGGATGGAGCATCTGCCCTATGAGGAGATCCGGCTCATCGACTCCTATCCCGGCGACCTCAGCGACCTGAATCTGGGCAGCGACGCGGAGCTTCTGGAGGATTACCGTGACCGCAGCCTGCTGGTGTTCAGCAGCTACTGGGCCATCGACTTCACCTGCCGGAAGAATCCCGGCCTGCAGCTCAGCGAGATCGTGGTGGCCGAGGGATGAGAAACGGAAGCGCGATGAAACAGAAGCTGAAATTCTTCCTCTCCGTCATTCTCGGCAACGCTATGCTGGCATTTGCTATCTGTGCCTTCGTGGTGCCCAACGACATCATGCTGGGCGGCAGCAACGGCATCGCCCTGGCGGTCCAGCATTTTATCCCGGTCCGACTGTCTGTGATCTCCGCGGTGGTCAATGTGTCGCTGTTCCTGCTGGGCCTTGTGTTCATGGGCTGGAAATTCGCGGCGGCCTCCCTGCTGTCCACCATCGTGTACCCCATGATCCTGGCGGTGTTTGAGACGCTGCCGCTGGATACGCTGTTCCGCGAGAATATCGTGGTCAGCGCCCTGTTCTGCGGCGTGCTCTGCGGCGCGGGCATCGGCATGGTGGTCCGGGTCGGCGGCTCCACCGGCGGTATGGACATCCCGCCCTGCATTCTGAATAAGTACAAGGGCATCCCGGTGGGCACCTCGCTGATGTTTTTTGATACGGCGGTGGTGCTGCTGCAGGTGGCCATCAAGGGCACCGCCGGCATCCTGCTGAGCCTGCTGGTGATCGCGGTGATCTCCTTCACGGTGAACAAGGTGGTGGTCTCCGGCGAGAAGAAGATCGAGATCATCATCATCTCTCCCGAGTACCAGAAGATCCGCCGGGAGATCCTGGGCCAGATCGACTGCGGCGTCACCATGCTGGATATCGAGACCGGCTACGAGGCCAAAAAGCAGCAGGCGATCCTCAGCGTGGTCTACGCCAGCAAATATCCCGAGATCCGGAGAATGGCGCTGGATATCGACAAGCACGCCTTCATCGTTGCCGCGGACGTGACCAACGTCAACGGCAAGGGCTATACCCTGTCCCGTAATCCTGAGAATAATTGAATCAGATCAAATCCCCCTCCACACTGAACGGAACCAGTAAAAACGGACAATAGACAAAACACCCCCTAGTGTAGGATAATAACCACACTAGGGGGTAATTGTATGGCAAGACAATATCAGAGGAAACAACACCTGTTGAAACAGATCAACGAGATGCTGGCAT
>JAFUMG010000037.1 GCA_017473225.1 Oscillospiraceae bacterium | reverse complement strand
TATGCTGTCATTGCGAGCCAGTGCTCACACTGGCGTGGCAATCTCCCATGGCGACGCACCTGTGCTGGATGTCCCAAAGTCTTGATACTTCTGGGAAAAACTGTAGTCCCCATCCTTGTAAGTTCACGGAAGAACGGGGGGATTGCCACGCCAGCGTGCGCGCTGGCTCGCAATGACGTGCTTCTTTTTAACTGCGCGCCAAACTACAATTTCATTTTCCCGCGCCTTTACGAATCTTTTATTCCTCCGAGAACATATCCTTGCCCACGCTGCACAGGGGGCACTCGAAATCCTCGGGGACATCCTCCCACTTGGTGCCGGGGGCGATACCGCCTTCGGGGTAGCCCAGGGCCTCGTCATATTCCCAGCCGCAAACATCGCATACATATTTCATCGTGATTACCTCCGTTAGTTTTTTGTTTTGTTTTTCTATGAGCCTATTCTATCACGGAAACCGGTCCCGTTCCGTGACTTTCTCACCAAAGCCTATTTTCGTGCTCCGCCAGATAGCCTTCCGCGGCATGGACGGCCATGGCGCCGTCGGCTACGGCGGTCACCACTTGGCGCAGGGCCTTGGCGCGGACATCTCCCACCGCGTAGACGCCGGGGAGACTGGTCCTGGTGGACTCGTCCGCCAGGATATAGCCCGCGGCGTCCAGATTCAGCTGATCCCCAACCAGCGCCGTCGCGGGGGCTCTGCCGATGCTGACGAACAGGCCGTCGCAGTCGATCTCGGACTCCGCCCCGGTGTTCACATCCCGGATCTTCACGCCCCGCAGCTTGCCGCCGCGCAGCAGCTCCGTGACCGCGCTGTTCCAGCGGAATTCCACATTGGGGGCGTTCATCAGCGGCTCGTGGTAGATCTTCGTGGCCCGCAGGGTATCCCGGCGGTGGACCAGGATGACCTTCTTCGCGATGCGGCTGAGAAGCATGGCGTCCGCTGCCGCCGTATTGCCGCCGCCCACCACCACGACGGTCTTGTCCCTGTAGAACATCCCGTCGCAGGCGGCGCAGTAGTTGACCCCCTGCCCCACCAGGGCTTCCTCGCCGGGAAGGCCCAGGGTTCTGGGGTTCGCGCCGGTGGCGATGACCACGGTCCTTCCATAGAAGGTCCCCTCGCTGGTCCCGATCTCCTTCACATCCCGGTCCAGCCGGACTCCGGTGACCTCCGCCAGCTCCGTTTCCGCGCCGAAGCGCTCCGCCTGCCGCTGCATCCGCTCCGCCAGCTCGAAGCCGTCGATGCCCTCCTCGAAGCCGGGGTAGTTGTCGATTTGGGAGGACAGGGCCATCTGGCCCCCGGCGGAGAGCTTTTCCAGGACCACTGCCTTCAGCCCGGCCCGGGCGGCGTACAATGCCGCCGTATATCCGGCGGGCCCGCCGCCGATGATGACCATATCATAGATCCGCTTCACCGCCATCACCTCATTTCGCCAGGGTCTCCTGAATGAACGAATCGATCATGGCCTTGGACTCCGGGGCGACGATGGAGCCCAGGGCCTGTCCATCCCGGTACAGCACCAGCGTGGGAATGACCTCGATCATTTCCTTTTCCGCCAGCCGGGGCTCGTCGTCGATGTTCACCTTCGCCACCGCCATATCCCCGCCATACTGGGCGGCGACCTTATCAAAGGCGGGGCCGATCCGGCGGCAGTAGCCGCACCAGGGAGCCCAGAAATCCACCAGAAGGGTCTTTCCGTTCTCCATCATATCCTGAAACTGCTCGTGGTTCATATTCATAGCTGCCATAGTGTCCAGCTCCTTTCTGTTGTTTGATTACAGTATACCCACAACGGCCCGTTCCTTCCGTGATGTTGTCACGAAAGGCGGCATGATATTCCGTTTGACATTCCCCCCAAAGGTCACTATACTGTACTTATACAAAGGAGGCGCGGAAATGGAATTTGCCGAATATCTTCCCATTTGGGACAAGCTGACGCCCCAACAGCAGCAAATGATCGCGGAGGTCGTGGAATTCCGGAAAGTCAAAAAGGGCACCCACATCCATGACAGCAGCGCGGAATGCCTTGGCCTGGTGATGGTGCGCTCCGGGCAGCTCCGGGCCTATATCCTCTCCGAGGACGGCCGGGAGATCACCATCAGCCGCCTGTTCGAGTATGACGTCAGTCTGCTCAGCGCGTCCTGCGTCATGCCGGATATGCAGTTCAATGTGATGATCGAGGCGGAGAAGGACACGGAATTCTGGAGCATCCCCGCCTGCCTGTTCAAGAATCTGGTGGACGAGTCGCTGGCCGTCTCCTCCTTCGCCAACAGCCTGATCAGCGGCAATTTCTCCGAGCTGATGTGGCTGATGGAGCAGATCATGTGGAAGAGCTTCGACAAGCGGCTGGCAGCGTTCCTGCTGGAGGAAGCGGCCATCGAGGGCACCAGCAGTCTGAAGATCACCCACGAGAAGATCGCGTCCCACCTGGGCACCGCCCGGGAGGTGGTCACCCGGATGCTGCGCTATTTCCAGAGCGAGGGCATGGTGAAGCTGACCCGCGGCGCCATCGAGATCAGCGACCCCCGGAAGCTGGATGACCTCCAAAACGGATAACCAAACACCCGCTGCTGAAGCAGCGGGTGTTTTCAGGTAGATTTCAAACAATATATTGTCCATCGTAGGGGCGAGCATCGCTCGTCCGGCACGGAAGTGTCACGGATTCGCCACAGGCTCCGGCAAATCCGTAATCGTGTACCGCGCGGACGTGCAATGCACGCCCCTACAACGGCGCATGGAGATCTCATCCGTAACTACGCTTCACCATTCCCCGTCAGCTTCTTGCCATGCCGTCCACGCTCAGCACCACGCCGGTGATATAGGATGCCTCGTCGGAGGCCAGGAAGACGAAGGCATTGGCGATGTCCTCCGGCTGACCCAGGCGGCGCAGGGGGATCCGCTGGATCATCGGCTCGATGACCTCCTTCGGCACCGCCCTCATCATGTCAGTCTCGGTGATGCCGGGGGCCACCGCGTTGACCCGGATGCCCTTGGGTCCCAGCTCCCGGGCCAGGGATACGGTCAGGCCGTTCACCGCGAACTTGGAGGCGGGATAGGCAAAGCCGCTGGGCTGGCCGGAGATGCTGACCATCGAGGAGGTGGAGAGGATCACGCCGCTGCCCCGGGCGATCATGCATTCGCTGGCGGCCCGGGTGGCGTTGAAGACGCCCTTCACATTCAGGTCCATCACCTTGTCGAAGGTCTCCTCCGTATATTCCATAAAAGGCGTGCTTTCCGAGACGCCGGCGTTGTTCACCAGAATGTCCACGCACCCATACTGGGCGGTGGCGATCACGAAGGCATTGCGGACAGATTCCAGCCTGGACAGGTCCGGGCTGATGCCCGCCACGGTGGCGTCGGGATATTTCTCCTTCAGCCGGGCCACTGCCTTGTCGGCGGAGTCCTGGGAGCTGGCGGTGAGGATGACGGTGGCGCCCTCCCGCAGGAACGCGTCTGCGGCGGCATAGCCGATGCCCCGGCTGCCGCCGGTGATGATGGCAACTTTATCCTTTAATCTCATATCGAATACCTCCTTAATTCGTTGTAGCTATATCATATCCAGAAACTTACAGCGCTTCTGTGATTTTGTCACTGTACCTTTGGTAAAAAATCGTGTATAATGCAGACAACAATAAAACAGCCAAAGGAGAAATGACTATGACCATTACCAATGATATCAGATACATCGGCGTCAACGACCACAGCATCGACCTGTTCGAGGGCCAGTATGTGGTCCCCAACGGCATTGCCTACAACTCCTATGTGATCCTGGACGAGAAGATCGCCGTCATGGACACCGTGGACAGAAACTTCACCCACGAGTGGCTGGATAAGCTCCAGCAGGTCCTGGACGGCCGCAAGCCCGACTTCCTGGTAGTCCAGCACATGGAGCCCGACCACTCCGCCAATATCGACAAATTCCTGAAGCTCTATCCCGAGGCCGTGGTGGTGGCCTCCGCCAAGGCCTTCACCATGATGGGCAATTTCTTCGGCACGGACTACGCCGACCGCCGGATCGTCGTGGGCGAGGGGGACACCCTGAGCCTGGGCAAGCACACCCTGACCTTCGTCACCGCCCCCATGGTCCACTGGCCCGAGGTCATCGTGACCTACGATTCCCATGACAAGGTACTGTTCTCCGCCGACGGCTTCGGCAAATTCGGTGCGCTGGACGTGGAGGAAGACTGGGCCTGCGAAGCCCGCCGGTACTACATCGGCATCGTGGGCAAGTACGGTCCTCAGGTCCAGGCCCTGCTGAAGAAGGCCGCGACGCTGGACATCCAGACCATCTGCCCCCTTCACGGCCCCGTCCTCACCGAGAACCTGGGCTACTATCTGAACCTGTATGACATCTGGTCCTCCTACCGGGTGGAGAGCGAAGGCATCGTGGTGGCCTACACCTCCGTCTACGGCAATACCAAGGCCGCTGTGGACCTGCTGGTCCAGAAGCTGAAGGCCAAGGGCTGCCCCAAGGTCACCGTCCACGACCTGGCCCGGACCGACATGGCCGAAGCCGTGGAGGATGCCTTCCGCTACGGCAAGCTGGTGCTGGCGACCACCACCTACAACGCGGATATCTTCCCCTTCATGAAGGAATTCATTCACCACCTGACCGAGCGGAACTACCAGAACCGCACCATCGGCCTCATCGAGAACGGCTCCTGGTCCCCCCTGGCCGCCAAGGTCATGAAGGGCATGTTCGAAAACTCCAAGAACATCACCTTCACCGACACCACGGTCAAGATCCTCTCCGCCCTGAATGACGACTCCAAGGCCCAGGTGGAAGCACTGGCCGAGGAGCTGTGCCAGGACTATCTGGCCCGGCAGGACGCCACCGCCAACAAGAATGACCTGAAGGCCCTCTTCAACATCGGCTACGGCCTGTATGTGGTGACCAGCAGCGACGGCCAGAAGGACAACGGTCTGATCGTCAACACCGTGTCCCAGCTGACCAGCACCCCCAACCGCATCGCGGTGTGCATCAACAAGCAGAACTACTCCCACCATGTGATCCGCCAGACCGGCGTCATGAACGTCAACTGCCTGGATGTGTCCGCCCCCTTCAGCGTATTCCAGAACTTCGGCTTCCAGAGCGGCCGTTCCGCCGATAAGTTCGCCGGCATCGACGAGCTGCGCAGCGACAACGGCCTGCGGTTCCTGCCCCGGTATATCAACTCCTTCATGAGCCTGAAGGTGGAGAGCTACATGGATCTGGATACCCACGGCATGTTCATCTGCTCTGTCACCGAAGCCCGGGTCATGTCCGACAAGGAGACCATGACCTATGCCTACTACCAGAAGAACGTGAAGCCCAAGCCCGAGACCGCAGGCAAGAAGGGCTATGTCTGCAAGGTCTGCGGCTGGGTCTACGAGGGCGATCCCCTGCCCGACGACATCATCTGCCCCCTGTGCAAGCACGGCGCAGCCGACTTCGAGCCCATCACCTGATTTTTGGGATCACACAGCTCCGGTTTGGATCTTCCAAACCGGAGCTGCTCTCGTTTTCCGCGCAAATGCAAACCGCAGCGATCCATCAGGACGCTGCGGTCTGCTCAAGGGAGAAAAATGAAGAAAAAATGAAATGATTTATTCAGATAATGATTATTCAGCCCGCACGATAACCTCCGCGTCCACGCTGTCGAAGGTCACCTCCAGGACATAAACAACGCCCTGTTTTTCAAGACCAGCCGTGCCGCCGCTGCAGGCTGCGCTCCATCCGCGGTTTTTACCGGGGAGCGCCAGCGTATAGTGCAGTGTCTTGCCGGGAACGCCCTGCAGCCGCAGCTTCAGGGAACCTTCTGCCACTTCCTCAGACAGGATGCTGACAGCATCCATGGAGACATGTCGATCAGAGCCAACGACCATGGGCAGTTCCCCCACTTCATGGAATGCCACAGCCTGGCAGCAGCCCAGCTCCAACGCTTCGCAGCTGAAAGAACCGGTGACAGTGCCAAGATACTGCTGCTTCCAGAAATCAAAAGCATGATAGGTCTTGTCCGGTTCCAGCGCCAGCTCCTTCAGCCCAATGGTCCCAGCTTTCAGCGGCGTGGTCGCAACGCGCAGCATCACCCGCCAGCGCCGACCGTGATGGCTCATGGGGAAAGACCAGAGCGTTGAGAAGGGATGCGTGTTCTCCCGGTCGGGAGCCCATCCGGCAATGTTCAGCGCTTCCTCCAGCGTAACATTCTCCATCTCAACAGGCGTCTCGTGGGACTGGACAGCAAAGCCATGGAGCTTTGTCCAGGTATAAGCGGGGTATTCCACAGACAGGGGACCGGTTTCGCCCGCGCAGGTGCTCAGAGGCGGCAGGGTCCTGCGGATGATATCCATCTTTTCCGGGGTGTAGGCGCTGAGCGCGTCGCTGAGCATGTACAGTTCGCCGGACAGAGAAATCAGGCTCAGCACACTGCGGGCCCATTCGGGCTTACTGCGGACGCACACATGGTCCGGGTCGTTGACGAACAGGACCCGGTGGGTGTGGAACCAGCGGGCGGACTCAAACAGCTGCATCCGGACACCTGCCCAGGTGGGATTGGCATCCATGGAAATGCGGCAGGCATCGGCGACACCATCCACTTCGTGCATTTCGCCCCAGCTGGCCAGATAGTACACATCGTCGCCCATACCCCTGCGGCTGGCTTCCATGAAGGCACGGAAGCGGCGGCTGGCGTCTTCGTTGGTGATCAGTCCCAAACGGACGCACTCGTGCAGGCCATCGAACAGCAGATGGCGGATCGCGTCGATCTTGATGTACTTGTAGCCGAGATTCTTCAGCGCCACAAAAATGGGCTCCACCTGCTCAGCCAGGGTCTTCTCATCACAGGTATACAGGAAATCGATCCACTCGCCCTTCAGGGGATTGCTCTCATGCCAGAAAACGGCGTCGGGATGCTCCCTGGGGAAGTCGGGATTGGTGATGTTGGCATTGACCCAGATGGCGGGCGTCAGTCCCGCCTCCTCAATGGCGGAGACAATGGACGCGTGACCGCCGGGGAATTTGGCTGGATCACAGGTGGTCCAGCCCTCAGCCATGGACATTTCCGCCTTTACGGGCAGGGGCATTGCCTGATAGCCGTCGTCCACCTGGATGTACTGCAGGCCATAGTCCTTCAGCTCCGTTTCGAGGAACCGGGCGACTGTCTGGATTTTCTCAATAGAGATATCCCGGCGGTAGGCCTCCCAGGAGCACCAGCCGGCGGCGGACTTCTGGGCGGGGCGCCGCTCCCAGGGGCGGTGGTAGCTGTAGCCCAGGTGCTTTGCGTAGTACCAGGGCTTCAGGTTGATGTACAGAGCGCTCATGCTCAGGTCAGCCTCAAAGCTGACGGTGCTGTAGCCATCCCGCTCCGGAGCCATTTCGGCATCCAGCCAGCGCCAGGGGCGGCCGTGCCAGTCGATCATCAGATCCCACTGGGGATCGTACATACCATTGACACCATAGCTGGTCAAACCGGGGAGCGTACCCAAAATAGCCTGATCATCCCGGGCCCGGCTGGGACGCATATTCAGAGAATCGTGATGCAGCCGCAGGGTGATTTTTGCCTTACAGGCAGGCTCAGCAGACAGGTAGACCTGCTGGAAATACTGGATCGACTGCATGGTACCGTCGGAACCATGGCGAAAGCCCAAATCGGTCCCCACAGGGACTCTGATCTCGATCACGTCCAGGCCGTTGTACTCATAGCGCAGCAAACCCTGGGTCTCATCCCAGTGGTGCAGCGCGTGAGCAATGGGAGGCACCTTCTGAATGGGGTGGAAGTTTTCATTATTCATGGTAAAACTCCTGATGTTTTATTTGATCGCGCTGTCCACCATACCCTTGATAAAATACTTCTGCAGGAACAGGAAGGCCAGCACAGGGGGCAGGATCGCCAGCAGAGCGGCGGCGGCCGCCGCGTTCACATTGCTGGTGGTCTGAGAGAAGTAGGACGCAATGGCCAAAGGCACAGTCCTCAGGTTGGAATTCTGCATAATATACAGGGAGAACTGATAGTCATTCCAGCAGTGGACGCCGGTGAGGATCACGACGGACGCGGTAACGGGCATCAGCTGAGGCAGAATGATCTGGAAGAACGTGCGGATGGGACCGCAGCCATCAATAGCGGCTGCTTCATCCAGCGCCTTGGGCAGTGACTTGATAAAGTTTGTGTACAGGAAAATGGCCAGCGGCAGCTCGAAGGTAACCAGAGTCAGGATCAGACCCCAGTAGGAGTTGATTCCCTTCAGGTCGACCAGCACGGAGTACAGCGAGACCAGGATGGACAGCGGAGGGACCATCATGATGCCCAGGATAAAGGAATTGACGCCGGCATTGAACCTGGTTTTCTTGCGGGCCAGAGGATAGGCCGCCAGAGAGCCGGCAACCACCAGGATCAGCACAGAGCCCACGGTAATGATGGCACTGTTGGCTATGGACTTGAGGATCTTACCCTCACTGATGGCGCTGACAAAGTTCTCGATATGGAATTCGGAGGGAAGGCTCCAGTAGGAGCTCAGGTCGGCGGGAGAACGGAAGGCCACGCTGACCAAAATATACAGAGGAGACAGGAATACGACGCAGATCAGGATCGCGATGGGAAGTCTCCACCATTGGGTTTTCTTTTTCATGATACCTCAACCTCCTTTGCCGCCAGGATACGGGTTACGATGGAGCTGATCACCATGATCAGCAAAAACGTGAACAAGCCGATGGCGGAAGCATAGCCTGCGTTCTCCGCGCCGAAGTAGGTCCGGTGGACCAGCGTAGACAGGGAGTGGGACGCATAGCCGGGGCCGCCGGAGGTCAGGGCGGAGATGATGTCGTACAGCTTCAGGCCGCCGATCAGGTTCACGGTAACCGCGGAGGTAACGGCGGGATGCAGCAGAGGCAGCGTAATATAGCGGAACTGGGCGAAGGGCTTGACGCCGTCCAGCGCCGCCGCTTCATAGTACATAGCAGGAATATTCTGCAGGCCGGCCAGATAAATGACCATGGAGATGCCGACGAACTGAAGGGCATTGACCAGAGTCATCAGCATGACAGCCCGAGGGCCGTTGGCCATCCAGTCAACCGCTTCGCCGCCGAAAAGCATGACGATGTCATTCAGAGCGCCGCGGTTGTAGGAGAATAGGAAGTACATGATATAGCCCATGATCAAAGGCGCGATCATAACGGGCATATAGATAATGGCGCGCAGCACAGAACGGCCACGGAACTTCTCATTGAGGAACAGGGCCAGAGCCAGGCCCAGAGCGTTCTGGATCAACGTACTTCCAAAGCCGTAGATCAGCGTGTTGATCAGAGCGGTACGAACATTTTTATCAGTGAACAGGCGCAGATAGTTCTTGATGCCCACACTTTTGTAATTCTGAGAATAGCCATTCCAGTTGGTCGTGGAGATGAAGATACCCTTTATAAAAGGGTAGATCACAAAAACAGAAAACAGAACAAGCGCGGGAATATAGAACAGGTTCATCTGCGACTGCCGCAAGCGGTTTTGCAGACTGTTTTTCTTCATGAAAGCGTTCCTCCTTTTGGGACAGGCCATATTTTTGCGCAAATCGATCATTTGCTTTGAATTGGGCGGGTCTGCAAAGAACAGACCCGCCCTTGGGCATACTAACTAACGCAGATCAGCCGATATCGAATCAGCCGACATACTTATCCATGAAGGACTGCTCCATGACAGAAGCCGCATCCTCAACGGAGCCGCTGTTCAGGGCCAGGATCTCAGCACCGGTGGAGCACATCACATCCCACATACCGCTGGGCAGGTACTCGCGGTCGAAGTAAGCAAAGGTCTCAACAGTGTTGTACTTGTCCAGATAGGTCTGGATGACGCCCAGATCAACGGTAACATCGGTCAGGCCAGCGGCGTTGCCGGCAGCCTCAGCGATCTTCGCGCAGACCTCGGGACGGGCCAGGTACTCCAGCAGCTCCTGAGCCTCAGCGGAATAAGCGGTGTCCTTCCAGATGCCGATAGCGATGTCCTCGCCGGCAATCAGGGTGGGCTCGTCATCCGCGGAGTTGGAGGGAATGGGCATCATGCCCAGGTTGGCGTCGGCGTTGACGACCATGGCATCGCTGATGGCATAGTTGCCGTAGAAGCAGAAGGCGGTGGTGCCGGTGGCCAGAGCCTCGATGTCGCTGCTGTAGTCAGCAGTCAGAACGTCGGTATTAAAGTAGCCAGCCTCGGTCCAGTCGTACAGCATCTGGCACAGCTCGGTCCAGACAGCGGTATCGAAGGTGCCGGCCTTCAGGTCAGCGGCCTTGGAGTTGGCTTCGTCGGTGACATAGAAGGAAGGAGCGACCCAGTCAAAGAACTGGCCGATGGTCCAGGTGTCCTTACCACCGATGTGCATGGGATCGATACCGGCAGCCTCGATAACGGCGCAGGCATCAGCAAAGGCTTCCCAAGTGGTCAGGTCGTCGACATTGATGCCGCAGGACTCCAGAACGTCCACATTGTAGACCATGCCGGCGATATCGATGTCGATGGGCAGAACGTACATGTTGCCTTCAGCGTCAGTGATGACGGGCTTGATCTGATCGGAGATGCGGGAAGCAAAGTCCATGTCGTTGACGGGCATCAGGTACTCGCTGTAGCGGGCAACGGACCAGCCGTGGGTGGTGAAGACATCGGGCAGCTCATTGGAAGCCATCTTGGTCTTCATCAGCTCTTCGTAGCTGTCGCCGGGAGCGGAGAACTCGACGGTATAGCCGGTCTCAGCTTCGAAGTCGCGGATAGCGGCTTCCAGAGCGGTGGCCTTCTCACCAACCACATTGGTCATGAAGGTAAGTACAACATCGCTGTTGGAGCCAACCTGTGCCTCGGTGGCATCATCGGCAGCCTTGGTTTCATCGGATACGGGAGCGTTGGTTGCGGGGGTCTCGTCGGTATCGCCGCAGGCAGCGAACATGCCCATGACCATAACGAGAGCCAGAAGCAGGCAAAGAATCTTTTTCATTTTTGTTCTCCTTTCAAAATTTGGTGGGGACCAATGCCTAGTATTATTATAATTTCCCGTGGTTTGGATGCAAAGGTCACTAAGCTACGATTTGAGGGCTGTTTCGTACAAAACACCCAAAAATCGCTGTACAATAAAACAGATGATTGGTATAATTGTGGCAGTGTTATAATTGGAGGGGATTGCATGCAGAGAAGAAAGCGGCCGCTGCCTGGTTTCAGGCACGTTCATCTCCGTCAGTTTCTGATCAGCGCGGTGGTACCGATCCTGGTCCTGTCCATCATTCTGTCATCCTATTATCTGAGCCAGTCTCTGAATATCCATAAGACTTCCTCCTCGGATATGATGGATACAGCAGCAAGCGTGCTGACATCAGATCTTTCGGAGATCGAGCAGATTTCCTTCACGCCATATCTGTACAGCGACATCGAACAGATCATGATCTATATGTATAACGGCTATCTGCGCGATGATTCCGACGCGCCCGCGGCCTTAAAGATCGCTACGCTGGAAACAAACTACACCATGCTCTTTACAAAGATGCTGCACACCTCCCGGCAGAAGATCCAGGCCATCACCTTCTACCCCTTCGGCGTCGGATATACGGACAGCTACACCATCAGCAGAAGCGCGGCCGGCATCCGCTATGCCCAGGTGGAAGCATCCGCGGTCGGGGAGCTGTACAGCATTACAGAAAACTACGACACCCTTCCCGTATTTCTGCAGTTGGATAGCGGTGATCCGGATACCTACACACTGCTTCGCACCATCCGGGATATCGATACGCAGAAGGATCTGGGCATTCTCCGGATCGACATCAAGACGGACCTGATTATCGACTGCATCCATTCCGTTACCGTAACGGAGCGCTCCGGTCTGCTTCTGCTGGACGCTCTGGGCAATCAGATCTATGCCATCGGCGAGACGGACAGCCGCCTGATCGAAATGGCCCTGAGCGGCAAGACGGAGGGCCGGTGCGGGATACACCTGTATCAATTTGAAGTCCGGGATATCAAGGGCTGCCGTTTGATCCACATTTGCTCCGTGGACGATGTGCTGAATTCCTTCGTCGATTCCTTCGTCATCATTCTTGGCGTCATTCTGCTGGCCTACACCATGACCTTCCTGCTGTACCGCAAGCAGTCCGCCAGCTCCTTTAATTCCATTGAAGCCATTCTGGAGGCCATCCGCCAACTGCAGCAGGGCAATCTTGACTACCAATGCCAGGTCCACGACGGCAAAGAGGAATACCAGGTGATCGTTGACGCCGTGAACGAAATGGGCCAGAATCTGAAGGCGCTGATCCGGGCGGAAGCGGATGCCCGGGACAGCCAGAGCCGGGCGGAATTCATGGCGCTGCAATCCCAGATCAATCCCCATTTCCTTTATAATACCCTCAACGGCTTTATCGCCCTGAACCGGATGGGCGAGAGCAAGCAGCTGGAGATCAGCATTCTGCAGCTGACCAAGCTGTTCCGCCATATCTGCAGCCGCAGCGACGCGGTGACGGTAGACCAGGAGTATCAGTTCGCCTCTCAGTATCTGCAGCTGCAGCAGCTGCGCTTTGATGACCGGATCGCCTATCATATCGATCTGGAGGGCGAAGCCTCCCGGCAGCTGATCCCCAAGCTGATCATCCAGCCTCTGGTGGAAAATTCCATCGTCCACGGTATGGAGGAAAGTGACCGGCCCATCGAGATCACGTTGCGGGCCTATATCGAGGAGGATACGCTGGTACTGGTGATTGAGGACACCGGCGTTGGCTTTGACCTGAGCATTCTGGAAACCTCCCCCAGGGTGGGGCTTAAAAACGTGATGAACCGGCTGGAGCTGTTCCGCAAGGGCTCCCGCTACGAGGTGGACAGCACCCCGGGCATGGGTACGCTGGTACGGCTGATGATTCCCCTGACAGACGACGGACAGGAGGCCGAGCATGAAAATACTGCTTGTCGATGATGAAAGGCTGGTGCGCATCTGCACCGAGAGCATGCTGCGTGAGCTGCTGGGCAGCAGTCCGGACTTTGCCCAGGCATCCGGTGCCGCCTGCGCCCAGGAGTGGATCAATGAACACGGAGCGCCCGATCTGTGCTTCGTGGACTATAAAATGCCGCTGTGCAACGGCGTGGAGCTGATCCGAAAGCTCCGTGCCGATTGTCCGGATACCAAATGGGTCCTCATGAGCGGCTACGATATGACGCCGGAGGACCAGAGTCTTGAAATACCGGCGGATCAGGTGCTGTCCAAGCCGGCCAGTCTGGAAGAGCTGGCTGAGGTACTGAAATACTGTGGAATGATGGAGGGAGAAGGAAGATGGTAATCCTAATCGCGGACGATGACCGTCTGGCAAGGTTCTCGCTGAAAAGCGTACTGTGTGATATTCTGGACGAGAACCCGATGATCATTGAGGTCTCTAATGGTAAGCGTCTGGTGGAACAATGCAGGCTCCATCAGCCGGATGTGGCATTCGTAGATATCAGCATGCCGCATTTGGACGGCCTGTCCGCCATCGCGCAGTGCATGGAAAGCGATTCGGATACTCAGTTTGTGATCATTTCCGGCTATTCCGATTTCAGCTATGCCAGAAAGGGCATCAGTCTCCAAGTGGCGGACTATCTTCTCAAACCCATTGAGGAAGCGGAACTGAAGTCAGTCATGGACCGGCTGATGGTCCGTCTCTATGACAACCGGCGCAATTTGAACCTGAATTTCAATGTCCGGGCAGGAGATTGCTTCCGCCTGTGGGAGGAGGTCGGCTACTGTCCCCAGGAGGATCCCTGCGCCGATATGCCCGGGCAGTATTATGCCTTCCGTTTCTATCTGGATTCGCCTCCGGCGCCCGAGAGCTACCGCGAGGGGTATCTGACGCTGACGCAGGGGCTTCAGGACTTCGGAAAGCGGCTGCTTTCCAGCCGGGTGCCCTACATGATCTGGGAACCCAAGGATTCCGGCCTGGTCTTCATCGTCCGCTGCGAGGAACGGACCTTCGACAGTCTGCGCGGGAAGCTGGAGAAGCTTTGCGCCAGTGTCGCCAATTCCAGGTTGGCGCTGTCGTGCGTCTGCGCCCGGGGCATGGACTTGTGGACACTGTTCAATGCCATGAAGGAGAACGCCGGCCGTGAGGAGTACCGCTTCGGCCTGACCTATGGAAAGATCACCTCCTTCGACCAGACCCTGTTTACAGAGCGTGAACAGGCGCTGCTGAAAACCATCAGCGAGCTTGTAGACGCCTATCAGGAGGCTGACGAATCCCTCTACAACAAGGCGCTGAAGGCTCTGCAGCAGTATCCCAACAGCACGATCCGCAGCATTCAGACCAACACCCTGGTCCATTTGCTCAGCGTGTGTATGAATGGCCGCTTCTCCTGGCCGGGGACACTGCAGGGGCTGTGCCGCCAGCTGGAGCGGCACAGGAGCCAGATCTTTGTGGGCGGCGTCTGCATGGAGACCGACAAATTCGCCAAGATCGTCAAATATGTGGATCAGCATTACATGGAGGATATCAGCGTGGTCCAGATGGCCGAAAAAATGGACCTGACTCCCAACTATTTCAGCAAGATCTTCCGGGACAGAATGGGCAAAACCTTCTCCGCCTATCTGACGGAAGTGCGGATCAATCAGGCCAAGCGGATCCTTCTGATGCGCAAAAACGTCCGGGTCAAGGATGTGGCTCTGATGGTGGGCTATTTCAGCCCCAGGCATTTTACCAATGTATTCAAGAAAATGACCGGCTGCTATCCGGGAGATTTCCGCAAGCAGCATCAGGGCGGAGACACCGAGAAGCCGGATTAACAAAACGCATACTGCCGTCCCCTCCGGGGGACGGCAATTTTTTGCCCAAGGTGTAGTAAAATACAATAAAATCGTAGGTTTGGTACATATCGCCATTGTCTATTTTGCTATAAAATAGATATTGGTACAAGATATCCCATTCCCACGCGAAACAGAAAGAAAGGAGGTACGGCAGATGAAACTTCCCTTGAAATACGTCACAGCCGGAGAATTCGCGCCCTACGGCAGAGTGCTGGAATTTACGCCCGAGGCAGACCCGCGGTTCCATGTCGTGATCACCGAAGAGCGCGAGCCCTGGCGGCTGGCGGTTTTCCGTTACAGCAATCATGAGATCGACACCCTGGAATCTCACCCCACCACGCTGGAAAGCTTCGAGCCCCTGAGCGGTGTGACGGTCCTTCTGGTGGCGGAACCCGGCAGCCCGGACAAGCCCCAGGCCTTCCTGCTGGACAAGCCGGTGTGCCTGTATAAGGGCGTCTGGCATCAGGCCATGGCGCTGACGGCGCAGGCCCAGTGCAAGATCGCCGAAAATCTGGATGTTCCCGGTACACGGTTCCATCATTTGGAGCGACCCGTGGGTGTCTGGATGACGGATATGGGATAATCCCAAACACAGCTGCCTTGGCAGCGAAGAACACAATAAGGAGGAAAAATTGTGAAAAGAACATTCAAGAAAGTGGTCGCCATGCTGCTTTGCCTGAGCATGTTCGCATCGGTGCTGCCCCTGGCCGCATCCGCCGCGGAAGATTACTCCGGCGAGCTGCTGCAGAACGCGGGATTTGAAGAGACCGGCGACGCGTCCATCGGCAGTAAGGTTACTTCTATGGTCGGCGGCTGGGTCGTCAGCGGCGGCGGCTACCAGAAGAACAACCCCAAATTCGGCACTTACGGTTTCTTCCTGGACAGCGGTACGGCCAAGTACATCTATCAGGCAGTTACCGTTCCCTACACCGGCCTGTACAATACTTCCGCATGGATCCATCAGGGCGGCTCCAACGCCAAGCTGGGCATCCGCTATGAAGACGGCACTGTGATCAATGAAATCACTTTGAGCACAGGCTGCACCTACAGCGCGGCCCACACCCTGGATGCTGTGCTGCTGACCCAGGGCGATGTGGTCCACGTCTACGCCTACGGCGGCAGCAGCTGGGTCAACGGCGACGCTTTCTCCTTCACCTATGACTTCTCCAATGTCCGCCAGAACCTGCTGGAAGGCATGGACCTGAGCGAAACCGTTTCCGTCCGGGCTCCCTGGGCAGCCAAGTACATCCTGACCGCCACCGTGGCAGCCGGTGAGGAAGACGCGGTTGTCTCCATCGGCGATGTGTCTGCCACCGTGGCAGCCGGTACCACTGAGACTGTGGTCCTGAATTCCGCCGAAATGGCGCTGGACGCCATGATGGACGTGACCATCGGCGGCACCGTTTCCGAGGCCAGCCTGGTCCTGGATCTGGACTCCGTCCCCAATGAGGCTCCCATGGCTTCTGACGTTGCGATCTCCGGTTATGCCTTCACCGACGAAATCCTCTCCGGTTCCTACACCTTCTCCGACCCCGATGAGGGCCAGAAGGAAGGCGTCAGCACCTATCGCTGGCTGGCCAGCGATACCGCCGACGGCGAGTACACCGCCATTGAAGGCGCTGTCGGCAACACCCTGACCCTGACCGAAGCTCAGGCCGGCAAGTACCTGAAGCTGGAAATCACTCCCGTGGACTCCTACGGCAAGTCCGGCGAGCCCGCCCTGTCCGAGGCTTACGGTCCCGTGGCCATCAACTGGATCGAGAACCCCGGCCTGGAGACCGGCGAGGGCACCGGCTGGAAGACCGCCAACGGCGGCGTCATCACCGGCAACTCCCTGTCCTATACCCACAGAGGCGTTACCTGCGGCCGTATCTACGCCAATGACGAGGACGGCGAGGTTTACCGCTCCGTGACGCTGGAGCGCAGCGGCTACTACAGCCTGTCCGCCTGGGTCAATCTGGCCGACGGCACCTCCACCCTGGGCATCCGCGTGGCCGGCTCCGAGACTCCTCTGGGCTCCGTTGAGATCACCGGCGATGCCAACGACTATCAGCTGGTCACCGTTTCCGACGTTGCTCTGGAAAAGTACTCCACCATCGAGTGCTACGTCATGGGCAACACCGGCACCGGCACCTGCTATGTCGACGACTTTGCCCTGTGGATCGACAGCACCAAGGAAGTTCCCCCCTACGCCAATCTGCTGGCCTTTGAGTCTGAGGAGCAGGTAGGCAGCGCGACTCTGAACACCGAAGAAAAGACCGTCTCCTTCAAGGTCCCCTATGGTACCGACGTTTCCGCGCTGAAGGTCAATATCGGTATCTCCGACGGTGCTGAGATCACTCCCTCCACCGCTGAGGCCATCGACTTTACCAGCCCCGTCACCTTCACCATCACCAACGGCGATATCTCCAGCGAATGGACTGTCACCTGCGTGGTCGCCGACAAGATGGTTGCCCTGGAGTCTGACAACGAAACGCTGGAGGACGGCTTTAACTGGGCTGTCAACAAGACCCAGCAGTTCGTCATGACCGGCCAGACCGGCACCATCGACAACGGCAAATCCCCCGACGCGGAGTATATCCCCTCCTACTGGGCAGGTTACTACAACCGCACCGCCTTCTACAGCCGTGACTTCGTCCATCAGGCTACCGGCGCTGAGCTGGTCGGTCTGACCGAAGAGAATTTCTCCATGTTCCAGGCCTTCGCCCAGTCCGCGAACGCTTCCCGTAAGTGGTACGCGTTGTGGGCCCTGAACTTCGACGGCTCCGCGTACTATATGGACTACAATTCCGACACCAGCTTTGTCCGGGAGGTCCCCGCCCAGTTCGAACTGGTGGAAAAGGCCTACAAGCAGTTCCTGTGGTCCGGTGATGAGCGCTACATCTCCGACGACATGTTTGAGTTCTATACCCACGTCATGGTCGACTACGTCGAGCTGCATGACAGCAACAACAACGGCGTCGCGGAAGGCACCGGCAACGGCATTTTCCAGGGCTCCTGCACCTATAACGAGCGCAGCGGCGAGACCATTCACGAAGCCGGCGATGCCATCGGTTCCCAGTATCAGGCCACTCTGGCTTACGCGGGCTTCTGCGCCGCCCGGGGCGACAACGAAGCTGCCGCTGAGTGGTACCAGAAGGCTGCCGATCTGAAGACCTACTTCAACGAGGAGTGGGGCGTCAAGGAAGGCGACGAGGACGGCAACTATGTCCGCGCCCAGAACGTGCAGACCGGCACCACCTACAATGACTTCGGCAAGGAAAACAGCTGGTTCATGCCTCTGAAGATGATCACCGAGCCCGGCGAGAAGACCGATAACTACATTGACTTCATCATCGAGAGCCTTGGCGAAGGCATCGGCACCAGCAGCACCTCTCCCAGCAACATCGAAGCTTACACCTACATCCCCGATATGCTGTTCCTGTACAATCGCAGCGACGAAGCATGGAAGTGGATGCAGTACATCCTGTCCATCAAGGACGAGCCCCATGAGGTTTCCTCCCAGGGCACCAACGGCGATTACCCCGAGATCTCCTACACGCTGGTTTCCCAGACCGTCGAGGGCATGATGGGCGTTACCCCCAACGCGCAGCAGCACACGCTGACTACCGTTCCCCGCCTGCCCTCCGATGTTGGTTACGTCACTCTGAAGTACCAGGAAGTCGGCAACAACGAGATCAAGCTGACCCACAACGGCAACGCCGCTTCCGTCCTGACCAACGTGGAAGGTGACGACCTGACCTGGGAGATCCAGTTCTACGGCAGCTATCCCGCCATCAGCGTTGACGGCGAGATTATCGCCACTCAGGCCAAGGACATCAACGGCGTGACCGTCAGCTATGTCACCGCGACCGTTGCCTCCGGCGCGACCGTCTCCGCCCAGGCCATCACCGAGGAAGCACTGGCCGCGGAATCTGCCGCAGCCGCCGAAGCGAAGATCGATGCCATCGGTCAGGTCACTCTGGAGAGCAAGGAAGCCATCGAAGCCGCCCGCGCTGCCTACGAGGCGCTGAGCGAAGCCGGCAAGGGACTGGTTTCCAATCTGGACACCCTGATCGCCGCCGAGCGCGCCTACAGCGTCCTGATTGCTCAGCAGTCCGCCGAGGCCGCGCAGGCCGACGCCGAGGAAGCAAACACTCTGGCCGGTGAAGCAAATGCCGCCGCTGCCGAAGCAGCCGCCCTGACCGCGGAGGACAAGACCGCCGCCGAGAAGGCTGCTGCCGCCGCCGCTGAAGCCGCTGAAGCCGCCGAAAATGCCCAGGCCCAGGCTAACGCCGCTGCCGCCGCCGCAGAAAATGCCGCAGCTGCCAGTGACGATGACGCCCTGGCTGCCGCCGTTGCCGCTGCCAGCGAAAAGGCCCAGGCCGCCGCTGAAGCCCTGACGAACACCAAGTACGCCGCCAACACCGCTCTGGCTTATGCCGAAGCTCAGAAGGCTCAGGCCGCTGCTGAGCAGGCTGAAGCCGAAGCTGCCAATGCCCGTGAAGAAGCCGAGAGAGCCCAGGCCGCTGCGGAGGAAGCAGCCCGTCAGGCCGCTGAAAATGCCGCTGCCGCCGAAAATGCCGCCGAAGAGGCCAGAGCCGCTCAGGCTGCCGCTGAACTGGCAAACGCCAAATTCAGTGCTCTGGCAGAGCTGGCCGTGATCACCTCCGGCGTGGATACCGGCGCCATGAACGCCCAGGATCTGGCAGCATACACGGAAGCTGTTGCCGATACCATGGATGCCATCGGTTCCGCTGGCTCCGCCGCGGAAGTGGAAGCGGTACTGAACGCGGGTAAGGCCGCCATTGAAGCCGCCCAGAGCTGCCCCGCCTCCGCGTTCCGGGACGTGGAGCTGGAGAAATGGTATCACGAGAGCATTGATTACATGCTGCGAAACGGCTATATGAACGGCATCTCTGATGATCTGTTCGCCCCCGACAGCAGCACCACCCGGGCTATGATGGTCACCATTCTGTACCGTATCGCCGGAGAGCCCAGCGTGGATGGCCTGGAGAACACCTTCTCCGACGTCCCCGCCGGTCAGTGGTACACCGACGCCGTGATCTGGGCTGCCAGCGAAAATGTGGTCGAGGGTGTCGGCAGCGGCCTGTTCGCACCCGACCAGCAGATCACCCGTGAACAGATCGTCACCATCCTGTACCGCTACGCCAACGCAGAAGCCGTCTCCGAAAACGCGCTGGCTGGCTATCAGGATGCCTCCAGCGTCAGCTCCTGGGCCAAGGAGGCCATGAACTGGGCCGTTTCCAAGGGCCTGGTCCAGGGTGTCTCCGCCACCCAGCTGATCCCCAGCGATCTCGCGACCCGCGCCCAGATCGCGGCCATCCTGACCCGCTATCTGAACGCATAACCCCAAACACATTTCACACTCCCGCCAGGCGGGGAGGGCCGGGACTTTTGGTCCCGGCCCTTTCCGGATCCGCCCCGCCGGTTCTTGCCTGACTCCCACAATCCGCAGGCGCCGCTTCACAACGAGAGAAGACCCATAGAAAAGAGCTCCGAAAGCATAGAACGACTGCCTGTTTTCAAGCGGGCAGCTGCGGTAAAGTGACAACATCACAGATAATTTTTTGACTGTTTTAAGAAAGAGAGGATGCTTATGAACCAGCATTATGTATTCTCCGCCCCTGGCCGCACAGAAATCGGCGGCAATCACACAGACCACCAACACGGCTGTGTTTTGGCTGCCGCGGTGAATCTGGAAACCGTTGCGGAAGTTGTCCTCAACGGGACGGATATGATCTGCGTCCAGTCCGAAGGATATCCCCCTGTGGAGATCGATCTGAAGGACCTGGCCATCCGTGAGGAGGAGCGGAATACCACCGCCGCTCTGATCCGTGGCATTGCCGCCGCCTTCCGGCAGCGGGGCGCCAGGCTTCAGGGCTTTGATGCCACAGTCCATTCCACGGTCCTTCCCGGCAGCGGTCTCAGTTCCTCTGCCGCCTTCGAGGTGCTGCTGGGGACCATCTGCAACGAGCTGTTTTTTGACAGCCGTCTGTCCGATGTAGAAATCGCCCAGATCAGCCAGTATGTTGAAAACGTATACTTCGGCAAGCCCTGCGGCCTGATGGACCAGATGGCATCCTCCGTGGGCGGCATGGTATTCATCGATTTTAAGGATCCCACAGCACCGATGGTGGAACGCATTGCCTTCGACTTTGAAAGGGCAGGCCACGCCCTTTGCATCATCGACAGCGGCGCAGACCATGCCGATCTGACTGACGAATATGCCGCCATACCTGGGGAGCTGAAAAGGCTGTGCGATTGTTTCGGGAAGGAGGTCCTGCGGGAGATTCCGGAATCCGTATTTTTCTCGGCTCTGCCCCGGCTGCGGTCGCAGGTACCGGACCGAGCTCTCCTTCGCGCGATCCATTTTTATCAGGAGAACCGCCGCGCCTGCCAGGAAGCCGAAGCGCTACGCAGCGGCGATTTTGACCTGTTTCTGAGCCTGGTTCGCCAATCGGGCCGCAGTTCCTGGATGTATCTGCAGAATGTCACGCCAACCGGCGCTGTGGAGCATCAGGACATGGCGCTGGTCCTGGCGCTGTGCAATACACTGCTGCAGGAGCGCGGCGCGTACCGTGTCCATGGCGGCGGATTTGCGGGAACAGTTCAGGCCTTTGTCCCCACGGATCTGCTGGAGCACTTCAAAGCGGGGATAGAAGCAGTCCTTGGGCCGGGCAGCTGTCATGTACTGACAATCCGGCCCCAGGGCGGAATCCGCGTAAAATAAAAAGGAGGATAACGTGATGGATATCAACACCTATATCGCGAGCCTAGTGCAGTACGGTCTGAATCACGAACTGATTGAGCCCTGTGACCGCAACTTTATTACCAATCAGCTTCTGCAAATTCTCCGGCGCGACAGCTTCGAGCCGGCATCCGCTCAAGCGCTGCCGCTGGAGCAGATCCTGGCGGGACTGCTGGATGACGCGGTCAGCCGGGGGATCTGCAGGGACGACATCACAAGCCGCGACCTGTTTGATACCAGGCTGATGGGCGCCCTGACGCCGCCCCCCAGAGAGGTCCGGGCAAATTTTTCCGCTCTGTATGCAAAATCCCCCAGAGCAGCAACGGATTGGTACTACCGCCTGTCCCGGGATACGGATTACATCCGCGTTTACCGCATCAAAAAGGATCTGCGCTGGAAAACCACCACGGAATACGGCGATCTGGATATCACCATCAATCTGTCCAAGCCGGAAAAGGACCCGAAAGCAATCGCCGCGGCCAAGGCCGCGCCGCAGTCCAGCTATCCCAAATGCCAGCTTTGCGCCGAAAACGAGGGCTATGCCGGCCGTCTGAACCATCCGGCCCGTCAGAATCATCGGATCGTGCCCATTCGGATCGCCGACGCGGACTGGTTCATGCAGTACAGCCCCTATGTGTACTACAATGAGCACTGCATCGTATTCAATGCGGATCATACGCCGATGGCCATTGATAAAGCCGTCTTCCGCAAGCTGCTGGATTTCGTGACCCTCTTTCCGCACTATTTCATCGGCAGCAATGCGGATCTGCCCATTGTGGGCGGCAGCATCCTGAGCCACGAACATTTCCAGGGAGGTCATTATCGCTTCCCCATGGAACAGGCCGTAGTGGAGCACGAACTCCACTTTGAAGGTTTCGAGGATGTAACCGCGGGTATTGTCAAATGGCCCATGAGCGTCATTCGGCTGGACTGTCCCGACAGGGATCGTCTTGCCGGGCTGGCAGATAAAATTCTCAGAGCATGGCGGAACTATACGGACGAAGCAGCTTTCATCTTCGCCCGGACAGATGGCGTACCCCACAGCACCATCACACCCATTGCCCGCCGCAGAGGCGACAACTACGAACTGGATCTGGTCCTGCGCAACAACATCACCACCGAGGAACATCCTCTGGGTGTATATCATCCTCACGGAGAACTGCATCACATCAAAAAGGAAAATATCGGCCTGATTGAAGTGATGGGTCTGGCTGTGCTGCCCGCGCGGTTGAAGGAGGAACTGACCTGTCTGGAGGAAGCCCTTCTGGCGGGTGAGGATATCTCTGACGATCCGATATTGGGAAAGCATGGCCCCTGGGCAGCGGAAATGCGCCGGAAGTACACATTCACCCCTGAAAACATCACGCAGATCATTCAAAATGAAGTGGGCCAAGTTTTCTCCAAAGTTCTGGAGCATGCCGGTGTTTACAAGCGGACCCCCCAGGGTACGGCAGCCTTCCTGCGGTTTGTGGACAGCGTGAACCGGGCACAATAATCAGCCTGCGACTGTCGACGAAAACCCTCTCTCATGGCATCATGCGGTAAATACTCCATGAGAGAGGGCTGTATTTATGCCGAACAGCAGAAAAACCACCGCGCTCATTTCGCAATGAGCGCGGTGGTTCGCTTTGTTAAGGTTCCATGTCGATAGTTGGGGCAGCGCCGAAATTTTGCGGTTGGCAAACCACCGGCTAAGCCGGTAGTTTTGACTCTGTTGGCGGCGATATGGGGGCTTACTCCATTTCCACCAGCTCTTTTTCCAGCTCGCTGCGGCGGATCAGGAAGCGGCGGGTGGCGAACAGGCCCGCAATGCACACAACACCGATCAGAAGGGTGGCGTTGCTGTGGCTGATGATGATCTGGCGGGCGGTGGCCATGATCAGGACCTCGATGGTATTGCCGGGGGTCATGTCGATGAGCATTCGCACAAATTCCAGACCCACGACGATGGTCAGGATGCTGTGGAGGAATTCCTCAAAATCGGCGGGATATCCGGACACGATGAAAATGTTGTAGACCTCCACGCACAGCGCCAGCACCAGCACGATGATAGTCAGCGCGGCAATGGACATTTCCAGAAGATGGAGGATCCTGCGGAAAATGTGGGATACCCGACGGTCATGGGCAGGCGATTCCGCCATTTTCTGGTCGATCTTCTCGGAGATGATTTCTTTCTTTTTGCTCATGGGGATTCCTCCTCGTGTGTGATATCTCCATTTTACACGATATATGGGGGAAATGGAAGAAGATTCTTTTGCGGTGGGGGGAATTGTAGTTTGTTGCTCTGCCTGCGGCATTGTAATGCAAAATTCATAATGCAAAATGCAGAATGATGGTGTGCGCAAAGCGCACGATTATTATCGGTATTTCCGCAGGAAATACCACAATTTTGCATTCAGCATTCTGCATTTTCTGTCACGGATTCCCCAGATATTGCTTCATCTCCCGCTTCGCCAGCTCCAGCTCCTCCCGGAGCTCCCGGGCGGACATGCGCAGTACGCCGCTGCGGAAAGAAGACAGCTGCACGAGGGAATCCGAGGTGGCTACCCGGACGGAATAGTTGCTGCCGATCCGGGCCGCCAAACGCTCGATGTAGGCGTCGCCGGTCTCCCCCTCCTTGGTGTAGACGATCTGCAGATTGTTCCATTTTTCCTTCTCGCCGGGGTTGCCCTTCACCTTCCAGCCGTCGAAGACCAGCACCAGATAGCATTTTTTGAAGCCCGCGTAATTGCTCAGCCGGTCGCAGAGGGTCCGCCGGGCCGCTTCCAGATCCTCCTTGGCCAGGGCGGCGAGGTCCTCCCAGGCGAAGATGATGTTGTAGCCGTCCACGATCAGTGCCTTCTGCCGGGGGGCCTTGATGGCGATCTCCTCCGTGGCGGGACGGTTGGCGGGACTGCGGTACAGCGGGCGCTTCACGGGGCCGAATTCCCACTCCATGATGGCTTCCAGCTCCTTGTCGTCCAGGGTAAAATTCCGGGAGATGATCTCCGGCGCTTTTTCCTCCTTCAGGCCGCTTTCCAGATGCATATAGCTGGGGACCTCGTTCCACTTGACGTTGAAGCCCGCGCCATGGGCGCAGAAGACCGAGTCCGGGGTGTTTTCCACGTCCGCTTCCGGGTCGTAAGCGGCCTCCGCGATGACGGCATCGGCGTTGTGGCAGGGGGCATAGCCCTGGAGGGCGATCTGCAGGCGGCCCCGGCCCTGGGTGTAGGCGGCGACGGTATCGGCGTAGTCCCGCAGCTCCGACGCCGGGACGATGCCCTTCAGGGTCGAGAGGGAGCCGCCGGATTCGGGGGCGTCAAATTCACCGCCCATGGCCCGGATGTCCGTGATGGCCCGGCCCACGGCTTCCGTGGGCAGCGTCAGGGTGAAGGCGTACCAGGGCTCCAGGAGGACGGACTTCGCCTGCATCAGGCCCTGGCGGATGGCCCGGTAGGTGGCCTGGCGCATGTCGCCGCCTTCGGTGTGCTTCAGATGGGCCTTGCCCACCAGCAGGGTGATCTTCATATCCGTGATGGGCGCGCCGGTGAGGACGCCCCGGTGGACCTTCTCCGCCATGTGGGTCAGGATCAGGCTCTGGTAGCTCACATCCAGCACGTCCGTGGGGCAAATGGTGTCGAAGACCAGGCCGCTGCCCTGGGGCAGGGGCTCCAGGAGCAGGTGGACCTCCGCGTAATGCCGCAGGGGCTCGAAATGGCCCACGCCCTCCACCTTGTTTTCGATGGTTTCCTTGTAGAAGATCCGCCCGGTATCCAGGGTGACCTCCAGACCGAACCGCTGCTGCACCAGGCTGCGGAAGATCTCCAGCTGGACCCGGCCCATGATCTGGACGTGGATCCGGCCGCCGGACCAGAGGATGCGCAGCTGGGGGTCTTCCTCCTCCAGCTGCCGCAGCTTCGGCAGCACCGTCAGGGGATCGGTTCCCCTGGGCAGCTCCACCCGGTAGGTCATGACGGGCTCCAGCACCGGCGGCGTCCCTGCCGGCTCCGTCCCAAGGCCCTGGCCGGCGAAGGTGCCGCTGAGTCCTGTGACAGCCACCAGCTGGCCTGCGCAGGCCTCCTCCGGGGCGGTGAATTTGTCGCCGGAGTAAAGGCGCAGCTGGACGACCTTCTCTTCCAGCGGGTCGCCCTTTTGGTTTACATAATTCAAACCAGTACGAGTCCTCAGGGTGCCGCCGGTGAGCTTCATCCAGGTCAGGCGAGTCCCCTGGGGGTCCCGGGAGATCTTGCAGACCCGGGCGCCGAAGGCCTCTGGCCGGGCGATCTCCGGGACGTAGGCGTCCAGAATGTCCAGAAATTCCGCCACGCCTGTCAGCTTCAGGCCGGAGCCGAAGCAGCAGGGGAAGACCTTCCGCCCGGCGATGAGACCCCGGAGGTTGCCTGGGGTGACGGTGCCGGTTTCCAGATAGGTTTCCAGCAGCGCTTCGTCGCAGAGGGCGGCGGCTTCCGCGATCTCGTCAAATGCCCCGCCGAAGTCGATGCAGCCGGGGCTCAGCTCCCGCTGGAGCTGGGCCAACAGCTTTTCCCGCTCCATGCCCGGCAGGTCCATCTTGTTGATGAAGAGGAAGGTGGGGATGCCGTACCGCTCCAGCAGCCGCCAGAGGGTCACCGTATGGGCCTGGATGCCGTCGGTGCCGCTGATGACCAGGATGGCGCAGTCGAGACAGGGCATGGTCCGCTCGGCTTCGGCGGAAAAATCCACATGTCCCGGCGTGTCCACCAGGGTGATGTCCAGGCGCTGTGTGGAAAGCAGGGCCTGCTTGGAGAAAATGGTGATGCCCCGGGCCCGTTCCAGGGCGTGGGTGTCCAGATACGCGTCGCCGTGGTCCACCCGGCCGAAGGTCCGGCGGGCGCCGGAGGTATAGAGCAGGGCCTCGGACAAGGTGGTCTTGCCTGCGTCCACATGGGCCAATAGAGCAATACTACACATCCGCTTTTTGGGCTGTTCACCCATAGAAATAACCCCCTTCCATGCTCAAGTACGCATCATTATAGCATGGAAAGGGGGTTTCGTCGATAGATTTTATTGATTTTGGGAGAAAATGTAGTTCCTGGTAGTCCTGCCAGCGCATTGAGCGCGTATTATTTGGGAAGATTCGGATAGATGTGCAGCGTAAGCTCTCCATCCTGAGAACGATACACCGTGGCTTTCTTCATAACCAGCTTCCAGAGCTGATTCTTCTCCGTGACGGTCAGCATTGGGTAGCTTTCCAAAATGTGTTGTGTGGCGGGAATGATTTGCAATGTCGCTTTTTTCTGTTGATTGCTGTCACCTTGCTGTTGCAGAAGTTCCGCTTCGGTGCGCTGAAGCTGACTGATGTCCTTGGATAGGGAAGCGTTCCGTTTGGTGAACATATCGATGGTGTAAACGCCTTTTTCGAGATATTCGCAGATGCTCTCCTGTTGAAGCTGCAACTGGGCAAGCTGACCACGCACAGCATCCAGCGCTGGCTGCACGGGATCAACAGTAGGTTGTTGTTCAGAATTGACCTGAACGATATATTCCTTCAACCATTGGTCCATAGCATCGCAGATCGCATCCTCCACGGTTTCGCATTTGATCATCTTACAATCGCAGCCTCTGGTGGGACACTGGTACCAGGCGATACAGGTTCTTGTCTTCTTAGGGATTTTTCGTTTCATGACGGCACCGCATTTTTCACAAAACAGAATACTGGCAAAAGGATTCTGCAAATGCCGTTCCTTATGTGTGGGTGGGTGATATCGCTTGGCTTGGGCTGCCTTGGCACGGCTCCACTGTTCTTCTGTAATGATGGGCTCGTGACGGCCTTCATAGACCTCATACTCATCATTCAGGATTCTCTTTTTGGCAAGCATTCCATCCTTAACAACTCGCTTTACAGGCTCCCTACGCCAACGGATTTTTCCGAGATAGACTTCGTTGTTGATGATATTCGCAACGGAGGTCTGTCCCCATTCTCCGGTACGGGAGGGGATATGCATCTGATTCAGCTGATAAGCAATGGTGTTATAGCCAATACCCTGCTGACCGTACATATCGAAGATCATCTGAACTACCTTGGCTTCTTCTGGTTCGATGCGCAGGCTGTTGCCCTTCTCACCGGGGAGCTTGTAGGCCCGGTAGCCGTAGGGAGCCATGGAACCCATGAATTTTCCCTCAGAAGCAGACTGGTTTCTGCCGCGCACCAGACGTTTGGTGATGGTCTTCAGCTCATACCGGCTGAACATGAACTTCATATCCGTAAACTGCTCATCGGATTCATTTTGAAGGTCATAGGTCTTGCCGGGGGTGATGATTCGACAGGCATTGGTCTGAAAAACCTGCATGATATAGCCGGACTCCATGGATGAGCCTCTGGAAAGACGCTCAATGTCCATGCAGACCACGCCGTCATACATGCCCGTATTGATCAGTTCCAGTAGGCGCATCATCTTGGGACGGGAGGGCAGGGATTCGCCGAAAACGACCTCTTCCAGTACCTCCACAACATTCAGCTTCTTTTCTTTGCAGAATTTATCCAGAATCTGCCGGTGGCGGGACAGGGTTTCTTCTACGGAAATCTCTTCGTAGTCGGTATCCATTCTGGATTTTCTCAGGTACATTAAGTATCGTGCCAATTTCACACTTCCTTTCTGTGAAATCACTGTTTCTCGTATTTTATCGAAATGGTTCTGTTTGCACAAAGGTACGGCCGGGGCCGTACCTTTGTGGGGGATGTCATGCGGGGATGTCTTCTTCCGTTTCAGGGGTGCTTCTGGAATATGCCTGAGAGATCAGCGCTGTAATCTGCGATAAGATATCCGCAATATCCTCAGAATTCACGCCTGCACAGTAGTCATCATGAATCTGGATATTGGGTTCCATCCTCAACGCCCCTCTCTGCGCTGCTGACGGCGCTTGTAGTCCGCTTCCACCAGCCGGAGGATGGCGTTCAGCACATCCTTGGGCGTATAGCTTCTGGGGAAGTAGCGGCGCAGCTGACCGTAATCCAGGCTGATCTTCTCCTGCTGATTGGGCTTGGGAGCGCAGAGCATTTCAAAGATCCGGTCCATGGTCAGCTCGCCTCGCTGGCTCAGCTGTTTCATCTGCTGGGCCTGGGACAGGGAGGGAGTGCAGTCCTCGCACTCCATGGTCTCCAGCAGATCCCGCTGTTCTGTCTCCGTCAGATAGGAAAGTTCCACAGCCGGGGTCAGGGCGATTCTGCCTTCATCCACCATGCGGAGAATTTCGGGGATCAGATAGGTCAAGCGGATATAGCGAAGAACCTGATTTTTGCTGTCACCGCTGTCCTGACCAATCTTTTCCACGGTCAGCAACTTCTCCCCAAGTTGGGGAGAAGTCTTACCCTGATGGTTCATGGCATCTCGCTTCAGCTTATATGCGAAAGCCTTTTCACTGGGCAGGATATGCTCTCGGTGGAGATTGCTGTCCACCAGGGCAATGGCTGCTGCGTCACGGTCCAGAGAATAAATTAAGGCAGGAATCTCAGCGATTCCTGCCTTCTGACATGCGTGGACTCTCCGGTGCCCGGAGATCACTTCATATTCACCTGTGTCCAGCGGTCTGACCATGATGGGGTTCAGAACGCCCTGGGTGATGATACTCCAGACAAGCTGGTTCATTTCCTCGTCATCCTTCACCCGGAAGGGATGCCCCTCAAAGGGGCGGAGTTTATCAACAGGTAGATATTCTGCCAGAATTTTGTTGCTCATCGGCTGTAGCTCCTTTCTGTTCTGGTTTGGGTCTTGGTTTTGGCTTCCATTTCGTTTTCGTAAAGATAGGTCATCATGGTATCAATGTGGGTGGATCGCTCCTCGATATTGATGGCCATTTTTCTGCGTTTGCGCAGCTCGGTGATCTGCGCTGTGATTTCGGCTTTTTCTTGGGCGGAGTATCTGGAACGGTGTCGAAAGTATGACCATGCACTGTATATCTCCGGCATGGATAAGGCAGAAGCTCAGAATATGACGGAGCTGAACTATCAGTTTATCAATACCGCCGCCATTACTGACGAGGAATTCCGTCCTGCTGATTTGCCGGAAGGCTGGAATCATGCTCCGGACTGGGACTACCGGAAATGGCTGACCAAGGCAACGGAACAGGCATACTGGGATTTCCTTGGAAACAGCAATTACCAGCGGGATTATTTTCTCAGTATGCTGGATGACCCGGAGCTGGATATCACAGACCGGAAACGGTACCGGGCGGAGATCCTGGAAAAGAACCTACTGTTCATCAATGAGCCGATTTATCAGAATGAATTACGGGACAAAGCGGACAGCATCCTGACCAAATACCAGAATGCCAACCTTCTGGCTCAGGGTGATAACCGATACCTTTCCGATGATCTGATGCGCTTATTGGCCTTTCTCGCAAAGCCTGTCAACAAATCGGCATACGATGCGCTCATTGCAGAAACCATGTCAGGAGCGGCATTCTATGCGCCGCAGCCTGCCTATGCGGTTCAGGATACCTGCATCCTGCTTCGGAATCCTCACATCGCCCGGAACGAGGAAGTAATTGCAAAGCCATTCCCAGCCGGTCCCATTCGGGAGAAATATCTGGGACATCTTCACTATGTGGTCATGGTGGATTCCAGGTCGTTGATCCCGGAGCGGCTTGGCGGTGCGGATTACGACGGCGATATGATCAAAACCATCTCCGACCCGTTGATGAACCGTTGTGTTGCCCGGAATTACGGCGATAATTACGAAAATGAGGGGAATCTGCCCCTTTTGAAGATTCCAGCAGCGGAGCCGATTCTGGCAGATGCCCAGGACTGGAAAGCCCGCTTTGAGACGGTAAAGGCTACCTTTTCCTCCCGTGTGGGACAGATCAGCAATTCCGCTCTGCGGCGCAGCATCATCGCCTACGATGAAAACAGCACCGGTGAAGAACGGGAACAGTGCCGAAAAGAAACAGAGGTACTGGCGATCCTGACGGGGCTGGAAATTGACTCAGCCAAAAGCGGAGTCAAACCGGATCCGTCCGACTATTTGGGCAATCACAAGTCACGGCGCAGCCTGTTCCTGCGGTTTCGCAATATCTCCCGGAAAAATGAACGCAAATGGTATGAGCCGACAAAGAAAAAGCAGCTTGACGATTTCTTTGAGTCTGTAGACTGGGAGAATGTCAGCTCCAATCTGGAAAAAGTATGATATTTTCCTTTCTCAGGAAGTAATCCACAAGCTGAAAGAAGCAACACCCAAAGGTGTCCCGGAGGATCTGCTTCCTATCGACCAGATGGCGTGGGTGCAGCGTATGAACAATATCCGCAACGCCGCAGAAGAGATCGTCAATACGGAGGTGATTTTCGTATGATTGAGAAATACATTCAGGCACTGAAAGAACATGCTCTGGCAGATCCTTTGGCCGTACCCGATGGGGAATCCATTCTGGGCATCCTCTATGAGCGTTACAACGAAAACCGTCCCTATGACAATGAGCAGATCAAAGCTGATTTTCATGCACTGTATGAGAAGATGAACGGAATACCGCTCCGGGAGATGGACAAGATTAGTTATCCTGTCTGTGCTCTCTGCCGGGATCACGAGAAGGCAGGCTTTGTTGAAGGCGTAAAGATAGGAGTTCGGCTGGCGTGTGAATTAACAGAATAAATGAAGTAGCACACCGGATGCGGTTTCCGGTGCGCTGCGTTTATATTGGGAATGCTTAAAATAGAAAGCCTAAAAGTATTGTTAATAATTCTGCGAAAAAACTGATGTGTTGGGAGGAGATATATCTTCGAGCCATATAAGAAAACCCTTGATGTAGCTTTTATCCTACATCAAGGGGTGATTTGTCTATTGCCCGGTTCTAAAGGTTTGGCTCACGGGTATGGGAGTTTATAGTAACAGTTTCATGATTCATGTCTATTGCTGTAGAAGGTCAGCCAGTGTTACGCTATCGAGGTATCCATTGATCCTGCGATCCAACTCCGTCCAAACTGGCAGTGTGCTGCATGCTGATGCTTGAGCACAAGATTCGGCACCAGATTCAACACAGGTAGTAGGTGCCAGAGATCCTTCTGCGAGCCGAAGAATCTCGCCAAGAGTGTACTCATCTGCTGCCCGGCTCAGGCGGTAACCACCGCACTTCCCAGGATGGCCAATAATGATATTATTTTTGGCTAACGCTGGCAGGATTTTTTCAAGGTATCGCAGAGAAAGCCCCTGCCGTTTGGCTATCTCTTTCAGAGGAATATAACCTTGGTCTGCGTGCTCGGCCAGATCGATCATGACTTGCAAGCAATAACGTCCTCTGGAGGAAATCAGCATGGGATTTCACCACAATCATTTGTGACATCTTCCAGCAGAACGCGCATCGTGCCGCCGCAGACCATCCCCTCGCTTTCGGCAACTTCGTTGGTCATGTCAATCTCCACCACGCAGGACTTTCCGGTCCCCATGATCTTCCTGGCCCGGGCCATGACGGCGGCTTCGCTGCAGCCGCCGCCGATGGTGCCGTAACCGATGCCCAGATAATCAATGGCCATCATGGCGCCGGGCTTGACCGGGGTGGAGCCGGTGGAGGACAGCACCAGGGCGCAGGCCTTGGGCTGGGTGCTCTCCGCGAGGAACCGGAGCATGGCATAGTCGGTATTGGTCTGCGCCAGGGCGGTTTCCTTTTGGAAATCCTTCCGCCGGTGGGCGACGAGCTGGGCGCAGATGGATACGGCAATTTCTGCCGGGGTCTGGGCGTTGATGGCCAAGCCGATGGGGGCATGGATGCGGGAAAGATGATTCAGATCGAAGCCCTCTTCCGAAAGCAGGCTCAGCAGCCCCTCCACCCGGCGCTTGGAGCCGATCATGCCCAGATACGAAGGAAGGGTGCCCCTCAGGATCTGCCGCAGGCACTCGCCGTCCCACCGGTGTCCCCGGGTGATGACGCAGACATAATCCGTGGCCCTGATATTCAAATCAGAAATTGCGGCAGCAAAAGAATTGCAAATGACCTGCGCCGCCTGGGGAAAGCGTTCGGAATTGGCAAAAGAAATGCGGTCATCCACAACGGTGACGGCAAAATCCAGCATGGAGGCCATGGCGCACAGGGGTTGGGCAATGTGTCCGCCGCCCAGCAGGATCAGCCTGTTCTCCGGAATGAAAACTCTGTTGTAGGTCTGACCGTCCACGGTTTTGGTCAGCTGCGGCGTTTCGCCCCGTTCCAGCTGAGCCAGAATACTCTGAAATTCCTGATTGTTCATGGTATTTACCTCAAGTCAGAAGTGAGATGGTGTCTCCGGCCCGGATGGTGCCTTCTTCCAGGACGATGGCAAAAATGCCTTCCCGGGGCATGACGCAGTCGCCTACCTGCTGACGGATGGAGCAGTGGGCGTGGCACTCTTTTCCAATCTGGGTCACCTCCAGCAGGACTTTTCCAATCCTGAGCTTCGTGCCGACGGGAAGGGTATAGAGAAGCAGTCCTTCCGTTAAAATATTTTCTGCAAATGCGCCCACCGGGATGTCCGGGAACACGGCTTTCATTTTCTCTACGCTTTCCCGGCCCAGCAGACTCACCTGACGGTGCCAGTTGCCGGCATGGGCATCTCCGATGATTCCGTGATTGATTTTAAGCTGGATTTCCGCAACCTCATGCTTGGGAGTACCCTTTTTCTCGCTGATACAAACTGCAACAATACTTGCCATAGTTATTCTCCATTAGCATACCGCTTCGGAAGCACGCATTGCAAAGATGGTTCTGGAAATCAATTCATCCAGTGTCCAGCCAAGCATATCCGCACCTCGTTCAATGACTTTCCGGGAACACCCGGCTGCAAAATTGGGATTTTTGTATTTCTTCTTGACGGACTTCACTTCCAGATCGGACACGCTTTTGGACGGGCGCATCAGGGCCACGGCACCGATGAGGCCGGTAAGTTCGTCCACCGCATAGAGAACCTTCTCCATCTCGTGCTCCGGCTGAATATCAACAGTCAGCTCATATCCATGGCTGGCAACGGCGTGGATGATTTCCTCATCGATGTCTCGCTGCCGCAGAAGCTCTTGCTCTTTGATGCAATGCTGTTCGGGCCATTGCTCAAAGTCGAGGTCGTGAAGAATACCGACAGATTCCCAGAAATCTGCTTCGCTGCCATAACCTAATTCCTGCGCGAACCAGCGCAGAACATCGCCTACAATGCGGCTGTGCTTTTGATGGAATTCTCCCTGGTTGTATTCACAGAGCAAAGCCCATGCTTGTTCAGGTGTGGGTATCATATAAATTGCCTCCTTTTACATAAAAAAGGGCTGCTGCGCTTGGCAGCAGCCCCGGGAATCACTCCGCGAAGAGCGGAGTAGAGAGGTAACGGTCGCCAGTATCGGGGAGCAGGGCCACAATGGTCTTGCCCTTGTTCTCGGGCCGCTTCGCCAGTTCGATTGCTGCGTATACTGCAGCGCCGGAGGAGATGCCCACCAGAACGCCCTCGGCCTTGCCGATCTTCTTGCCGGTGGCAAAGGCATCTTCGTTCTCCACGGGAATGATCTCATCGTATACGCCGGTGTTCAGCACAGCAGGGACAAAACCTGCGCCGATGCCCTGAATCTTGTGGGCACCGGGGGTACCCTTACTCAGAACGGGAGAGCCAGCAGGCTCTACGGCAACCACCTTCACATCAGGATTCTGGCTCTTCAGATACTCGCCTACACCGGTGACGGTTCCGCCGGTGCCAACGCCAGCCACGAAGATATCCACCTGACCGTCGGTATCCTCCCAGATTTCGGGACCGGTGGAGGCGCGATGGACGGCGGGATTGGCAGGATTGACAAACTGGCCGGGAATGAAGCTGTTGGGGATCTCCTGGGCCAGCTCCTCCGCCTTGGCGATGGCGCCCTTCATACCCTTGGCGCCTTCAGTCAGCACCAGCTCCGCGCCGTAGGCCTTCATCAGCTGGCGGCGCTCCACGCTCATGGTCTCGGGCATGACGATGATGATGCGGTAGCCCCGGGCGGCGGCCACGGAGGCCAGGCCGATGCCGGTGTTGCCGGAAGTGGGCTCGATGATGACGCTGCCGGGTTTTAGCTTTCCGCTGGCCTCGGCGTCGTCGATCATGGCCTTAGCGATCCGGTCCTTGACGGAGCCGGCGGGATTGAAGTATTCCAGCTTAGCCAGGATCTTTGCCTCGAGGCCTAGCTCCTTCTCAATGTGCACCAGCTCCAGCAGCGGAGTCTTACCAATCAGCTGATCGGCGGATGTATAAATCTTACTCATAACGAATGCCTCCTGATTTTGATGTTATAGTGGATAGGGAATCGGAAAACGGCTGGAACAACATCGACATCGGAAGTATGATGAGTTGAATTTCATTTCAATTCCTACCTTCCTGCTAGGATTATATGGATTATATAACGCCGAGTCGGATTTGTCAATAGATATACGCGGAAAATTTCAGTTGATTCCCTACAAACCTTGCTGTATAATAGGTTTTAGAAAAACCGGGAGGAATGGGTATGCTGATTTCAACAAAAGGGCGCTACGCGCTGCGGGTCATGATCGATCTGGCGGAACACCAGACGGACGATTTTATCTCTCTGCGGGGCATTGCCCAGCGGCAGGAGATCTCGGAGAAGTATCTGGAGAGCATCATCCGGATGCTGGTAAAGGCCCGGGTGCTGGAAAGCCTCCGGGGCAAGGGCGGCGGCTACAAGCTGAAGAAAGCGCCGGAGCAGTACACGGTAGGCAGCATTCTGCGGCTGACAGAAGAATCTCTGGCCCCGGTTTCCTGCCTGGAAGAAGGTTCCGATGCGTGTCCGAAAGCGGGGAAATGCCGCACCCTTCCGCTGTGGCAGGGGTTGGATAAGGTCATCAATGAATATCTGGAAGGCGTGACCATTGCAGACCTGATGGAGCAGGGTGATGTTGGGGACAACTACGTTATCTGATTATAAAGAAGCAGTCCGTTCACATTTTCGGCGTGAACGGACTGCTTTCCTTATAGACCCGGCGTGAAACCGGAGAGATCCTTGACAACCTCACCGGCGATAATCAACCCAACCACCGAGGGGACAAAGGCATTGCTTCCCGGAACCTGCCGGCGCTGGGTACATTTTCGCGCGGTACCCGGTGGGCAGATGCAGTGGGTCCGGCAGCTGATGGTCATATCATCGATGGGCGTCAGGGGCGGCTCCTTGGAATAGACCACCTTCAGCTTTTCAATGCCCCGCTTTTTCAGCTCCCGCCGCATGACCCGGGCCAGGGGGCAAACAGAGGTGTCGTAGATATCCGCTACCTCAAAGGCGGTGGGGTCAACTTTATTTCCGGCACCCATACTGCTGATGATGGGCACCCCGGCTTTCTGAGCCTGCTCTACCAGTTCCAGCTTTCCTGTCACCGTATCAATGGCATCTACAACATAGTCGTATTGGGTGAAATCGAACTGATCCGCCGTCTGGGGCGCATAAAAGGTCTTGTATTTGTGGACGATGGCTTTCGGATTGATTTCCAGAATCCGTTCTTCTGCCACATCGACTTTGTACTGCCCCACGGTTTTTCGTGTTGCAAAGATCTGGCGGTTCACATTGGTCAAGCATACCCGGTCATCGTCGATCAGATCCAGCTCCCCAACACCGCTGCGGGCCAGGGCCTCCACGGTATAGCCGCCGACGCCGCCGATGCCAAACACGGCAACCCGGGCATGGAACAGTTTCTCCATCCCCTCCGCGCCAAATTGGAGCTGGGTTCTCGAAAATTGATTCAGCATAGTTATTCCTCGGTTACAGTGATTGTGTTTTGCAGCATTCCCATCCAGCAGGTATATGGGTAGGTGCCGGGCTCCTTCGGCATGAAGGAGATCGTGGTGGTTCCCACTTCCAGTTTGACCTGCTGGTTAAAGGCGGGAAGATAGATTTCGTTGTTGCATCCGTTCAGGGCTTCCTCATCTACGACGATAGTCCAGATGACCGGGGTGCCGGCAGTCACCTGAATGTCGTCGTAGCCGTTGGCCCGCAGGGTGGTGGATACTCGCTGAACACCGCCGTCCATGGTGGCGGTGATGACGCCGTTTTCACCGCTGCCCACAGCCCAGGGGAGCGTCACTCCGGTCAGAGCAAGATTATTCTGAGTGGTGGACAGGCCGATCAGAATCAGCATGGCGGAACCCAGCTGCAGCATGAGCTGCTTTGTTTTCCGTTTCAGAATGCCAGCGGTGGTTCCAAACAGGAGCACCAGGGGGATCGTTCCCAGGCAGAAGAAGAACATGGAGGCTGCGCCGGAGAAAAAGCTTCCGCTGGCGATGGCGTACAGCTGCATGGATTGCAGCGGGCCGCAGGGCATGAGGCCGTTGACCAGACCGATGGCGAAGGGGCCGTATTTTTTGAAGGCATTCAGCCCTTTCGCGAGCCGGGCCGGAAGCTTGATCCGGAATGCGCGGGGCAGAGAGAATCCGGTCAGCATACAGATTCCCATGAACAGCATCAAAATTCCAGCGCCAAGTCCAATCAGGCCACGCACTTGAAGGGTGATGGCGGCCTTTTCGCCAATGAAGCCCAGAATGCCACCGATGAGGCTGTAGCTGGTGAGCCGCCCCAGATTGTACAGAAGGCTGCCCAGAAGGGGGTGAACATTTTTGGAACCTATGCTCTGGGCCAGATTCAGTCCGCCGCACATGGCGATGCAGTGAACGGAAGTCATAAGTCCGGTAAGGAACAGTGCGATATAGCCCATCTGCTGGCCGCTTACGGTTGGAAATGCGCGAAAAACTTCTGTCCAGCCAAGCTGCCGGGCAATCACATAGAGCCCCAGCAGAATGATCAGCAGATACAGGGCGTCGCCGAGGCTTTTCGGCTTGTCGGTTACGTCGTAGCCGGCCTTTTGGACCGCGCCGGCAATCTGTTCCCGGGTACAGGGGGCGGCAAACTCCACATCCAGCTGCCCCTTCCGGTGATCAGCCTGAGCGGAGCTGATGCCCTTCAGCTGAGAGACGGCGCGCTCCACTGTCCGCTCACAGCCGGAACAGGTCATTCCGCCAATATAAAAACGCTGATTTTCCATCTGTATCCTCCGGGATCAAAAGTTCTTCCAATTCTTGAACAGCGCCGCGTTCTCTTCCAGGAAAGCGGCGGGGACGGTGATCACGCCGTCCTGCTCCGTATAGATATCTTCCGTAATGGGAACGGGGCGGCAGCCCCCACTGGCAATGCCGATCTCCACAGACGCGAAGCGGTTGCCGCAGTTCTGGCAGATGAACCAGTCCCCGTCCTGCTCAAAATAGGCATAGGGAGAGCCGTTGCAGACCTGGCAGGTATTCAGGGCCAGACGGATGGTGCCGTCGGAGGCCTCCAGGGCAAAGACCTGAACAGTGGTTCCGCCGGCGTCGTAATCGAAATAGCTTGCATCAGTTCCGATGTTCGCGGTTTGGATAACAATATCGCTTCCGTCAGCGGAGGAGACATTTTCCGATGGATTCGACTCCAAGGTGGGAGTTTCTTCACGTTCGCTGCTTTTGGGTATCAGCGTTACGGCAATTGCCGCGATGACGACTACCAGGGCAATCAGCGGCAGCAGATTTTTTGATTTCTTTTCCTGTTTCATTTCCGTACGGTTTCCTTTCAGAGAGAAATTCAAAATGTACAGTAGAAGCGGGGCGTCCGCTTTCGTGGGACGCCCCGCACACCAATGCACGTATTTGGCCGATTTCTGTGCTGCGGTTGTAAGGATCACTTCATTTGTTATTTGTTCCGGTTCTCGCTCCTTATTTGAACGGTAACCCACTGTACTAGTTGGTTTATGGGGATTATAGCGAAACCGGATGTAATTGTCAATAGATTTTGGAAAACAAATTCCTACTAAACTACTTCTTTGGTTCTTGACTTTTTGGCAGACGTTTCCTATAATAATAAAAACCATATATCGTTTCAAATGCAATGAAGGAAAGAGTACCCCGTTTCGGCACCTTACAGAGAGTCTTTATATGCTGAAAAAAGACAGGCAGCCGGCGGGGGAACATGGCTCCGGAGCAGCGTGGCTGAGTGGATACCAGGTCATGACGGGTTTGCCCGTTACAGCAGAGGGTATTGCTTGATACCCGCAATGAGGTTTCGGTCTATAACCGGAATGAACAGAAGTGGTACCACGGGTATTTCGCTCGTCTTCTATTTGAAAGAAGACGGGCGTTTTTTATTGAAAGTAAGCAAACAGGAGGCAACTTACCATGAGTAATCCCATCGAAACACGATGTATTCACGGAAATTCAGATTTCAGCTACCAGGATGTAAATAAGGCAGTCAGTTTTCCGATTTACCAGACAGCAACCTTTGGCCATATCGGCGTTGGACAGTCCACAGGGTATGATTATACCCGGGTGCAGAATCCTACCCGGGAGCGGCTGGAAGAAACCGTTTCCGCGCTGGAAGGTGCCTGTGATACGGTGGCTTTTTCCACTGGCATGGCGGCAGTCAGCGCCTGCTTTGAGCTGTTCGGAGCCGGGGATCATATTATCTGCTCCGAGGATCTGTATGGCGGAGCCACCCGGCTGCTGCAAACCATTGGACAGAAAAACGGTCTTGTGGTGGACTTTGTGGATACCACAGATATTGCTCAGATTCTGGCACGGATTACCCCCCATACAAAGGCGCTTTATATCGAAACGCCCAGCAATCCCATGATGAATGTCACCGATCTGCACGCTTGTGCGAAAATTGCCAAAGAAAATGCGCTTCTGTTGATCGTGGATAATACCTTCCTCTCTCCCTATTTGCAGAATCCCATCGAGCTGGGGGCAGATATCGTAATCCACAGCGGCACGAAATTCCTCAGCGGACATAACGATACCCTGTCCGGCTTCCTGTCCTGCGCTTCTCAGGAGCTGGCGGAGCGGGTTCGTATGATCGCCAAGACCACCGGCGGTATTCTGGCGCCCTTTGACTGCTGGCTGATGCTTCGGGGTATCAAGACTCTGTCGGTCCGGATGGAACGTCAGCAGGAAAATGCCCTTCAAGTAGCCCATTGGCTGGCAACACACCCGAAGATCAGTAAAGTGTACTATGCGGGTCTGCCGGAGCATCCCGGTTATGAAACTAATCTGCGACAGGCCCGGGGCGCGGGCAGTATGATCTCCTTCCGGACAGACAGCGTGGAAACAGCCCGCCGGGTGCTGGAAAAGGTGAAAATGATCACCTTCGCCGAGAGCCTGGGCGGCACCGAATCCCTGATCACCTATCCTGTGCTTCAAACCCACAACGATGTACCCGAAGAAATGCGGGAGCGGCTGGGCATCACGGAGACCCTGCTGCGGCTGTCTGTGGGATTGGAGCATGTGGATGATATCATCGCCGATTTGGCACAGGCACTGGAGGAATGAACGATGGCTCACTACGACTTCAACACCGTCATTGACCGCAGGAATACAAACAGCCTGAAATATGATTTTGCCGCAGAGCGGGGCAGGCCTGCGGATGTGCTTCCGCTGTGGGTGGCGGATATGGACTTCCGGGCCCCGCAGCCTGTTTTGGATGCATTGCACCGGGCGGTGGAGCACGGCATTTTCGGATACAGCGATGTGAAATCGGACTATTATGATGCTGTCAGTTTCTGGTTCTCCCGACGGTTTGGCTGGCAGACCAAGCCGGAATGGCTGGTCAAGACGCCCGGCGTGGTGTATGCCCTTGCCATGGCGGTGCGGACCCTGACACTGCCCGGTGACGCGGTCCTGATCCAGCCCCCGGTTTATTATCCGTTTTTCAGCGTGATCCGGGACAACGATAGAGTTGTGGTGGAAAGCGAGCTGGTTTTTCGGGATGGCCGATATTCCATTGATTTTGAGGATTTTGAGCGGAAGATCGCAGAGCGGCAGGTGAAGCTGTTTATCCTTTGCAGCCCACACAACCCCGTGGGCAGAGTCTGGACTGCGGAGGAATTACAGCGTATTGGAGCCATTTGTAAAAAATACAATGTCTATGTGGTTTCCGATGAGATCCACTGCGACTTCGCATTTGCGGAGCAGACCCATCATATTTTCCCGACGGTCAACCCGGATCTGGCGGAGCAGACCATCATCTGTACCGCGCCCAGCAAGACCTTCAATATCGCCGGTCTGCAGGTCTCCAATATCTGGATTCCCAGCGCAAAGCTCCGAACGGCTTTTCTGAAAGAAATCGACCGCAGCGGCTATTCCCAACTGAATGTACTGGGACTGGTGGCGTGTCAGGCGGCCTACGAATCCGGCGGCGAGTGGCTGGAGCAGTGCCGCACCTATCTGTGGGAGAATCTTGACTATCTGCGCAGCTTTCTGACAGCAAATATCCCGGAAATCAAGCTGGTGGAACCGAATGGAACCTATTTTGCCTGGTTGGACTGCTCCGGCTTGGGGCTGTCTCAAAAGCAGCTGGACGATCTCATTGTGAACAAAGCAAAGCTGTGGTTGGATGCCGGGCATATCTTCGGCGGCAATGCCGGGCAGTTCCAGCGTGTTGTGCTGGCCTGTCCGAGAGCGACGCTGAAACAGGCGCTGCATCAATTGCATACAGCGGTCAAAGCGGAAAGGAGTTCCTTGCATGGTCATAAAATTTGAGCGTTACTTTTCCCCGGCAGGAGAAAACCGCAGTATCCACCTGTATCTGCCGGATGATTATTATGAGAGTTTGGAGCGTTACCCGGTCATCTATATGTTTGACGGGCATAACCTCTATTTTGACAGCGATGCTACTTTCGGCAAGTGCCTTGGCATGAAGATTTTCCTGGATCACTGGTGGAAGAAATTCATTGTTGTGGGCATTGCCTGCGCCGATGATGACATCCAGCGTGTCCACGAATACTGCCCCTATCATATCCAGAGCCGCATTTACGGCGACCTGAATGGCCGGGGCGATGCCACCGTGGATTGGATCGTAAAGGAATTAAAGCCCTGGATCGACGGGACTTACCGCACCTGGCCCCACCGGGAGGCCACCGCCATCGCCGGCTACAGCATGGGCGGCATGATGAGCCTGTTCACCGTCCTGCGCCACAATGACGTTTTCTCCAAGGCGGCCGTCATTTCCCCGGCGCTGCTGCCGGCCATGGCAGCCTTCGAGCGGGAGATCGCCGCCGGGACCTTCTGCGCGGACACCCGGGTCTTCTTCAGCTGGGGCACCGCGGAGGATTCCCCCGAGGACGTCCGACAGCTGGAGGAGGGGATCCGCCATGTGGAATCCCTGCTGCAGCGCGGCGGCATGCAGACGTATCTTTTCCGCCAGGAGGGCGGCGTACATAACGAATCCAGCTGGGAACACCAGCTCCCGGTCTGGATGGACTATCTATGGAATTAGGAGTGACAGCTTTATGAATGTGATCTTTATTTCTCCCCATTTTCCCCTGCATTTTTATCAGTTCTGCGACCGGCTGAAGCGGATGGGTGTCAATGTCCTGGGCATCGGTGACACGCCCTATGAGGGCATCAGCGACAACTGCAAGGCATCCCTGACGGAATACTACCGGGTGGACAGCCTGGAAAACTACGACGAGGTCTACCGGGCTGTGGCCTTCTACATCCACCGCTACGGCCGCATCGACTACATCGATAGCCAGAATGAATACTGGCTGGAGCTGGAGGCGAAGATCCGCACGGATTTCAATATTCCCACCGGCTTCCATACCGATGATCTGGACGCGGTCAAGCACAAGTCCCGGATGAAGGAGGGCTACCGCCGGGCGGGCGTCAAGACCGCACGGTTCCATCTGGTATATGATCCGGAAGGCTGCCTGGACTTTATCCGGGAGGTGGGCTACCCGGTGGTGGTGAAGCCGGATAACGGCGTGGGCGCCTCCAACACCGAAAAGCTGCAAAGCGATGAGGATTTCTGGAATTTCTTCAACACGAAGCTGGATGTTCAGTTCATCATGGAAGAATTTGTGCCCGGCCATGTGGAAACTTTCGACGGCATCACCGACCGTGACGGCAACATCCTCTTCTGCGCCGGGCAGGTGTTGGTTCAGACGCCCATGGATATGCTTCACGGCAGCGGCGAGAATGTCAGCTACTCCCAGAATGTCCAGGAAAGCGATCTGTTTGATGTAGGTAGCCGTGTGGTGGCGGCCTTCTGCCCCCGGAACCGCTTCTTCCACTTTGAGTTCTTCCGTCTGGACGAGGACAAGGAAGGTCTGGGACGGAAGGGTGAAATTCTGGGCCTGGAAGTCAATATGCGCGCTCCCGGCGGCTACATCCCCGATAAGATGAACTATACCTACGATGTGGATGTGTACCAGATCTGGGCGGAGAGCCTGGTGTACAACGAAAACCGCTCTTTCCGGGACTACACCTTCAAGCGCCATGTGACCCATGTGGGCCGGGGCGGCCGGGTGGAATACCTCCACACCCCCGACGAGGTTCGGGGGCGTTATTGGGACCGTATCCTGATGGAAAACCGTCCCCCGGAGGCCATTTCCGGCACCATGGGCAGCTTTATCTACCTGATCTGGGCAGACAGCCTGGAAGAGCTGAATGAACAGGCCGACTTTATTCTGCGCCATGCCGACGGTGCCAGCTGGATTCAAGCGAAAGGAAGTGAATGATCGTGCTCCACGCAGATCATCCGAAAATCAGGGAACTGCTTTTGAAGGGGAATTTTGGTCTGGAACGGGAGAGCCTGCGCATTGATGAAGACGGCTTCCTTGCCCACACCCCTGATCCCTTCCTGAATGATAAGCATATTGTCCGGGATTTCTGCGAAAACCAGACGGAGATCAATACCCCGGTGACAAAAACCGCCGCAGAAGCGGTGCAGGTGCTGGCGGAATATGACCGCATGATCCAGAAAAAGCTGAAGCACCTGCCCGAGCGGGAATACCTGTGGCCCTTCTCCAACCCGCCCTACATACGCAATGAAGCGGATATCCCGGTGGCCCGGTTTGTCGGCGAGCAGGCCAGCAAGACGGAATACCGGGAGTACCTCTCCGACCGCTACGGGCGCTATAAGATGGCCTTCTCCGGCATCCATGTCAATTTCTCTTTTGACGACACACTCCTGCAGGAGGATTTTGCTCTGAGCGGAGAGACAGACTTTAACGAATACAAGAACCAGCTTTATGTGGATCTTGCGCAGCGGACCGCGGCTTATGGCTGGATACTGGTGGCGGCAACCGCAGCCAGCCCGCTGCTGGACAGCTCCTTTGTGGAAAAGGGCAAGTTTAATACCGATACCTTCAATGGTCTGGCCTCTACCCGGTGCAGTGAGCTGGGGTATTGGAATTACTTCACGCCGATTTTTGACTATACCGATATCCGGGCTTATGCGGACAGCATTCAGCAGTATGTGGATGATGGCCTTCTGCGGTTCCCGACGGAGCTGTATTACCCGGTACGGCTGAAGCCCCGGGGTGTGAACAAGCTGAGCACCCTGGGGGAGCAGGGCGTGGACCATATCGAGCTGCGGATGTTTGACCTGAATCCGCTGGTGCCCGGCGGCGTCGAGGAGCGGGATGTGTCCTTTGCCCAGCTGCTTCTGGCCTGGCTGGCCTCCACGCCCCGGAGAGAGTTTACGGTAAAAGCGCAGGTTCAGGCGGCGCAGAACTTCAAAAACGCCGCCCACTATGACCTGAAGACGGTGAAGATCGTTCCTCCCAACGGTGAGGTTTGCTCCGTGGCCCACGCCGCACTCATCGTTCTGGACCACATGGAGGAATTCTACCGGGGCTTCCCGGAATGGGTGCAGGAGATTCTGGCATTCCAGCGTGCAAAATTCATTGATGCCGACAACCGCTATGCCTGGAAGATTCGCCGGGAATTCGACGGCGGCTTTGTGAAAAAAGGCGTGGAACTGGCCCGGCAGCGGCAGGAGGAAGCAGATGTGTGAATTGTTCGGCGTCAGCTCCGCCCGGAAAATCGAAGTCAACGACCTACTGAAGGAATTCTTCTCCCACAGCGTCAGACACGCCAACGGCTGGGGGATGGCGGTGTTCTATGAGAATTCCGTTTCGCTGGAAAAGGAGCCTGTGCAGGCCATTAAAAGCACCTACCTGAAAGAGCGGCTACAGCAGAAAATCGCTGTCCGGAATATGATAGCCCACATTCGTCTGGCCACGAGAGGCGTGATGGAGTATGTGAACTGCCATCCCTTTGTGCTGCGGGACAATGGGGGCCGCTGCTGGACCCTGGCCCATAACGGAACGATTTTTGATTATCCGCCCCATAACCACTACCTGCACCAGCAGGAGGGCGGAACGGACAGCGAGCGCATCCTCTGGTTTCTGGTGGACCGGGTGAATCAGCGGCAGCTGGAACTGGGCCGCCCGCTGACCAAAGAGGAGCGGTTTGGGCTCCTGGATACGCTGGTGGGCGATATGGCAGAGGGAAACAAGCTCAATCTGCTGATCTACGACGGGGAGCTGCTCTACGTCCATACGAACTATGCGGATTCCCTCTATTACAGCCAGCGGGAGGATGCGCTGCTCTTTGCGACCACGCCGCTGGACCGGGGCAGCTGGAATGCCCACCCCTTCACGGCCCTGTGCGCCTATCAGGACGGCCGCAGGCTGTTCCAGGGGACGAATCACGGCAGGGAATACCAGGACAACGATCAGGATATGCACATGATGTTTGTGGACTATTCTGCCTTGTGATACTGGGAATATCAGCGTGACATGAATATTTTACCAAAAAACAGCCATTTCCAAATGGCTGTTTTTCCATTCTGTATAAAAAGGGAAATTTTGCTTTCTTTCCCGTTGACAACCGGAAAGAAGCGCGCTATAATACCATCAACATAAATCCTACAAACCAAGTAGGAATATATGAGATAAAAGAAAAGAGAACGTCTTCCATGAAAAATGTTGTTTCCTCTATGAACATGATGCCCATGTGCAGTTGTCGTATGTGTATGGTGTACCCCGTGCCCCAACCCGATATGTTCTCCTTTTTTCAAGAATCGACTGCGTGCCCCATAGAATAACGGCGTGCAGCTGCGTGTTTGACCGGGAGGCTTTATCGGGGCCTCCCGGTTCATCATTTGAAGGCAGGTTAGACCTATGAAAAATGTATTTGAACAGCTCGTCAGAGCCAACTTCCGGTTCGGACGAATGTGATGCGGACATTCAGGAAAAAGGCTTCATGCGGACACTTTTCCGTGGTCCTGAGAATAGGATAGTCAGAAAAGAATTTCCAAAGACAGGGAGATGGCGGACAGGATGGGTTTCTGGAACCAATTGAATACCGAATTTATGGCCAGGTATTTGCCCTGGTATGTGGACGCCGCCAAGCTGACCGTGACCATCGCCTTCTGGGGAATTCTGTTTTCCCTGGCGGTGGGACTTGTCTGTTCGGTCATCCGGTACTACCGGGTTCCGGTGCTCCATCGGATTGTTGCCGTGTATATCGAACTCAGCCGGAATACACCCCTGCTGGTTCAGCTGTTTTTCCTGTATTTCGGACTGCCGAAGCTGGGCATCGTGCTCAGCGCCGAAAGCTGCGCCATCATCGGACTGACCTTCCTGGGCGGCAGCTATATGGCGGAGTCCCTGCGAAGCGGACTGGAGTCCATTGAAAAGAGCCAGATCGAATCGGCCCAGAGTCTGGGCATGGGGCAGATGCTCATGATGAAGGAAGTGATCTTCCCCCAGGCCCTGGCAATTTCCGTCCCCGGCGTCTGCGCCAATATGATCTTCCTGATCAAGGAGACCTCGGTGGTCAGCGGCATCGCCCTGGCGGATCTGATGTATGTGACAAAGGACCTGATCGGCCTTTACTACGAAACCGACGAAGCGCTGCTGATGCTGGTAATCGCCTATCTGATCATCCTGCTGCCGGTTTCCATTCTGGCGTCGATTCTGGAAAGGAGGCTGCGGTATGCTGGATTCGGGAATTAGCGTTCTCTTCCTGGGAAGAAATTTCCTGCGGCTGCTGGAAGGCCTCTGGGTGACCATGCGCATCAGCCTGGTTGCGGTGATCCTTTCCATTCCCCTCGGCATCCTGTTCGGGATGTTCATGACGCTGAAAAATCCCCTGACACGGGCCGTCAGCCGGGTGTACCTGGAATTCATCCGCATCATGCCCCAGCTGGTTCTGCTGTTCATCGCCTATTTCGGCGTTACCAGAGCCTTTGGCTGGAATCTCTCGGCAGAGCTCAGCGCCGTGATCGTATTTACGCTGTGGGGAACGGCGGAGATGGGCGATCTGGTCCGGGGCGCCCTCATCAGCATTCCGAAGCACCAGTACGACAGTGCGGCAGCACTGGGTATGTCGAAAGTCCAGACGTTCGGACTGATTATTGTCCCTCAGACCATGCGGCGGTTGATCCCGCTGACGATCAACCTGACCACCCGCATGATCAAAACCACCAGTCTGGTGGTGCTCATCGGCATCACGGAGGTGCTGAAGGTTGGCAAGCAGATCATTGATGCCAACCGCTTTGATTACCCCACCGCCGCGCTGTGGGTGTATGGTGTGATATTTGGGCTGTATTTCCTTGCCTGCTGGCCCATTTCCAGTCTGGCAAAGAAACTGGAACAGCGATGGAGGTGACAGAGAATGGACGAAACAATCCAGCTTCAGGCAGCGGGCCTGAAGAAGAAATTCGGTGCAGAGACGGTGCTGAACGGCATCGATCTGGATGTGCATAAAGGAGAAGTAGTCGTGGTTCTGGGTCCCTCGGGCTGCGGCAAGAGCACGCTGCTGCGCTGCATGAACGGCCTCGAAGCTCCCACGGAAGGTTCCATTCGCCTGGACGGGGAGACCATCACCTCCGGCGGCAGAAACATCACAAAGCAGCGGCAGAGGATCGGCATGGTCTTCCAGAGCTATGATCTGTTCCCCCATAAAAATATCCTGGATAACATCACCCTGGCTCCCGTCAAAGTACAAAAACGCTCCAAAGCGGAAGTGGAGCAGCAGGCGGAGAAGCTGCTGAAGCGGGTGGGGCTTTGGGAGAAGCGCAAAGCCTACCCCCGGGAGCTGTCCGGCGGACAGAAGCAGCGGGTGGCCATCGTCCGGGCCCTGTGCATGAATCCGGAAGTGATGCTCTTCGACGAAGTGACCGCGGCGCTGGATCCGGAGATGGTCCGGGAGGTTCTGGATGTGATGCTGGAATTGGCCCAACAGGGCCTGACCATGGTGATCGTGACCCATGAGATGCAGTTCGCCCGGGCCATAGCCGACCGGATCATCTTCCTGGACGGCGGCGTCATTGTGGAGGAAGCGGAACCTGAGCAGTTCTTCACCAATCCCCAAACCCAGCGGGCGAAGGACTTCCTCCAGACCTTTACCTATGAAAAACGAAAAACATCGTAAACTTTTGAAAGAAGGTATTGATATGAAAAAGAATTCTACGTTTCGTAAGGTGATCGCCATTGCGGCCATTGCACTGATGATTCTGGGCAGCTTCGCAGGCTGCGGCGATGAGACTGCAGAAGTCACGGAGGTTACCCAGGCTGTGGAGACCGCCGCAGCCACCGATGCCGCCGCATCCAATGTAACCTACCGCACCCTGGATGAGATCAAGGAAAGCGGCAAGATCATTATTGGTGTATTCAGCGACAAGGCGCCCTTCGGCTATGTGGACGAGAACGGCGACTACCAGGGCTATGATGTTTACTTCGCAGAGCGCATCGCCCAGGACCTGGGCGTGGAAGTGGAATATGTCTCCACCGACCCTGCCAGCCGTGTGGAATATGTGGCCACCGGCAAGGTGGACCTGATCCTGGCAAACTTCACCGTCACCGAGGAGCGGGCACAGCAGGTTGATTTTGCCCTGCCTTACATGAAGGTTATGCTGGGCGTGGTTTCTCCTGACAGTGCGCTGATCACCAATGTGGATGAGCTGAACGGCAAAACTCTGATCGTGGTCAAGGGCACCACCGCCGAGACCTTCTTTGAGAAGAACTATCCCGATGTGGAGCTGCAGAAGTATGACGAGTATGCCGACGCCTACAACGCCCTGCTGGATGGCCGCGGCGACGCATTCTCCACCGACAACACGGAGGTCCTGGCATGGGCCCTCAGTAACCCAGGCTTCACCGTCGGCATCGACGCGCTGGGTAACGCTGACACCATTGCTCCCGCTGTCCAAAAGGGCAATACCACCCTGCTGGATTGGCTGAACAGTGAGATCGAAGCCCTGGGCGCTGAGAACTTCTTCCATGCTGATTATGAAGCGACCCTGGCCCCCGTTTATGGCGAGGCCGCCGATCCCGACTCCCTGGTTGTTGAGGGCGGAATCGTCGATTGATTGCACAATAAAATGGGCTGCCGGTGTCGCAAGACACCGGCAGCTTCTGCTTTGGCATTTTTTATGGATGCATTTTCAGAACCTGGATATATTGTTCCATTACTCGCCCTCCTTTGTTAAGTTGTAGTCCCATTGTACAGGGGCAGAGGAAGAAAGTCGAATGCACAAAAAGTACACCGCCAGGAGCAACCATGCTGCTCGTGACGGTGTACTTTTTCTTTATATATACCTTGTGATTAACAGAATTATATGTTAATTTAGAACTTTTAGGAGAATTTATAGGTGTAGTGTTCCTGTGTTGGCTCACACATGGGCCAGCAGGCCGATGCTGCAAGGCGTCTTTTTCACTTGCTCGGGCATAAAAACGCCCCTTTCATGAGATGATAGGGGCATTATACCATGGGAAGAGGCAGAAAGTCGAGTGATAAACCTCAGGTTTGCCAAAAATCTTGCGCCGCGCGGCCCGGCGGCGGATTTAAATACAGGTATTTTATCGAACTGACTTGATTTCTTGCTCTTTTCTGCTAAAATGATTATGGTAATACTTTACTATTACAGGGGAGGTACTTTTCTCATGCTCGAATCAATTATCAAGCGGGTGCTTGTTTCCGAGGAGGAGATCAAAAGCATTGTCTGCCGTCTCGGCCAGGAGATCACCAGAGATTACGCGGACAAGAATCTCGTGATTGTTTCCGTGCTCAAGGGCTCGGTCATGTTCACCGTTGACCTGGCCAAGCAGATCAACACGGTTTGCGAGATGGAATTCGTCAGAACTTACTCCTACGGAAATGGCACCGAATCCACGGGCAAAGTCCAGATGCTGGTCGATTTTGACAGACCTGATTTCGCGGAGTGTGATTTCCTGGTCATTGAGGACATCGTTGACTCCGGCAATACGCTGAAGTATCTTGTGGAGCATCTTCTCGCCAAGGGCGCGAAGAGCGTCAAGACCTGCACGCTCCTGGACAAGCCCTCCAGAAGAAAGGTTGATTTTAACCCCGACTACGTCGGTACGGTCATTCCTGACGAGTTCGTTTTTGGCTATGGCCTGGATCTGTTTGAAAAGTACCGTGACATACCCTATGTGGCGGTCGTCAGTCCCGAATATTTGGAATCGAGAAATTTATGATGGACTGCGCCGCTGACGCATAAAGTGAATTTATAACAAAATCAAGGCCACCGGCTTAGCCGCAATGTCACTAAGTTAAGAAAGGCTGGGTCTCGCAGAAATGCGGGGCCCAGTTTTTTGTAACTATTTTCAAAATATCACTTGACAAACGAGGTAAAATATGCGGCCTTTTTGCTAACTGCGGTTAGCAAAAAGGCCTTT
>JAFUMG010000036.1 GCA_017473225.1 Oscillospiraceae bacterium | reverse complement strand
GAGCTGGCACGCCGAAGGCGTGACTCTGCGCCCGCAGGCGCGTTTCGGAGCGCAACCGCCCGAAGGGCGGCTCTTAGCGCGGAGATGAGAGGGCCCTCTCCGCCCCTTCGGGGCACCTCTCCCAAAGGGAGAGGCAAGTTAAGACTGCTCGTCAAGCGGAAATTTGATTTATCAAAAGTTCGTGTTATGTAAACCGATTGGTATATAACAAACAGGGCAGACCGAATGGTCTGCCCTGATGTTTTCAGTTGCAATTAGCCGTTGGCGCGCATCTGAGCGAAGCACTCGCTGCAGAACACGGGACGGTCGGACTTGGGCTGGAAGGGAACCTTCGCCTCGCCGCCGCAACGAGCGCAGGTAGCGGTGAAGAACTCACGGGGGCCACGGGTAGCGTTCTTGCGAGCGTCACGGCAAGCCTTGCAGCGCTGGGGCTCGTTCTGGAAGCCGCGCTCTGCGTAGAACTCCTGCTCACCGGCGGTGAACACGAACTCGTTGCCGCACTCTTTGCAAACTAAAGTCTTGTCTTCGTACATTGGAAATACCTCTCTTCGGTTTTTTGCCCCGTGAAAACCCACAAAAAGTTGGAAATAACGCGGAGTCTATTTAGTATGGCGACACTCCGCCATAAATCGGATTATACACAAGCAGGCTTAAAAAGTCAATGGTTTTTGAATATTTTTCTTGGAATATTTCCAGTTTTATACACCATTTGCAGGGCAGACTTCTGTTTTCACAGGGCGAACTGGGTCTGTCCCTCGTAGGGGATGTGCAGGTGCTCGTAGGCCAGATTCGTCACGCAGCGGCCCCGGGGGGTCCGGGTCAGGAAGCCCAGCTGCATCAGGTAGGGCTCGTAGACATCCTCCAGCGTCACTGCCTCCTCGCCGATGGTGGCGGCCAGGGTCTCCAGGCCCACGGGACCGCCGCTGTAATTCTGGATGATGGCGGTGAGCATCCGCCGGTCGATGTTGTCCAGGCCCAGAGCGTCCACTTCCAGCCTGGAGAGGGCCAGATCGGCGGCTTCCTTGGTGATGGTGCCGTCGCCCATCACTTGGGCAAAGTCCCGGACACGGCGCAGGAAGCGGTTGGCGATCCGGGGCGTGCCCCGGCTCCGGGAGGCGATCTCCATAGCGCCGGCGGGATCGATGGGCATCCCCAGGATGGTTGCGGAGCGGGTGACGATCCTCGCCAGCTCCTCGTGGGTGTAGAGCTCCAGCCGCAGGTTCACGCCGAAGCGGTCCCGCAGGGGGGCGCTCAGCTGTCCTGCCCGGGTGGTGGCGCCCACCAGGGTGAATTTCGGCAGGTCCAGACGGATGGAGTTGGCGCTGGGGCCCTTGCCCACGATGATATCGATGGCGAAATCCTCCATGGCCGGGTACAGGATCTCCTCCACCACCCGGTTCAGGCGGTGGATCTCGTCGATGAACAGGATATCGCCGGGGTTCAGGTTGGTCAGCAGCGCCGCCAGATCGCCGGGCTTTTCGATGGCCGGGCCGGAGGTGATGCGGATATTCACGCCCATCTCATTGGCGATGACGCCCGCCAGGGTGGTCTTGCCAAGGCCGGGAGGGCCATAGAGGAGGGTGTGGTCCAGGGGCTCACCGCGCCGCCGTGCCGCTTCGATATAGACGGACAGGTTCCCCTTGGCCTTCTCCTGGCCGGTATAATCGGACAGCATCTTCGGCCGCAGGCCGATCTCCCCGGAATCCTGCGGCGCGAAGGTGGGGGAGATGATGGGGGATGTGTTCAGTTCTTCGGAAAACTCAAGGCTCATGTGGAGACCTCCTGGTTGTTGTAATGAATAATGAAGAATGAATGATGAATAGTGAATAATTGTGGTATCCCTTCGGGATGAATTAAAACCAGTCGGCACAGCCGACACCTTAATTCTTCATTATTCATCAGCGGAGCGGATTCATTATTCAATATTCATTTGCGGCGAAGCCGCTTATCCTTTCATAACCATAGCCCGCAGGGCGTAGCGGACCATTTCTTCCGTCGTGGCGGCGGGGTCCACACCCTTGAGGGCGGCGTTGATCTCGGCGGGAGAATAGCCCAGCTCCTGCAGCGCGGCGTGGGCTAGGGCGGCGTTGCCCTGCTGGGTGGGAGCGGCAACGGCGGGACCGGTGGAGAAATCCAGCTCCATTCCGCCACCGCCGATCTTGTCCTTCAGCTCCAGAATGATCCGCTGGGCGATTTTTTTGCCCACGCCCTGGGCGGCGGTGAGCATCTTCTCGTCCCCGGTCATGACGGCCAGGGTGAAATTCTGGGGCCCTCCGGCGGACAGGATCGCCATGGCGGCCTTGGGGCCGACGCCGTTGACCGATGTCAGCAGCTCATAGCACCGCTGCTCTTCTTTGGAAATAAAACCGTAGAGGTCGAAGGCGTCCTCCCGGATGGATTCGGTGACATAGAGCCGGGCTTGCGCATTCAGCTTCAGCTGTCCGGCGGTATAGGCCGTGACCCGGCAGCCGTAGCCCACGCCGCCGCATTCAATGACGGCCAGCCCCGGCTCCAGCACGGTCACAGGACCGGAAACGTAATAGATCATGGAGTACCTCCAAATTGAAAGTTGAAAATTGAAAGTTGAAAATTATTTATTTTTCAGCTTCACAAAGAGGCCGCGGAGGATGCGGCCGACGGCGATGGACAGGGCGATGCCGCCGGCAAAAAGAAAAACAAAAAACAGAAGCCAGCCGCCCTGCCAGAAGGTAACCAACAGCTCACAGAGTATGTACATCCCGGCGCAAATTGCGGCAGCTGTCCAATTGAACTTATCCGAGCGCCAGGGAAGCAGCGCCCCGATGACGATGAGGGCGATCCCTACGAAAAACAGATCGCTTTCGCCCCAGAAATACCATTCTCTCAGAAGCTCCATGGTTCTCCTCCTATTTTGCATTCAACCGCGCCAGCAGAGACGTGCTGGACCGGGCATGGCACAGGGCGATGGCGATGGCATCGGCAGCATCGTCAGGCTTCGGGACCTTTTCCAGATGGAGCAGCCGCTTGGTCATGTCCTGGACCTGGTGCTTGGTGGCGTTGCCGTAGCCCACCACCGCCTGCTTCACCTGCATGGGCTTGTACTGGTAGATGGGCACCCCCGCCTGCTGGATGGCGAGCAATATCACCCCCCGGCTCTGGGCCACGCCGATGCCGGTGGTGACGTTCTGGCCGAAGAACAGCTCTTCGATGGCCACCGCTTCGGGCTTCGCCACCTGCAGCAGCTGGGTCATGTCGTTATAGATCATCTGCAGCCGCAGGGGAAAATCCGTCCCCGGAGGCGTGGTGATGGCGCCGTACTGCAGCAGGCGGAAATCATTCCGCTCCGCCTCCACGATGCCGAAGCCCGTGATGCCGTAGCCGGGGTCGATACCGAGGATCCGCATCAGGCGCCACCTCGGGATATGTTTACATAATACATGATGATCAACGCGATAAAGAGCACCAGCGCCACCCGCGCCAGCCACACCTGCCAACCGGGCCGGGGCTCATAAGCTTCCTCAGCCTGCTCCTCCTCCGGGATATCAATGTGTTCTTCTTCCATGGTAATTCACCTCTTATCTGATATCATAACACATTTGTTCTGGTTTTCCTACCATTATTTTTGTTCTGGAGGGCAAATTGTAGTTTGGCGCACAATATGCAAATTGCCAACAACGCTGTCATCCCGAGCGAGCGTCAGCGAGTCGAGGGATCTTGGCACCGATTTCGCTGCAAATCTCAACGAAATGCGTAGATCCCTCGACTCCATTTCATTCCACTCGGGATGACAACTGCGCTGCGTAACGGAGCGTGCAAACTCCAATTCAAATTCCCATACATATATTTTTCATTCCTGGAAATACTAGCCCATGAAAAGGCGGTGATAAGCAGTGGACGAATTTGTCTGCAAGACAAGGATCATTTCAGGTCCCGGCGCGGTGGCGGCGCTGAAGGACTTCGGCGCGAAGCGGGTCTTTCTGGTGACGGACCCCTTCTTTTATGAAAACGGCACTGCTGCCCGGGTGGCGGCAGCGGCGAAGGCGGAACAGGTGGAGATCTTCCACAATGTCAGGCCCGATCCCACGGTGGAGCTGGCGGCGGAGGGGACCGCGAAGCTCCGCGCCTTCGGGCCGGACCTGATCGTGGCGCTGGGCGGCGGCAGCGCCATGGACTGCGCCAAGGCAATGGCCTTCTTCGCCAAGGGGGACGCCCCGCTGGTGGCCATCCCCACCACCTCCGGCTCCGGGTCCGAGGTGACGGATTTCGCCATCCTGACCCACAACAAGGTCAAGCACCCATTGGTTGACAAGCGGCTGCGGCCCGACGCGGCGATTCTGGACAGCGACCTTCTGGAAAAGCTGCCCCCCAGCCTGGTGGCGGATTCCGGCTTTGACGTGCTGGCCCACGCGGTGGAGAGCTATGTGGCCACCGGGGCGGGTGTATTCACCGACGCCCTGGCCCGGGAGGCCTTTCAGCGGGCCTACGGGGCTCTGCCGGCATCCTTCGCCGGGCATCAGGAGGTGCGGCTGACCATCCATCAGGCGGCGACCATGGCGGGAATGTCCTTCACCCAGGCGGGGCTGGGCCTGTGCCACGCCATGGCCCACAGTCTGGGCGGGCTGTTCCATATCCCCCACGGACGGCTCAACGCCATCCTCCTGCCCAGCGTGGTGGCCTGCAACGCCCATGTGGCAGGGAAAAAATACGCGGACCTGGCCCGGAGCACCGGCATGGGCGGCAGCGCCGACACCATCGCAGTGCGCAATCTGAGGAACAATCTGATCCGGCTGCGGCGGGAGCTGAAGCTGCCGGAGACCCTGGCCCAGGCCGGGGTGGAGCCCCGGTCCGTCTGGAGCGCCACCAAGGAGATCGTGGACGCCACACTGGCGGACCCCTGCTGCAAAACCAACCCCATGACCGTGGAGGATTTTCTGGTGCGGCGTATCCTGGAGGAGGTCACGGGCCGTGTCTGAGAAGCTCACCAGCGTGGGGCTGGACGTGGGCACCACCTCCACCCAGATGATCCTGTCGGAGCTGGAGATCGAAAACCGGGCCGGGAGCTTCGCGGTGCCGGAGCTGTCCATCGAGGGCCGGAGGATCCTCTACCGAAGCCCGGTCCACTTCACCCCGCTGCTGGGCCAGGACCGGGTGGACGCCAGGGCCCTGCGGATGATCGTGGACGCGGAATATGCCGCCGCCGGGATCACCAAGGCCCAGGTGGACACCGGGGCCATCATCATCACCGGGGAGACCTCCAGGAAGGAGAACGCCCGGGCGGTGCTGGAAGCCCTGTCAGACTACGCCGGGGATTTCGTGGTGGCCACGGCGGGGCCGGATCTGGAAAGCGTCCTGGCGGCCAAGGGCGCCGGGGCGGTGGCTTACTCGGAGCAATCCGGGAAAACGGTCCTCCACATGGACATCGGCGGCGGCACCAGCAATCTTTCCCTGATCCAGGACGGAAAAATTATGTCAACCAGCTGTCTGAACATCGGCGGGCGGCTGGTGAAGATCAGCCCAGAAGGGCAGCTGACCTATGTCTCCCCTGTCCTGGATGGCATTTTCCCGAAACACCCAGGAGATTATGTTAACCAGGCAGAGATCCGGCAGCTGGCGGAAACGCTGGCACAGGTCCTGGAAATGGCCGCGGGGCTGCGGGAGAAAACGCAATTGCTGACAGCTCTGACGACGGAGGGGATTGCCACGCCAGCGTGCGCGCTGGCTCGCAATGACAGTACCGATTTTGTGATCTCCTTCTCCGGGGGCGTGGCGGACTGCATCGAAACCGAGCACCCCTGGCTGGCCTTCGGAGACATGGGCCCGGAGCTGGGACAGGCCATCCGCTGCGGCCGCCTGTGCCGGGGGAACTACCGCCTGGGCGCCGAGACCATCCGGGCCACCGTCATCGGCGCCGGGTGCCACAGCGCCCAGCTGTCCGGCAGTACGGTATTCCACCAGAATATGGCCTTCCCCCTGAAGGATCTGCCCGTGGTACGCCGGCCGGAGCAGCTGGCACAGCTGGACAGTCCCGGAGTACTGGCGCTGGAGGGGCCTCCCCGCCCAGGCTACCGGGGTATCCAGACCCTGGCGGAGGCGCTGGCTGGGGTCTTTGGGGACAGTCCCGTCCTCATCGCCGCGGAGCAGGACATGGCCAAGGCCCTGGGCCAGGCACTGGCCCTGCGTCTGGGCCGGGACGCTCCGATCCTCTGCATCGACCGTGTCCGGCTGACGGAGGGGAGCTATCTGGACGTCGGCACCCCCCTGGGCCCCGCCTTCCCCGTGGTGGTGAAGACGCTGATTTTGAATACGTGAATTGTAGTTTAGCGTTCACTTGAATAGTGGTTGCAACGACTAAAAAATGCTGTCATTGCGAGCCAGTCCGCATTGAATTGTGGTATGGCTGCCACCGGCAGCCATAATATTGCAGATTCGCTACGCGGAGCACCACTAGCGTGGCAATCCCCTATGGCGGTGCAATGCGGTCAGATGCTGAAAATCTTGGCGTTTCCGGGTATTTTCTACTGTTTTCCTCTCCATAGGTTCACGGAAGAACGGGGGGATTGCCACGCCAGTGTGAGCACTGGCTCGCAATGACATGCTTCTTTTTAACTGTGTGCTAAACTACAATCTCAAGAAGGGAGCCAACATGAAACTCAAGACCACATTATTGGGAAAAACATATCTCTTCAAGGATCTGAAGGAGGTCCTGGCCAAGGCCAACGAGGAAAAGACCGGCGATAAGCTGGCGGGTCTGGCGGCGGAGACCGCCCAGGAGCGAGTGGCGGCCAAGGTGGTGCTTTCCGCCGTGACCCTGGGGGACCTGCGGGAGAACCCAGCGGTGCCCTACGAGGAGGACGAGGTCACCCGGATCATCCAGGACGATGTGAACGAGCAGGTCTACCGCAGGATCCGGGGCTGGACCGTCTCCGACCTCCGGGAATGGATCCTGGACGAGAAGACCACCGGCGCGGATATCGCCAAGCTCAGCCGGGGCCTGACCTCCGAAATGGTGGCGGCAGTGGCGAAGCTCATGAGCAATCTGGATCTGATCTATGCGGCGAACAAGATCACGGTCACCGCCCACTGCAACACCACCATCGGCCTGCCGGGGACCCTCTCCTGCCGGCTCCAGCCCAACCACACCACCGACGATCCCGAGGGCATCACCGCCTCCACCCTGGAGGGGCTCAGCTTCGGCGCGGGGGACGCGGTCATCGGCTTGAACCCGGTGACGGATTCTCCCGAGCAGGTGGGCAGAGTCCTGCGGCGGTTCCAGGAGATCAAGGAGCACTGGGAGATCCCCACCCAAATCTGCGTGCTGGCCCACGTCACCGCCCAGATGAAGGCCGTCCGGGCCGGTGCCCCCTGCGATCTGATCTTCCAGTCCATCGCGGGGAGCCAGAAGGGCAACGAAGCCTTCGGCTTCTCCGCGGCGACGCTGGCGGAGGCCCGGGACCTGCTGCTCCATGAGGGCACCGGGGAAGGGCCCAACGTGATGTATTTCGAGACGGGCCAGGGCTCGGAGCTCAGCTCCAACGCCCACCACGGCACCGACCAGGTAACCATGGAGGCCCGGTGCTACGGCTTCGCCAAGCGGTTCCAGCCCTTCCTGGTGAATACCGTCGTGGGCTTCATCGGCCCGGAATACCTCTACGACGCCCGGCAGGTGACTAGGGCGGGCCTTGAGGACCACTTCATGGGCAAGCTGACGGGCATCTCCATGGGCTGCGACTGCTGCTATACCAACCACATGAAGGCGGACCAGAATGACATTGAAAATCTGGCAGCCCTGCTGACCATGGCCGGGTGCAACTATTTCATGGGCATCCCCCATGGGGACGACATCATGCTCAATTACCAGACCACCGGCTTCCGGGAGACCGCCGCCCTGCGGGAACTGACCAGCAAGACGGCGATCCCCGAATTCCAGCGCTGGCTGGAAAAGATGGGCTTTGTAGAAAACGGAAAGCTCACCCCCAAAGCTGGGGATGGATCCAGTCTGATGTGGTGAATTGTAGTTTGGCGTTCTGTTAAACAGTGGTTGCGGCGTCTAAAAAATATGCTGTCATTGCGAGCCAGTGCTCACACTGGCGTGGCAATCCCCTATGGCGACGCAATGCAGTTCTAGGTTGAATAACGTTGGTATATCCAGGGAAGAATTGCAGCTTTGATCACTGTAAGTTCCCGGAAAATCCGGGGGATTGCCACGCCAGTCTGCGGACTGGCTCGCAATGACATAACGAGATTTGGGAGGAGCTATGAACAAGGAAGAACTGACCGCCATGGTGGCGGAGATTTTACAGGGTCTAGGCCGGGAGCCGGCGGTGAAGGCGGCGGACTACCGCAATACCGCCCCGGAACCTTCCAAAACCGACTGCGGTTACGCCGACGGAGACTTCGTCCCCGATGTGACGGCGCTGGACCTGCGGAAGCTCTATCTGGTGGATGCCCCCGCCGATGGTGAAAAATTCAAAAAAATGAAGCTGAAGACCCCCGCCCGCTTGGGCTGCGGTAAGGCTGGGCCCCGTTACAAGACCCTGACCATGCTCCGGTTCCGGGCGGACCACGCGGCGGCACAGGACGCGGTGTTTTCGGAAGTGGACACGGAATTTGCCAAGGAAAATGACCTGCTGCCCACCAAGACCCGCTGTGACAGCAAGGACGAATACCTGACCCGGCCTGACCTGGGCCGCTGCTTCGACGAGCACAACGCCAAAGCCATCGCCGGCGTCATCGATACCCCGCCCCGGGTCCAGCTGGTGGTGGGCGACGGTCTTTCCTCCGCCGCCATCACCGCCAACGCCATGGACTGTCTGGCGGCCATCCGGGACGGGCTGAAGCTGAAGGGCATTGACACCGGGAAGGCCATTTTCGTCAAATACTGCCGGGTGGGCGCGGGGGACGCCATCGGCGACATCACCGGCTGTGAGCTGGTGTGTATGCTCGTCGGCGAGCGGCCTGGTCTCGTGACCGATAAGAGCATGTCCGCCTATATCACCTACAAGCCCCGCACCGGCGTCAGCGAGTCCAGCCGGACGGTGGTCAGCAACATCCACGCCCAGGGCACTCCCGCGGTGGAGGCCGGGGCCTATGTGGCGGAGCTGATCGACACCATTTTGAAGCGGAAGGTCTCCGGCGTGGGCCTGCATCTGGAGGAAGCGAAATGATCCCAGTGAAGATCCTGTCTCTGCGGTATCTGGCCAACGCGGCGCCGGGCCTGGCCCAGAGCCTGGGCGCGCCGAAGGGGTATCCCTCCCTGGGCCTTCTGACCACCGACAGCGACGACGCCACCTATATCGCCCTGGACGAAGCCACCAAAGCGGCGGACGTGAGGGTCTGCTACGCCCGGAGCTTCTACGCCGGAGCGGGGAACGCTTCTACGCCCAACGCCGGAGAGGTCATCGGGATCCTGGCGGCACGGACGCCGGGAGATGCCCGGAGCGGCATGGACGCGGCGGTCTCCGCCCTGGAGCGGATCGGCTTCGAGGAGGTCAGCGGCGTGCCCTATCTTGCCCACACGGTCAGCTCCGTAGGTTCCTTCCTGGCGAAGGAAGCGGGGGTCCGGGAGGGGACGGCCCTGGCCTACCTGATCGCCCCGCCGCTGGAGAGCATGTACGCCCTGGACGCGGCGCTGAAGGCGTCGGATGTAAAGTTATGTAAACTGTATGCACCCCCCAGCGAGACGAATTTCGGCGGCGGTCTCCTCAGCGGGACCCAAGCCGCCTGCGACGCCGCCTGCGCAGCCTTCGCCGAAGCCGTGGCGGATGTGGCAAGGATGCCAAAATTGTAGTTTGTCGCACTACTCCGCGCTAAGAGCCGCCTACGGCGGTTGCGCTCTGTACGCGCCTGCGGGCGCAGTGGCGCGGGAGCGCCCCAAGGCTCCCTTGTGTAAAGGGAGCTGTCAAAAATCTCCGATTTTTGACTGAGGGATTGCTGCGCTGCAGTACGAATTCGCCGAAATGCTGGTGGTT
>JAFUMG010000035.1 GCA_017473225.1 Oscillospiraceae bacterium | reverse complement strand
GGAAAGTCAACAAAAGCAGTTGTCATCCTGAGCGAGCGGAGCGAGTCGAAGGATCTTGGCACCGATTTGAGTGCAAATGTTATTATAATGCGTAGATTCCTCGACTTCGCTGACGCTACGCTCGGAATGACATGTCGTTACTTCGTTCGTTTTGACAGTTTCGCTGACTAAAACCGATAGTCACAATTGTGATTTGTCGAATAATAAGGTGATCGTAGGGACCGGCCTCCCGGACGGTCCGAACGTACCGACTGCGAATTCGCCGAAAACGGCGCAACAGCGCAGCGTATTACCGCCGGACCGTCGAGGACGCCGGTCCCTACAATGTGGTTTCCGCACCCGCGGTGCGGACGACATTGAAATCCGGCAACTTCGGTGATATATCCTTTACTCCTCTTTCTCCCCGTTCTGCTTTGCCGCCAGTTGGTTGACGTACAGGTCCGCGGGGTCGTGGGGGCGGAACATCTGCCAGACCAGCACCGCCAGGGCCGCGGCGCAGCTCACCGCCGCCAGCAGCTGGCTGACCCGGATGGGGCCGATGTACAGGCTGTCGGTCCGCAGGCCCTCGATGAAGGTCCGGCCCAGACCATACCAGGCCGCGTAGCCCAGGGCCACCTGGCCGTCAAATTTGCGGCGCTTGGACAGCTTGTGCAGAAGCAGGAAGCCCACGGCGTTCCAGACCGACTCATAGAGGAAGGTGGGATGGTGATAGGTAATCTCCCCGGTATAGGCGTTCATCAGGCCCATCCGCAGGAAGCTGTCCGTCTCCGCGCCGAAGGCCTCCCGGTTGAAGAAATTGCCCCAGCGGCCCAGGCTCTGGCCGATCAGAAAGCCCAGGCTCACCAGATCCAGCAGCATGGGGATCTTGATCTTACGGATCTTGCAGAACACGACGATGCCCACCGCCGCACCGATGACGCCGCCATAGATGGCAAGGCCGCCCTTCCAGATGTACAGGACGCTGATGGGGTCATCCGCGTAGCTCTCCCAGGTGAAGATACAGTAATAAGCCCGGGCGCAGAGGATGGCAAAGGGGGTGATCCACAGGACGCCGTCCAGAATGGTGTCCTCGTTGATGCCGAACTCCTTGCCCCGGCGGCTGCAATAGAGCACCGCCAGGATCAGGCCGCAGGCGATGATCAGGCCGTAGTAATGGATGGTCAGAGGGCCGATGGAGAAGGTGCTGGCAGGATCGATGGTGATCCCCAGTGAGGGGAACGAAATTTCAGTGTACATGCTTATTCCTCCTTGGGTTCGATGACGGACAGGCAGCAGCGCTCCGGGCGCACCACCCGGCCCAAAAATTCCCGAAGCTCCTCCGCCTTCACATCCTGATAGACGGCGGGGAACCGGAAATAGTCGAAATCCGACAGATGATAGGCGCAGACGCGGAAGCAGGTGGAGTCGAAGCTGTCCAGATCCCGGATGCGCCGGCCCAGGGCGCTGCGCTTCATCCGCAGGAAGTCCTGTTCGGAAACGCCCTCCCGGGCGATTTTCCCGCCGCTTTCCAGGATGGCGGAGCGGACCGCTTCCGCGTCGTCACTGTCGCCGGAGCACAGGAGCATGGCCATGCCATCGATGGTCTCGAAGCCGCCGCCGAAGGAGGAGTCTATGAGACCCTCCTCATAGAGCCGCAGGTAGGTTTCGGAGGATTCGCCGAAGAGGGCTTCCGCCGCCAGATCGCCGATGACCTCCTGCCGGATGGCTTCCACGCCCCGGCCAGAGGGCTCGCACTTGAAGCCCAGTTGGAAGGTGGGCATGGCCACCTCCATCCGCTCGGTGGGGTCCTCCCCGGCGGCGTCCATGGCTTCGACCCAGGGCCGCAGCTTGACGCCCACGCTCTTCTCCCCGCTGCCCAGCATCTCCTCAGCGATCCGGGCCACCCGGTCCGGGTCCACATCGCCCACCACGCAGAGGATCATATTGCCGGGGGTATAGAAGGCCCGGTGGCAGTCATACAGCAGCGCCGGGGTGATTTGTCGGATGGTGTCGGAGGTGCCCAGAATGGGCACCCGGATCAGATGCTCCCGGTAGAGGCACCGAACCAGGTTCTCAAAGACCCGGCTGTCCGGGGCGTCCTCGTTCATGCCGATCTCCTGGTCGATGATGCCGATCTCCTTGGCCACGCTCTCTTCCGTAAAATAGGGGGTGGAGACAAACTCGATCAGCAGCCGCAGGGCGGCTTCGAAATTTTCGGTGCAGGAGATGTAATAGGCGGTCATATCGTAGCTGGTGAAGGCATTGGTCCCCGCGCCCAGAGCCGCCAGCTCCGCGGACACATCCCGGTCCCCGGGCAGGTCGAACATCTTGTGCTCCAGAAAATGGGCGATGCCCGCGGGGGCATGGACCTCCCGGCCCTCCAGGGTAAAATCCGTGTGGACGGAACCGAAATCCGTCACCAAATAGGCCAGCTTCTTCGTAAAGCCCGGCCGGGGCACCACCGCCACCGTCAGGCCGTTCGCCAGCCGCTCTTTATAAAGGACCTCCCCCAGTTCGGGGTATTCGTATTTTTTCATGCAGTTTCCCCTTTCAGGAAATAGGTGGTGTGCAGCCGCAGCTCCCTGGCCGCGGCGGCCACCTGCTCCGCCGTGACGGCCCGGATGGCGTCCATGTACTGCGCCGGGGTCATGGCCAGACCGCTGAGGGCGGCGGTGGCATAGTAGCCCTCGATGGCTCCGGGGGAATCGTGGGTGCTGCGCAGGCTGGACAGCAGGGCCTCCTTGGCAGACCGCAGTTCCTCCTCCGTGATCTCGCCGCTCCGAACCGCATCCAGCTGCCGGGCGATCTCAGCACGGGTCTGCTCCTCCCGGGCAAAGTCAATGCCCGCGGACACCGTCACCAGGCCCTTGGAGCCATAGTAGCCGGAGCCGATGGAATAGCACAGGCTCAGCTTTTCCCGGACATTCACAAACAGCTTGCTGGTCATGCCCGCGCCGAAGATGGCGTTGGCCACCTGCATGGCGGCGAACCGGGGGTCCCGGTTGGTGATGGGGGTCACATAGCCCAGGCACAGCTTGCCCTGGGCCACGTCCATGGTCTCCACCAGATCCTCCCCGCCGGCGTCGTGGAAGGGAGTCTGGGGTCCCAGGGGCTGATAGTCCCGGTGGATCCCGTCAAAAATGGGCATCAGCAGCCGGGCCACTGTCTCCGCGGGGGCGGTGCCCACATAGAAAATGTCAACGCGGCTGGTGCGGAGGATCCTCTGATAATGCTCCCAGGCGGTTACCGGGTCGATCTTCGCCACGTCCTCCACCGTTCCCAGCCGGGGGATGCCGTAGGAATCGGCCCTGCACATGGCCCGGAGCATTTTGTTCATGGCGTAGACCCGCTTGTCGTTGAGGTCGGACTCGATGGTGGAGATGAGATTCTTCTTCTCGCTCTCCACAAAGCCCGGGTCGAAGCCGCCCTCATGGAGCACCGGCTCCAGCAGCAGCTCCCGGAGGAAATCCAGCATAGGCTCCAGCACCCGGTCCCCGGGGAGGGCGTACTTATCCTCGATGAAGCCGCAGGTCAGGCCGGTGGTCTGATAGTCGCCCACCCGGCGGACCGTGGCGCCCACGGCGGCACCGTAGAGCTCATCCAGCCGCAGCGTGATGGACCGCAGGTCCGGGTGCCGGACAGTGCCCCGGAGGAGCACCGTGGGGATCAGGGCATTCAGCGCCACCTCCCCGGCGGCCATGGGGCGGATGATCTGAAAGCTGAGGGTGCCCTGCTTGAAGCGGTCATCCGGGAAACACCGCAGCGTCACCCCGGGCAGAAGTTCAATGGTTTGGGTCATGTATTTCACCTCGGTTGTTGATAATTGGGGGGCAAATTGTAGTTCAGCGCGCAGTTAAAAAGAAGCATGTCATTGCGAGCCAGTGCGCACACTGGCTCGCAATGACAGCATATTTTTAGATGCCGCAACCACTGCTCAGCAAAGCGCTAAACTACAATTCGAACCCGGCAAGCGCAATTTAGCCTTATTATATACCATTTGACCCGAAATAGATAGTAGGACACAAAAATTTAAGACTTTTCCGGTTGTCATTTTTCCTTCTTTGCGGTACAATGGACTAAACTATGAGCAATTCCACACAGGAGGTACAGCCATGGCATGGCTTGAAATTACCATTGACACCGAACCGGGCCGGGTGGAGGCCGCCGCGGCGGCTCTGACCGCCGGGGGCTTTCCCGAGCTGGTCATCGAGGACCAGGCGGAATTCGAAACCTTTCTGGACGAGAACCGGGCCTACTGGGATTATATCGACGAGGAATTCCAGCAGAAGCTCCAGGGCCTGTCCCACATCAAGCTCTATCTGGAGGACACCGACAAGGACGGCCTTGCCGAGCTGGAGGCGCTGGTGAAAAAGCTGGGACTTTCCATGCAGGCGGCCGCCATGGCGGAGACCGACTGGGAGGAGAGCTGGAAGGACAACTACCCCGCCGTGGAGGTGGGCAAAAACCTCATCGTCCTCCCCTACTGGCAGGCCGATTCCGACGATTCCGGCCGGACCCCCATCATTCTGGACCCGGGCCTGACCTTCGGCACCGGCGCCCATCCCTCCACCCAGATGGTCATGGAGTCCATGGAGGAGACCGTAAAACCCGGCTTCCGGTGCCTGGACCTGGGCAGCGGCAGCGGCATCCTCTCCATCGCCGCCCTGCGGCTGGGAGCAGGCAGCGCCATCGGCGTGGACATCGACCCCAAGGCCGAGGGCATTGCCCGGGAAAACGCCGCCTATAACCACTTCGCCGCCCCGGAATTCACCGCCCTCACCGGCAACGTCACCGAGGATCAGGCCCTCATGGAGCGGCTGGCCCGGGGCGAATACGACCTGGTGCTGGTGAACATCGTGGCCGATGTGATCATCGGGCTGGCCCCGGTGCTGCCCCGGTTCCTGAATGAAGCCAGCACCCTCATCTGCTCCGGCATCCTGGACACGCGGCTGGAGGAAGTCACCGCCGCCCTGGAAAAGGCCGGGCTCACCGTCACCCGGACCCGCGCCAAGGAGGACTGGCGCTGCGTCACCGCGAAAAGGAGCACAGCATGGCACTGACATTTACCACCAAGCGCAAGCTGCAGCGCATCGGCATGGTGGCCCTGACGCTGCTGCTGGCGGGGATCGTGGTCTGGTTCTGCTGGGTCATCTGGCTGGAGCGCTATGTGGTCTACACCGACGAGGGCGCTTCCCTGAATTTCGACCTGGAGGACCCCGGCACCGGCCAGCTGGCCGCGCCCCCCTCCTCCGCCGAGACCATCTCCATCTACTTCAACGAGGGCGAGAACGCCATCGACGCCACCTATGAGCTGGCTCAGATCAGCGGCTACTACATCAGCGGCGACGATCTGAAGGATGACATCGCCGGCACCCGGGAGCTGCTGTCCACCCTCGGCTCCGGCACCGCCGTGATGATCGAAGTGAAGAATATCAAGGGCAGCTTCTACTATTCCTCCGGGCTCTCCGACGCGGTCTACGCCTCCACCGTGGACCTGGCCGCCGTGGACAGCCTGATCCAGGACATGAACAGCCGAAACCTGTACACCATCGCCTGCCTGCCGGCCTTCCGGGACTGGAGCTACGGATTGAACCACGTTTCCAGCGGTCTGGCCGTACCCAAGAAGGGCTACCTGTGGGTGGACGACGCCGGCTGCTACTGGCTGGACCCCACGGACTCCGGCACCATGAGCTGGCTCTACGCCATTGTGGGCGAGCTGCGGGATCTGGGCTTTGACGAGGTGGTCTTCACCGACTTCCGCTTCCCGGACACCACCAACATCGCCTTCGACGGCGACAAGACCGAAGCCATCACCACCGCCGCGGCGAAGCTGGTGACCACCTGCGCCAAGGACAATTTCGCGGTATCCTTCGTGGCCAGCGACACCGGCTTCACCCTCCCCGAGGGCCGCACCCGGATGTACCTGCAGAATGTGGGCGCCAAGGATGTGGCATCCCTGGTGGCTCAGGTCACGGTGCCGGACATCGCGGTGAATCTGGTATTCCTGTCCAGCACCAACGACACCCGGTTCAATGACTACAGCGTCCTGCGCCCCATCGTCACCGCCCAGGACGACCAGGCAAAAAACTGAGCATAAAAAGAGCGCCGTCTTACGACGGCGCTCTTTTGTTATATCAGCAGTCCCCTCAGCCCTCGCCGCCCTGCTTGGGTCTGGGCTTGCGGCGATAGCCATTGCGGCGGCGGTGGGGCTTCTTCGCGGCTTCCCCGCCGGCTTCGGCGTCCTCTCCGGCTTCCTTCTGGGGCGCTTCCTTCTTCACCGGCTCCTTCTTCGGCTGCTCGGCCTTGGGCTGCTCCGGCTTCTGGCCCTCGCCCCGGGGCTTGCGGCGGCGGCGGGACTTGGCGGGCTTATTCTCCGCGGTCTCCTCCGGCGCGGTGGGCTCTTCGATAGGCTCGTCCACCACGTTCTCCGTGCTGTAGCGGAAGCGGATGGGCTCCAGCCGGACAGGCTCCTCCTCCACTTTTTCCTTCCGGACCCGCTTGCCGCCGCCGGAAATGGGGGCCAGGTCCGCGGGGATGGGAGGATCGTTCTTCTTGGCCTTGCCGTTGCGCAGGACGGCGATGTCCGCGTTGGCAAAGACGGAAATGGTCTCGGGGCTGTCCTCCATCCGGACCTTCACCCGGCTGCGGAGCAGATCCACCTCCACCACGGTGCCACGGCCCTCGGGGGTATCCACGAAGGACTCCGCCTTGGGGGAATTGCGCAGCAGGTCCTCATAGGCCTCCTGCTCATATTTCAGGCAGCACATCAGCCGGCCGCAGGTGCCGGAGATCTTGGTGGGGTTCAGGCTCAGATTCTGTGTCTTGGCCATCTTGATGGACACAGGCTGGAAATCATCCAGGAAGCTGGCGCAGCAGAAGGGCCGGCCGCAGATGCCCAGGCCGCCCACCATCTTGGCCTTGTCCCGGACGCCGATCTGCCGCAGCTCGATGCGGGTGTGGAACACGGATGCCAGATTCTTCACCAGCTCCCGGAAGTCCACCCGCTCGTCGGCGGTGAAGAAAAACAGGATCTTGCTGCCGTCGAAGGCATACTCGGCGGAGACCAGCTGCATGTCCAGCTTGTGGTCGGCGATCTTCTGCAGGCAGATCTCGTAGGCCCGCTTCTCCTCGGCCCGGTTCCGGGCTATGGTCCGCTCGTCCTCGTGGTTGGCCCGGCGCAGGACGCTGCGCAGGGGCGCCACCACATCCCTCTGGCGGATCTTATGATTGCCGCCGGCGCAGATGCCGAACTCGGGGCCCCGGGCGGTATCGATGATCACATGGTCGCCGGTCCGGTACTTCCCGCCGGCGGGGTCAAAATAATAGACCTTCTGCCCCTGGCGGAACTGGATGTCAACGACCTCCACATATTCAGCCGCTTCCGGGGCGGTCAGGATTTCTTCTTCCATTGGTATACTCCTTATCTATCATAATGGAAAACGAAACCAAATTTTCAATTTTCCATTTTCAATTTTCAACTTATCTCAGCGCCCATTCCAGCCAGCCGCAGACGGCGGCGGGGGATACATTGCCCTGGGCATACTGGGCGGCCTTCTTCAGGCACTCCATGGCGGCCATCAGCTCCCGGCTGGTGCGGCCCGCGCTGAGGGTCCGGGCCAGGGGCGATGGGGCGGGCAGCCCCGCCTTGCAGGCAACGGCCCCCTCCACCAGCTCCTGCCAGCCGGTCAGGATCCCCACCAGCTGGTCCCGCTTCCATTTTTCCATGGGGACCAAGGTCTGGACCAGACCGTAAGTGTCCCGGGCGACAAAGCTCCGAACGAAGCCCTCCGTCTGGGGCGGGACGGCGTCCCCCTCTTCCAGCAGCTTCCGGGCCTGGCCCAGATAGCCGCCGCCCCGGAGCGCCGCAGCCCGAATGTCCTCGGCGGAGGCCTCCGGGAATTCCCGGCTCAGCGCCCGGATCAGCAGCTCCTCCGGCAGCGCCCGTAAGGCCAGCTCCGTGCATCGGGACCGAACCGTGGGCAGCAGCTTCTCGGGGTTATCCGTCAGGAGGATGAATACGCCGTACTTGGGCGGCTCCTCCAGCACCTTCAGCAGGGCGTTCTGGCCCGGCAGACCCATGTCCTGGGCCCGGGGGAACAGGTAGATCTTGTGGTCCGATTCATTGGGCTGGATATAGATATCCGCCCGTGCCTGGCGGATCAGGTCCACCGGCACCGTTTTCTTCTCCGGGTCGTCGATGGTGATGAAGTCCGGGTGGTTCCCGTCCATCACCTTCCGGCAGGGGCCGCAGCGGCCGCAGGGCCGGTCCGGGCTTCCGCAGAGGATGGCCGCGGCCAGCAGTCTGGCCAGGGTATGCTTGCCGGAGCCCTCGGGGCCGGAGATCAGGTAAAAATGGGAGATCCGCCCCCGGCGCAGGCTGGCTGTTAAGTTTTCCTTCAGCCGGTCATTGCCCAGCAGCGTTTCAAAGCCCATGGTTTCCTCCGAATTTGTTTCAAATAATGCAGAATGCTGAATGCAAAATGCAAAATGAAGGTATTTCCTTCGGAAATAATTCAAATCGTGCGCTTTGCGCACACCATAATTCTGCATTTTGCATTTTGAATTTTGCATTGCGCGACTCGGCTGCCTGTTAGACGGCAGCATCCATCTTGTCTTAGCCCCACAGTGCGCTCAGCATGGGGATGATCTGCTTCTTCCGGCTCATGACGTGGGGCAGGAAGACGGTGTTGTCTCTGGGGGTGGCGTTGAAGGCCTGCTGGATGATCTCGTCGCTGCCCACATAGATGATCTGGGAGCCCTCCAGCAGCACGTCCGTGATCATCAGCATCATCACGGAGAAGCCCTTCTCCCGGGCGCGGCTGCGCATCAGCTGCAGGAATTCCTCCTTGCGCTCCAGCATCTTGGGACTGTCCACGCAGGTGATCTGAGCCACCGCCAAGTCGTGGCCGGCGATGTGGAATTCCTTGTAGTCCGTATTCAGCAGGTCCCGGGCAGGCTTGGAGTCCACGGAGGTGGAGAAGATCTCCTTGCCCAGCTCATCCAGGGAGATGTTGGCGATCCGGGCCATCCGCTCCGCCATGCGCTTGTCCCGCTCCGTGCAGGTGGGGGATTTGAACATGACCGTATCGGACAGGATCGCCGCGGCCATCATGCCCGCCATGGCCGCCGAGGGCATCAGGCCCCGGTCCTGGAACATGCCGGCGATGATGGTATTGGTGGAGCCCACGGGCTCGTTGCGGACATAGATGGGATTATTGGTCTGGATATCCGCCAGGCGGTGGTGGTCGATGATCTCCAGGATCTCCGCTTCCTCCAGGCCGGGGACGGACTGGGCCGCCTCGTTGTGGTCCACCAGGACCACCCGCTTTCTCCGGGGCTTCAGCAGATGATACCGGGTCAGCACGCCCACCACATGATCGTTCCCGTCCAGAATGGGGAAGATGGCGTCGCGGTATTTCAGCACCTGCTCCTTGACCTCGTCCACCCGGTCCTCCAGGTGAAGGCGGATGATGTTCTCCGTCCGGCACATTTTGAAAATGGGCGTGGACTGGAAGATCAGCCGGGCCGCCCGGCAGGCGTCATAGGGGGTCGAAATGATGCAAGTCTGCGTGGGCATCCGCCGCAGCTCGGCGGACAGCTCCGCCTGGCATAGGACCACACAGCTGACGTTCATCTCCAGCGCCCGGCGGATCATATCCGGCTGGTCGCCGCAGAGGACCACCGACTCCCGCTTGTTGAACAGCAGGTTTTCCTGGGTCTGGGGCAGGGCGATGGTGACCTCGCCGGAAATGGTGTCGATGTTCTCGCCGGCTTCGTTGATGACCTTGCCCTCCAGCACGCTGAGGACATTGAACAGAGGCACCTCCTCCAGCACGCCGGAGAGAACCTGCGTCATATTATAGTTCGCCACATCGTCCCGGGAGAGGATACCGTACAGGGTGCCGTCCTCCTTGGCCACAGGTACGGAGCGGATGAATTGCTGCTGCTGCAAAATATCCCAGGCCCGGCCCACAGTGACGGCCCGGCTCAGGATAGCGGGGGTATCGTAATCCAGATCCTTGATCTGGGTGTGCATACTGGTGATCAGCTTGGGGGGCTGGAAGCCGAAGCGGTCCAGCACCGTCTGGGTCTCGTCGGAGACATGGCCCAGACACGCGGCCTCATATTCCCGGTCGCCCAGGGCGTTGCGCAGGGCCGTATAGGCCATGGCCGCCACGATGGAGTCCGTATCCGGATTCCGATGGCCGGTTACATAGATAGGATCCATAGTCGTTCCTCCTTGATAGAATAATGAAGGATGAAGAATGAATGATGAATAATGAATAATTAAGGTGCCGCTTCGCGGCTTTTTATGAAAAATCATGCCGAAGGCATACCACAATTATTCATTCATAAACTCAGCTGGCTGTGACTTCTCCCGCCAGGTTCTTTTCGAACAGGGCCCGGATCTCATCGGGGTCCATGCCCTGGCCGAGGGCCCACATCAGCTTGGTCATGGCGGCCTCGGACGTCATGTCCCGGCCCTGGATCACGCCCAGCTCCAGCAGGCGGTTGCCCACCTGATAGACCCGCAGGTCCGAAGCGTCGTACAGGCACTGGGTGGTGACCACCACGCTGATGCCGTCCTCCACCGCCCGGCGGATGCCTCGCAGGCTCTTGCCCAGCACATTGATGCCGCCGAGACCGAAGGCCTCGATGACGATGCCCTTGTAGCCCATGGCCGCCAGCATATCGAAGATCGCCGGATTCAGTCCCGGCGTCAGCTTCAGCAGGAACACATTCTTATCCAGCCGGGGCAGCAGCCGGGGCTGGCCCTGGGGCTTGGGGATGTTCTCCTGGCGCAGCTCCAGGCCCATGCCGGTAACGGTGCCCGCGTACCAGGCGTTGACGCTCTCGAAGGCGGAGAAGCCCGAGGCCCGGACCTTCACCGCCCGGCAGCCCAGCATGACCTTCCGGTCGAAGGCCAGGAACACGCCGGGATGGCCGGAAGCCGCCATAGCGAAGGCGGTCCGCAGATTGTCGGGGCCGTCGGAGAGCATATCCGCCAGGGGCAGCTGGGAGCCGGTGAATACCACCGGCAGGTCGATGCCCGGCAGCATGAAGGTCACGGCGCTGGCGGTATAGGCCATGGTATCGGTGCCATGGGAGACCACGATGCCGTCAAAGCCCTCCCGGTTGTTGTAGATATCCACGGCGATCTGCTGCCAGTCCTCGGGGCGCATATTGGAAGAGTCCAGGCACATGGAATCCCGGACGGTGACGTCGTAATAGGTCCGCAGCTGGTCCAGCTCCCGCTCCATCACATCGGAATGCCGGGGCTCCAGCCCCTCGCCCCCGGGCAGGCAGGCAATGGTCCCGCCGGTGGTCAGCAGGAGAATTTTCTTCTTGTTCATCAAGGAGTACCCTCCAGTTATTTGTGTTGGTTTAAATTGTAGTTTGATGTTCAGATTCGCACCGCACTCAAGGCCCCCTCTGACGAGGGGGCTGTCACCGAAGGTGACTGGGGGAGAGAAAACGTTCCGTTTCGCATTGCGGTAATTGCAGCGCTTTCTCTCCCTCCGTCTCGGCTTGCGCCGAGCCACCTCCCTCGTCAGAGGGAGGCTTGGGCGCTCCCGCGCCAGTGTGCCAAACTATAATTTACAAAACCACATATCAATCCAATATCCATTATACCTTCATCGTTGAAAAATAGCAAGAAAAAATAGGAACGCGTACACCGCCGTGCTTGCTTTTTTTGGCCGGGACGCTTACAATAATAGTATCATTTGAAGCATATGGAGGAGTTAACCATGAATGTTCTCGTCACCGGCGGCGCCGGCTACATCGGCTCCCATACCTGCATCGAGCTGCTGGAAAACGGCTATGGCGTTATCGTCATCGACAATCTGTGCAATTCCAATCCCAAGAGCCTGGAGCGGGTCAAGGCCCTCACCGGCAAGGAAGTCAAGTTCTACGAGGGCGACGTCCGGGATGAAGCCCTGCTGCGGAAGATCTTCGCCGAAAACGAGATCGGCTGCTGCATCCACTTCGCGGGCCTGAAGGCCGTGGGCGAATCCGTCGCCCAGCCCTGGCGCTATTACGACAACAACCTGAACTCCACCCTGGTGCTGACCAAGGTCATGGCTGACGTGGGTATGAAGAACATCATCTTCTCCTCCTCCGCCACCGTCTACTCCGGCGACAACGAAATGCCCCTGCGGGAGACCAGCAAGACCGGCAACTGCACCAACCCCTACGGCTGGACCAAGTATATGACCGAGCAGATCCTCTCCGGCATGGCCCACGCGGACAAGGAATGGGGCATCGTGCTGCTGCGCTACTTCAACCCCATCGGCGCCCACAAGTCCGGCCTCATCGGCGAGGACCCCAGAGGCATCCCCAACAACCTGATGCCCTACATCACTCAGACCGCCATCGGCCGCCGGGAATTCCTGAGCGTCTACGGCAATGACTACGACACCCCCGACGGCACCGGCGTCCGGGACTACATCCATGTGGTGGACCTGGCCAAGGGCCATGTGGCCGCCGTCAAGTATCTGGAGAAAAACTCCGGCTGTGAGGTGTTCAATCTGGGCACCGGCACCGGCTACTCCGTGCTGGACATGGTCAAGGCCTTCATCAAGGTCAACGGCGTGGACGTTCCCTACAAGATCGTGGACCGCCGCCCCGGCGACCTGGCCACTTGCTACGCCGACCCCGCCAAGAGCGCCGAGGTCCTGGGCTGGAAGGCACAGTACGGCCTGGAGGACATGGTCCGGGACGCCTGGAACTGGCAGAGCAAGAACCCCAAAGGCTTCGCCGAATAATCTCAGTATTTGCAAAAGGGCACCGGGATAACCCGGTGCCCCTTTTTGTAAGGCGTTCAAATTGTAGATTGGCGCGCCATCGCGCGAAATGCAGAATGCTGAATGCAAAATGCAAAATTGTGGTATTTCCTGCGGAAATGATTTTAAATCGTGCGCTTTGCGCACACCATAATTCTGCATTTTGCATTTTGAATTTTGCATTTTGATGCCGTAGGCAGTGCGCCAAACTACAACTCGAATCCCCAACATTTCAAAGAACCAGGTTTAAGCAGACAGCTCAAACCTGGTTCTTTCTTCCTTTTATTCGCCGCTGACCCGGGCGGAGATCCGGTCCAGGGCGGTCTTCATGCTGTTGTAGGCCGCTTCCGTGATCTTGTCCACGAAATTGCCCTCATAGGCCGCGATGGCGTTGTCAATGCGGACCACCCGCCGGTCGCCGTCGCACTCCTCCTCCGAGAGGGTGTAGATGGGCGTGTAGCCGTAATCCGTGATCTTGGTCTCGCCGGTCTCGTTGTCCTTGGTGATCTCCAGATCCAGGATGATGGAATAGTTTGTGCCGCCCCGGGTGCCGTCGCCGAAGAAGTCGCCCAGGGAATAGGCCACCAGCTGACCCGTCACGCTGTCGTAGGTGATCTCATGGACCATGTGGGGATGGGTGCCGATGATGGCGTCCACGCCCTCCTTTTGCATCAGCTTGACGATGGACTTCTGGGTGTCGCTGACGGTGTCGTTATACTCGCTGCCCCAGTGGAGCAGGGCCACCGTCAGGTCGGGCTTTTCCGACGCCACGCTGCGCAGGATCTTCGTGATCCCCGCGGTGTCCACCTCCTGATAGGTGGTGGCGTAGTCCGTGTACAGCAGGTTGATGCAGTCCTCGCTGCCGGTGGGCATACCCCGGCCGTCCATGCCCTTGGTGAAGGCCACGAAGGCGATCTTGATGCCGCTGACCTCGCAGATGGTATAGCCCTTGGCCTTCTTGAATTCCTCCGCCGAGGAGAAGGCGCCCACGGGCTCCAGTCCCGCCGCCCGGATGTTATTCAGGGTGGAGAGCAGGCCGTTCATGCCGTTGGTCATGGACTGGGAATTGGCCGCCTGCAGCAGATCCACGCCGGCAGCCTTCAGGCCCTCCAGCATTTTCTGGGGAGCGGAGCTGCTGGTACTGCCGTAGGGCGCGCCGCAGACGATACCCTCGAAATTCAGCACGGAGATATCCGCCTCGGACAAAACCGGCGCCACGTCCATAAAGGCCTTGGTGTAGTCAAAATCGCCGGAGGTCTGGCCGGACCAGACCACCTTGTCGGTGATGTTCAGGTCTCCCGCCGCCGCCAGGTGGATCACCGTGGGGGCCTTGGTCCGGGAGGATTTGTCCGCCTCCGTGGGGGCCTCCGTCTCCTCCAGCACATCCGCCTGATACACCGGGGCCTCGGTGCCGGAAACGGTGGGCTCCGCCGGGGTCTGCTCGTTTCCCCGGCTCAGCAGGAAAATCGCCGCACCGCAGGCGATCAGCACCACCGCGGCCAGGCACAGCCGGATATAGAACCGGCGCTGCTGGGCCTTCCGCTTTCTGCGCTGCTCCTCCCGGAGCCGGCGCCGTCTGTTCAGTTCGTCACGGTCCGGTGTCATGGGCAATCCTCCTGATGGCGTGTCGAAAATGGTTTCTTTTGTAATTACCGGCTTGGTGGTTATCGGCTTTAAACAGCACGCACAGCGGAAAGTCAACAAAAGCAGTTGTCATCCTGAGCGAGCGGAGCGAGTCGAAGGATCTCGGCACCGATTTGGGTGCAAATGTTATCATAATGCGTAGATTCCTCGACTCCGTTTCATATGGTCTATGGTATGATTGCCACCGGCAATCATGGATATTCTAAACCGCTGCGCTATGCTCGGAATGACATGTCGTTACGTTGTTCGCTTTGACAGTTTCGCTGACTAAAACCGATAGTCACAACCTATATTTCCTTTTATTGTACTACATCCCCGCCGTTTCCACAAGTCCTATCTTGCCAGGCAGCGGATGCGCTGGTATTCCTCTGTATCTCCGGCCCAATAGGGATTGCGCTCCAACAGGATCTCTTCCGCATCGGCAGAAACCACACGGTAGGGGCCATAGGAGCGGCTGTCCGTCAGAGTCAGGTCCAGCAGCCGGGCCGCCACGGTCCCGGCGGTCACCGGGGAAGCGGAGATGAGCAGCAGCTCATGGCCCCCGGTCTTCACCGCGCCCACGTCTTCCAGCGTCAGCACATCGGCCCGGTCCGCCGTCACCCCCAGGAATTCTCCCTGCAGGTAGCTGAGGGACTTGCCCTCCGCCAGATAATTCCGATAGAGGTAGGCGGGAGTCACATACAGTTCCTCCAGTCCCGAGGGCATGGCCCAGTCCCGGATGCGGGCCCGGTCCGTGATGGGCTCCCAGCCCCCGTCCAGGCCCCAAAGCTCCGCCGTATCCACATAAAACCGGGTGTATCCCGCCGCTTCCGCCTCTGCCAGGGTCCCAAAGCCAGCGTCAGCCAGGCTGACAACGGTATCGCTGTCCCGCTCCCAGCCTGCCAGATACCCTTCCGCGTTGGAGAGCCACCGGAAGTCCGTATCCAGCTTCGCCTGAATGGCGGTCAGCAGGTCACCGGCGGTGACCGCCGTGCCGTCCTCCCAGAATACGTCCTCCGCCAGCGGGACGCGGAAGGCATAGCACCGCTCCGCCCCGGTGGGAACGCCCCGGGTCCCGGCATATTCCCCGGTCACATCCACCGGCAGACCGGCAAGGCCGGGCGTCAGCTCCCCATCCTCCAAGGTATAGAGAGCGGTGGAGGTCATCTGCCGGACGAAGGCCCCGTCGGCCCATTCCCCGGCGTCCAGATACCGAACGGCGGTCAGCGTCTGGGGCTCCGTCACCGCCGCGGCGGATACCGAACACCCGCCCAGCAGCAGCGCCAAAACCCCCGCCGCCAACATGCGGCATTTTTTCATCATCGTCATATCGTTCTCCAGATATTGTGCTGTGGTATTGCAAATTGTAGTTTCGCGCCTAACTTGCCTCTCCCTATGGGAGAGGTGCCCCGAAGGGGCGGAGAGGGCCCTCTCATCTCCGCGCTAAGAGCCGCCCTTCGGGCGGTTGCGCTCCGAAACGCGCCTGCGGGCGCAGAGTCACGCCTTCGGCGTGCCAGCTCT
>JAFUMG010000034.1 GCA_017473225.1 Oscillospiraceae bacterium | reverse complement strand
TGAATAGCCTTTTTAAGCGGATTTTTCGATCCGCTTACTTGTCATGCCCTTTTTGCTGAAAAAGTGCATCCCTCGCGGGATGCACTCATTCGTTGTGGGACTTGCTTTCACACCAATGTCGCTAACTTAGTGACATTGCTCGAAAGAGGTGCCCTTGATTTGTTTGGAATTGTAGTTTAGCGTTCTGTTGAACGGTGGTTGCGGCATCTAAAAAATATGCTGTCATTGCGAGCCAGTCCGCAGACTGGCGTGGCAATCCCCCGGTCCTTCCGGGACTTTAAAGAGATGAAAACGGAAAATTATGCCCAGAAATACCAGAATTTTTAGTATCCGACTGCGTTGCGCCGCCGTGGGAGATTGCCACGCCAGTGTGAGCACTGGCTCGCAATGACATGCTGTTTTATTTTGCCCACTCTGGCAATGCTTCGAAGGACTTTGTCTGCCCCTTCCAGGGAAATGTGATCTTACAGGAAAACAGCATCGGCTCGGTTCTTTCGTCCCGGGAGCCGTATTTGTGGTCGCCGACCAATGGGAAGCCCCGGCTGGAGAACTGGACCCGTATCTGGTGGCTGCGGCCGGTGTGGAGCCGGATGCGGACCAGGGAGGTTTCTCTGGCGGAAAGACGGGTGAATTCCAGCCGGGCTTTCTTCACGCCGCCCCGCTGCCGCTTGACGACGAAAACCTTGTTCTTTTTGGCGTCCTTCCACAGCAGGTCCTCCCAGTCGCCGGATTCCGGGGGCGTGCCGTGGACCAGGGCCACATATTCCTTGACCATGGTCCCCTCCTGGACGGCCCTGGACAGGGCCGCGGCGGCTTGCTTCGTCCGGGCGTAGACCATGACGCCGCCGACGTTTTTGTCCAGCCGGTGGACGGGGTAGATCTCACCGCCCAACGCGGCGGGGACATCGTGCTCCGAGTCCAGCCCCACGGGCTTGACGCACACTGCGATCTCGCGGTCGGAATAGAGAATTTCCATAGCGGTTCCTTTCATCGTGTCATTTTTCTTCCAGTATACCACACAATTCCCGATTGTCCAAAGAAAAAGCCGGACTTGGGGCGAAAATGAATGGTTGCGCTTGCAACTTTGCGGGATTGGTGTATAATAGAGGGAGAATGACAGGAGGTAAAACGTTATGACGACTGAAGAGTTCCGGCGGAAGAAGCCGCTGATGATCTTTCTGAGTTACTTTAAGAACCACAAGAAGCTGTTTTTGATCGACATTCTCTGCGCCACCCTGATCGCGGCGATCGATCTGACCTTCCCGCTGGTGACCAGAAGCGCCCTGTACAATATGCTGCCCAACCAGATGTATAAGACCTTCTTCATCGTGATGGTTGCGATGCTGGTCAGCTATGTGCTGCGGTCGTTTTTGAATTACATCGTTGCCTACTACGGCCATACCTTCGGCATCCGGGTGGAGGCGGACATCCGCAAGGATCTCTTTACCCACATGCAGGAGATGAGCTTTGATTTCTACGACGAGAACCGCACCGGCCAGCTGATGAGCCGTCTGACCACGGACCTCTTCGAACTGACGGAGCTGGCCCACCACGGCCCGGAGGACCTGCTGACCAGCGTGCTGACCATCATCGGCGCGCTGATCGTCATGGGCTCCATCCAGTGGCAGCTGGCCCTGGTGGTGACGGTGATGATCCCCATTTTCCTGGTGGTCATCATGGCCATGCGCAAGTCTATGTCCAAGGCCTCCAAAGCGGCCAAGCAGAAGACCGGCCACATCAATCAGGAGATCGAATCCAGCCTTTCCGGCATCCGCACCGCCAAGGCCTTCGCCAACGAGGATGTGGAGAGCGGCCGCTTCAACGCCGCCAACGAGATCTTCAAGACCGCCAAGCGGGAATTCCACAAGGCCATGGGCCGGTTCCACAGCTCCATGGAGTTCTTCCTGTGCAGCCTGAATGTGGTCATCGTGGGTCTGGGCGGCTACTATGTGATGAAGGACCAGATGGATTATGTGGATCTGATCACCTTTACGCTGTACATCTCCTCCTTCGTCACCCCCATGCGCAAGCTGTCCACCTTCTCGGAGATGTTTGCCAATGGCTTCGCGGGCCTGAACCGGTTCGTGACCATCATGCGCACCGAGCCCACCGTCCAGGACAAGGCCGGCGCGGCGCCCCTGGAGGACGTGAAGGGCGACATCACCGTCGATCATGTGTCCTTCGCCTACGACGGCGACCTGGCGGTGCTCCATGAGGTGAGCCTGCATGTTCAGCCCGGCGAGACGGTGGCCATCGTGGGCCCCTCCGGCGGCGGCAAGTCCACCCTTTGCCAGCTGATCCCCCGGTTCTATGACGTGACCACCGGCAGCATCTCCATCGACGGCCGGGACGTCCGGGATGTGACCCAGCGGTCCATCCACGAGAACATCGGCATCGTCCAGCAGGATGTGTTCCTGTTCGCGGATACGATTTTCGAAAATATCCGCTATGGCAAGCCCGACGCGACCATGGAGGAGGTCATCGAAGCGGCGAAGCGGGCGGAGATCTACGATGACATCATGGCGATGCCTGAGAAGTTCAATACCTACGTCGGCGAGCGGGGCACCCTCCTCTCCGGCGGCCAGAAGCAGCGGGTGGCCATCGCCCGGATCTTCCTGAAGAATCCGCCCATCCTGATCCTGGATGAAGCTACCTCCGCGCTGGACTCCGTGACGGAAGCCAAGATCCAGCGGGCCTTCGACAATCTGGCCGTGGGCCGCACCACCCTGATCATCGCCCACCGCCTGTCCACCATCCGCAGCGCCAACCGCATCGTGTCTATTGCCGACGGTGTCATCACCGAATGCGGCAGCCACGAGGAGCTGCTCCAAAAGGGCGGCATTTACGCGGAGCTCTACAGGACCCAGAACGCGCTGGCATTGGAAGCGCTGAAATAATGTGCAAGCCGCCGCAGATATTATCTGCGGCGGCGCTGTTTTGGATCAAGATGCTGAGACCCCGTGTATCAGAAATTCCATAAATTCCTCAATGGTTGGAGCATCCCCCTTTTTGGGAATGGATGCCCACAATGCCTGCACATTTGGGTCCGGGTTTTGTTGGGCTTCCTTCATTGCGATCATGATTTCGTTGCGGACTTCCTGGATGGTAGTATGGTTTTTGTGTGCCACTTTCAGCAGAATCTGATCTAATTCTTTCGGTTGCATAATATCACGCTCCTCGAAAACAGTATAGCATATTGTGAATAACTCCACAATATTGAAAATGAAAAATTTTCCCTATAATAAACACGATTATAGGGAAAGCTGGTGAGGAGATGATTGACTATTCGCCCTTATGGGAAACAATGGATAGAAAACAAATCAGCCAGTATCGGCTTCTGAAATCGGGAATTGATAACAAAACATTGGATGCGCTGAAAAAGGGAAATAATATCACCTTGCTGACGCTGGAAAAAATATGCATGATCCTGGATTGCACACCGAATGATGTGGTTCGGTTTCAAAAGTAACTGCCGCCTTGGCTGAGGCGGCAGTTATGCGTATGCGTATTGGACCGTCCGGGAGGCCGGTCCCTACGATGCGAAAAAATTGGACACCCATAAAATGTTGGGTGTCCAATTATTTTCGGAATTAGATTCGGAAGCCCGGGAAATATTCATCCACGAAATCGACTTTCTCCACCTGGAAGCTCTTGCCGTTCAGGTATTCCAGGCCTCCCGCTTCGGTGGTGAATTGAAACGTCAGGCGGTAGGAATACAGGGCCTGATATCTCCGGTCGAAGCGCTTGTCCAGCTTGCCGTATTTGCCGTCGCCCAGGAGGGGGTGGCCGGCGTGGGCGAACTGGGCCCGGATCTGATGGGTCCGGCCGGTGATCAGCTCGCACTCCACCAGGGACAGGCCGTTGGCGGAGGTCAGGACCTTGTAGTTGGTCTGGCAGGTCTTGGCACCGGGCTGGGGGGTGTCGGTGACGAAGACCCGGTTTTTCTTGGCGTCCTTGAAAAGGTAGCCCTTCAGGCTGCCCTCCCGGGGCTTCGGGGTGCCCTCCACGATGGCCAGGTACCGCTTGTCCATCTCCCGGTCCTTGATCTTCTGATTCAGGACCCGGAGAGCCTCGGCGGTCTTGGCGGCGATGACGATGCCGCCGGTGTTCCGGTCAATGCGGTTGCACAGGGCGGGGGTGAAGGAGTTCTCCTCCCGGGGACGCCATTCCCGCTTCTGGTAGAGGTAGGCCTGGATGTGGTCGATGAGGGTGCGGCCGTATTCCGCACCGTCGTGGGGATGGACCGCCAGACCGGGCCGCTTGTCCACCAGAAGGACGTGCTCATCCTCGTAGACGATGTTCAGCTTCGGGGTGGCCACCGTCAGGAAGGCGTTGTCCTCCCGGGGCTTGTCGAAGAACTCGTCGTTGATATAGAGCTGCAGCACATCGCCGGCCTTCAGCCGGGTGTCCCGCTCGGCCCGGGCGCCGTTACATTTGATGCGCTTGATGCGGATGTATTTCTGGGCCAGGGAGGCGGGCAGCAGGGGAACGGCCTTCGCGAGAAAGCGGTCCAGCCGCTGGCCGGCGTCATTGGGCCCGATGGTGAATTCTTTCATCAGATTTTACCCATGTTTTCTTCAAAATGTCGGTTGATCTGCTCTGTGAACTCCAGGGCGGGGTTGTAGCCCATTTTCCGCTGGCGGTTGTTCATGGCGGCCACCTCCAGGATCACCGCCAGGTTACGGCCGGGGGTGACGGGGATGGTGTTCATGGGCACCTTGACGCCCAGAATGTCCATATACTGATCCTCCAGGCCCAGCCGGTCATAGACCTCGTGGTGGTCCCAGTGGACGATGTTCACGACCAGATTGATCTCGTTTTCCTGCTTGACGGCGCCCATGCCGAAAAGCTTTGCCACGTTGACGATGCCGATGCCCCGCAGCTCCACATAGTTGCGGATCAGCTCGGGGGCGGTGCCCACCAAGGAGTTGCCGGAGATCTTGCGGATCTCCACCGCGTCGTCGGCGATGAGCCGGTGGCCCCGCTTCAGAAGCTCCACAGCGTTCTCGCTTTTGCCGATGCCGCTCTCGCCGGTCAGCAGGACACCTTCGCCGTAGATCTCCATCAGGACGCCGTGGCGGGTGATTCGGGGAGCCAGGGCGGCGGTCAGATAGTTGTTGATCATGGAGATCAGAACGCCGGTGGCGTCCAGGGAGCGCAGCAGGGTCACATTGTGCTTTTTTGCCATCTGCATACATTCCTGGTCGGGATGGATGTTCCGGGAGATCAGCAGGGCGGGGAATTTGTAGGAGAACAGCCGGTCAAAGACCGTGCACCGCTCCCGGGAGGACAGCTTGGACAGATAGCTCATCTCCGCGTTGCCGATGACCTGGAGCCGCATGGGCTCGAAATGGTCGAAATAGCCGGCCAGCTGAAGACCGGGCCGGGCGATGTCCGCCACCGTCAGGCGGATGGATTCATAGTCCGTGGCGGCGTATTCCACCTGCAGGCTGAACTCTTTTACGATGGTCGTCAGGGGGACACTGTAGGTTTCGATCAATGCAGGCAACCTCCTTCGTGGGTCTTTTTGGATATTATACCTGCGGTCAGGGGGAATATCAAGGTGTTTTGAAAAAAACTCAAAAATTTGTAAAAAAGTGCTTGCTTTTTTTCGAAAAGTCTGTTATCATATTCAGGCGCCTGTGATGGGCGCAGTTTATTGAGTTATCTGCGGATGGGAGGTGCAGTGAATGGCGAAGTGTGATTTTTGTGGTAAGGGCGTGACCTTTGGTATCAAGGTTTCCCACTCTCACAGACGTTCCAATCGTACTTGGAAGCCCAATGTCAAGCGGGTCAAGGCT